>DASXMA010000254.1:0-18545 GCA_036495965.1 Mycobacterium sp.
ACCTGCCAGAATCTGGGAGGGAATGCCGTCCAGCTTGGTGTCCAGCTGCAGCGCGGTGACGAAGTCCTTGGTGCCCGCGCACTTGAAGTCCATGTCGCCGAACGCGTCCTCGGCGCCCAGGATGTCGGTCAGGGTGACGAAGCGACGCTCGGTGCGACCGTCGGCCTCGACATCGTCGGAGACGAGTCCCATCGCGATGCCGGCCACCGGCGCCTTCAGCGGCACCCCGGCGTTCAGCAGCGCCAGCGTGGACGCGCAGACCGAGCCCATCGACGTCGAGCCGTTGGAGCTCAGCGCCTCGGACACCTGGCGGATGGCGTACGGGAATTCCGCGACGCTGGGCAGCACCGGCATCAAAGCCCGCTCGGCGAGCGCGCCGTGCCCGATCTCGCGCCGCTTGGGCGAGCCGACCCGGCCGGTCTCGCCGGTGGAGAACGGCGGGAAGTTGTAGTGATGCATGTAGCGCTTGGACGTTTCGGGCCCCAGCGAGTCGATCTGCTGGGCCATCTTGACCATGTCCAGCGTGGTGACGCCCAGGATCTGGGTCTCGCCGCGCTCGAACAGCGCGCTGCCGTGCACCCGGGGCAGGACGCCGACCTCGGCCGACAACGGACGGATGTCGGTGAGGCTCCGGCCGTCGATGCGGAAATGATCGGTCAGGATGCGCTGCCGGACCAGCTTCTTGGTCAGCGAGCTGAACGCGGCGCTGACTTCCTTCTCGCGACCCGGGTAGGTTTCGGCGAGCCGCTCGCGAACCTGGGCCTTGAGCTCGTCGGTGCGCTGGTCGCGCTCGGCCTTGCCGCCGATGGTCAGCGCGGCGGCCAGCTCGTCGGTGGCCACCGAGGACACCGAGTAGTACACGTCGTCGCCGTAGTCCGGGAACGTCGGGTACTCACCGGTGGGTTTGGCGGCGGCGTCGGCCAGCTCCTGCTGAGCGGTGCACAGCGCCGCGATGAACGGCTTGGCGGCCTCCAGGCCTTCAGCCACAACAGTTTCCGTCGGCGCCTGGGCGCCGCCCTCGACGAGCTCGATGACCTTTTCGGTGGCCTCGGCCTCGACCATCATGATGGCGACGTCGGGCTTGCCGTCGGCGTCAGTGCCGACGATGCGACCGGCCACCACCATGTCGAACACAGCCCCCTCGAGCTGCTCGACGGTGGGGAAGGCAACCCAGGTGCCGTCGATCAGCGCTACCCGCACGCCCCCGATGGGGCCGGAGAACGGCAGACCGCTCAGCTGGGTGGAGGCCGACGCGGCGTTGATCGCCAGCACGTCGTACAGGTCGTTGGGGTCCAGGCTCAGGATCGTCACCACGACCTGGATCTCGTTGCGCAGGCCGGAGATGAACGACGGCCGCAGCGGGCGGTCGATGAGCCGGCAGGTCAGGATCGCGTCCGTGGAGGGCCGGCCCTCGCGACGGAAGAAGGAACCGGGAATGCGGCCGGCGGCGTACATCCGCTCCTCGACGTCGACCGTCAGCGGGAAGAAGTCGAAATGCTCCTTGGGAGCCTTGCTGGCGGTCGTCGCCGACAGCAGCATGTTTTCGTCGTCCAGGTAAGCGACGACGGCGCCGGCGGCCTGCAAGGCCAACCGACCGGTCTCGAAACGGACGCTCCGGGTGCCGAAGCTCCCGTTGTCGATAATGGCGGTCGCCTCGAAGACGCCCTGTTCAATTTCAGCTACAGACATAACGTTGTCCGTACGGCCTCTCTGGGTTATTCAGCTTTTTCGCGTCGTCACGCGCAACCCGGAGGGTCCGCAGGACTACTCGCACGGCCCGGACGGGCCCGCGAGTCACCCTGAGAGCTTGCCCAAGAGCTCCTAAGAGCTCAATGCCTGAATGCGGCTACGGCCATCGATCGAAGCGGCCGACCTACTCCAGATCCGGAGAGCCCGGCAGCCACTACCGAAGACCGCCCGATGCAGACTGGGCTGCTCCCGTCGTGACACGCTGGAACGGCGCACGCGGATCTGCGCGAACCGCACCGTTTGCTCGGGCCGAGTCCGGCCCAGAACGCTCCCACTCTACACGGGCGGACTTAGCCTGCCGGGACGGACTCGAGACGTGCCCGGCGTCGCCACCCCGGAATCAGCGACGCAGACCCAGCCGCTCGATGAGCGAGCGATACCGCTCGACATCGATCTGGGACACGTACTTGATCAGCCGCCGCCGGCGCCCGACCAACAACAGCAATCCCCGCCGCGAGTGGTGGTCATGCTTGTGCACCTTGAGGTGCTCGGTCAGGTCGGCGATCCGCTTGGTCAGCAGCGCGATCTGCGCCTCCGGGGATCCGGTGTCGGTGTCATGCAAGCCGTACTGGCTAAGAATTTCCTTCTTTTGCTCGGCTGTCAGCGCCACGAAATATCTCCATCAATTGGTCCGCGATCATGGATTTCTACAGCGCGGCCACCGCGAACCGCAGCATGCGCCGATGTCGTCCGGCAGTTTAGCAGCCGAGCGGTGCCCGCCTCGAATCGTCGGCGCGCGGTCAACCCCCCGAGAGCAGGGCGCGCGCCCGGTCGGTGTCGTCGTCCATCGCAGCGACGAGATCCTTCACCGAGTCGAACTTGCGCTGCCCGCGGATGCGTGCGACGAAATCCAGTGCCACGTGTTGTCCGTACAGGTCAGCGGTGGTGTCGAGGACGAACGCTTCGACCGTGCGGGTGCGTCCGGAGAAGGTCGGGTTGGTCCCGACGGACACTGCGGCCTGGTAGCGCTCACCTGGGACGACGGTGCCCGTCACCGGCCCGTGCCCGAGCACGGTGAACCAGGCGGCGTACACGCCGTCGGCCGGGATGGCCGAATACATCGGCGGCGCCACGTTCGCGGTGGGAAAGCCCAACTCGGCACCCCGGCCGTGACCTCGGACCACCACACCTTCGACGCGGTGCGGGCGCCCCAGCGCCTCGGTGGCCGCCACCATGTCGCCGGCGTCCACACAGGACCGGACGTAGGTGGAGGAGACCGTCACGGTTTCGTTGCTGTGGTGCTCGGAAAGCAGCGACATCGACTCCACCGCGAAGCCGAATCGCTCACCTGCTTTGCGCAGAGTGGCGACGTTGCCGGCGGCCTTCTTGCCGAAGGTGAAGTTCTCACCGACCACCACCTCCACCACATGCAGGTTTTCCACCAGCAACTCGTGGACGTAGCGCTCCGGGGTGAGCTTCATGAAATCGCTCGTGAACGGCATCACCAGGAAGACGTCGATACCTAACTCTTCGACGAGCTCAGCGCGCCGGGTCAGCGTCGTCAGCTGCGCGGGGTGACTGCCGGGATAGACCACTTCCATCGGGTGTGGGTCGAACGTCATCAGCACGGCCGGCACGTTGCGGGTGCGGCCGGCTTTCACCGCGTGCGCGATAAGTTCGGCATGACCACGGTGCACACCATCGAACACTCCGATGGTGACCACGCATCTGCCCCAGTCCGTGGGGATCTCGTCTTGGCCCCGCCACCGCTGCACGACCGCAAGCCTACGGCGCCTGGTGGCCCGACGCGGTGCGAGATCACCGATTGCTGGTACCGCCGGGGTCGGGCAGCACGCCAGATCACGCTTGAATTGCCTAAACTTTTCTGTTGTGAGGGCTGACGAAGAGCCTGGCGGTCTCACCGCGGTTGGCCAGGACTACCTGAAGGTCATCTGGAATGCCCAGGAGTGGTCCCCTGACGGGGCCCCGCAAAAGGTCAGCACCAAGATGCTGGCCCAGAAGATCGGGGTCTCCGCCAGCACGGCCTCGGAGTCGATCCGCAAACTCGCCGAGCAAGGCCTGGTGGACCACGAGAAGTATGGCGCGGTGACCTTGACCGAGGCGGGGCGACGAGCGGCGCTGGAGATGGTGCGCCGGCATCGGCTGCTGGAGACTTTCCTGGTCAATGAGCTCGGCTACGGCTGGGACGAGGTCCACGACGAGGCCGAGGTGCTCGAACACGCGGTGTCGGACCGGTTGGTGGCCCGTATCGACGCCAAGCTGGGATTTCCACAGCGCGACCCGCATGGCGACCCGATCCCGGCCTCCGACGGACAGGTGCCTACGCCGCTGGCCCGTCAGCTGTGGGCATGCGGCGACGGCGACACCGGCACGGTGGCCCGAATCTCTGATTCCGACCCGGAGATGCTGCGTTATTTCGCCAGCGTCGGGATCAATCTCGACTCTCGGATGCGGGTGCTGACCCGCCGCGAATTCGCCGGCATGATCTCCGTTGCGATCGAATCAGCCGACGGCGCCGAGGCCACCGTCGACTTGGGCAGCCCGGCAGCCCGGGCGATCTGGGTGACCGCCTAGCCGGAGCTTTGGGCTCACCTTGCGCCGGGCGGTCTAGCTCAGCAGGCCCTTGGCGATATGGGTCACCTGGACCTCGTTGCTGCCGGCGTAGATCATCAATGACTTGGCGTCGCGGGCCAGCTGCTCCACCCGGTACTCGGCCATATAGCCGTTGCCGCCGAACAGCTGCACGGCCTCCATCGCAACGTCGGTGGCCGCCTCCGACGAGTACAGCTTGATCGCCGATGCCTCGGCCAGCGTCAGCGGTTTCCCGGCCCGCTGCCGCTCCAGGATCTGGAACACCATGTTCTGTACGTTCATCCGGGCGATTTCCATTTTGGCGAGCTTGAGCTGGATCAACTGGAACTGCCCGATGTTCTTGCCCCACAGCGTTCGGCTCTTGGCGTAATCCACGCACAGCCGGTGGCATTCGTTGATGATGCCCAGTGCCATCATCGCGATCCCGATCCGTTCGGCGGCGAAGTTGGCGCGGGCGCTGTCGCGGCCGTCGCCGTCGTTGTGCTGTTCGTTCTCTCCGAGCAGCCGGTCCGGGCTCAGGCGCACGTTGTCGAAGAACAGCTCGCCAGTCGGCGAGGACATCATGCCCATCTTCTTGAATGGCTTGCCCTGCGTCAGGCCCGGGATGCCCGAATCGAGCACGAAGACGAGCACCGGCCGGTTGCGCTTGTCCGCCGACGGGTCGCGGTCGTCGAGTTTGGCGTACACGACCAGGACGTCGGCGCAGGGCCCGTTGGTGATGAATGTCTTCTGCCCGTTGAGGATGTAGTCCGCACCGTCGCGCTTGACGTGGGTCTTCATGCCGCCGAACGCGTCCGAGCCCGAGTCCGGCTCGGTGATGGCCCACGCCGCGATTTTTTCCAGCGTCATCAGCTCGGGCAACCAGCGTTCCTTCTGGGCCAGCGTCCCGCGGCTCATGATGGTCGCCGCGCCCAACCCGAGGCTGACCGACGCGGTGCTCAGCAATCCGATACTGACCCGGGCGATTTCGGACACCAGCACCGCGACCATCGATCCCTGCCCAATGCCGCCGAAACCGCCTGCACCATCTGCGTTTTCGTCCTGGTCGTCACCGGCTTGGGTCTCCTGGGCTTCGCCAAGCTTGGCCCGCTCTCGGTCCAGCATCTTCTTGACCGACTCGGCGGCCATGACGTCGAGACCGAACTGGCTGTACAGCTTGCGCGCGATCGGATAGGGCGACATTGCGCCCGTTTCCAATTCGTCCAAATGCGGCCGAATCTCTTTGTCGACGAACTGCCGAACGGCATCCCGAACCATCAGGTCGGTGTCGGACCACTCGATCATGTCGCTTCCCGGGCCGCCGGCTCAGCGGTCGGCCAGCTGGTAAGCGGTGACGACGGCTGCTCCGCCCAACCCAATGTTGTGTTGCAAAGCGGCGGTTACGTTGTCGACCTGACGCTTGTCAGCGGCGCCGCGCAGCTGCCAGCTCAGTTCGGCGCACTGCGCCAGCCCGGTGGCGCCGAGCGGGTGCCCCTTGGAGATCAGGCCGCCGGACGGGTTGACCACCCAGCGCCCGCCGTAGGTGGTGTCGCCGTTGTCGACCAGCTTGGGCGCCTCGCCCGGGCCACACAAGCCAAGGGCTTCGTAGAGCAACAGTTCATTGGCCGAGAAGCAGTCGTGCAGTTCGATTACCTGGAAATCCTCTGGCCCTAGCCCCGACTGGTCGTAAACACGTTGCGCCGCTTGCACATTCATGTCATAGCCGATGAGGTTTTTGGCGCTCCCGTCGAAAGTCGAGGTGAAGTCCGTCGTCATGGCCTGGCCGACGATCTCCACCGCCTGGCGGGCCAGCCCATGGCTGTCGACGAAGCGCTCCGAGGCCACGATGGCCGCGCCCGAACCATCCGATGTGGGCGAGCACTGCAGCTTGGTGAGCGGGTCGGAGATCATCCGGGACGCCAGGATGTCGTCAAGGGTGTAGGACTCCTGGAATTGCGCATAGGGATTGTTCACCGAATGCTTGTGGTTCTTGTAGCCGATCTTGGCGAAGTGCTCCGCAGTGGTGCCGTAGTGCTTCATGTGCTCGCGGCCCGCGGCGCCGAACATCCATGGTGCGACGGGCATGGCAAACTCGTCGATCTCGGCCATCGCCTTGACGTGTTTGCCCATCGGCGATTCGCGGTCCTGCGCGCCGCCGCTCAGCGAGCCCGGCTGCATCTTCTCGAAGCCGAGCGCGATAGCGCAGTCGGCGATACCGCCGCGGATGGCCTGTGCTGCCAAGAAAAGCGCCGTCGAGCCCGTTGAGCAGTTGTTGTTGACGTTGACGATCGGAATGCCGGTCATGCCGAGCTCGTAAAGTGCCCGCTGCCCGGACGTTGAATCGCCGGCGACATAGCCGACGTAACCCTGCTGGACCTCGCCGTAGTCGATACCCGCATCCTGCAGCGCGTTGGTCCCCGACTCCCTCGCCATATCCGGGTAGTCCCAGCCCTCGCGGCGACCCGGCTTCTCGAATTTCGTCATGCCAACGCCGACGACGTAAACCTTGTTGGACCCCTGATTGGACACTGCGCGCCCCTTCGGCTTGTGAAACGGCCGGTCGGCAAATGCCCTAGGCCGTCTAGATACCGGCTCAGCCTATTCCTACAGCGTCGCCGGGCGGATCACCACCACCGACTTGGTGCGCGAGCCCTCGTCGCACAGCAGCGCTATCACCCGGCCATCGGGGTCGGTGGCGGTATAGACACCGTCGATACCGGCCGGCGACAGGGACCGGCCGTTGCCGGCTGCCTCGGCCTCTCCGGCCGACAACTCGCGGCGCGGAAACATCAGCAGGCACGCCTCGTCCAGGGCCAAGCTCAGCCGCGGCTGCTCGGCCAGGTCGTCCAGTGAGTGCGCCCGGTCCAGGCCAAAGCGGCCAACGCGGGTGCGCCGCAACGACGTCAGGTGCCCGCCGACATCGAGCGCAGCACCCAGATCGCGGGCCAGCGCACGGATGTAGGTTCCCGACGAGCAGTCGACTTCGACGTCGACATCGACAAGCTGATCGTGGGATCGAACGTCGCACACCTCGAACCGGTCGATGCGAACCGGTCGGGCCTCGAGGTCGACCTCGCGGCCCTCGCGGACCAATCGATAGGCACGACGCCCGCCGATCTTGATCGCGCTCACGGCCGACGGCACCTGCTCGATCTCACCGCGCAGCCCGGCGACCGCAGCCGCGATCGCCTCGCCGGTCACATGCTCAGCCGAGACACTCTGCAGCAGTTCACCTTCGGCATCCTCGGTGGAAGTGGTCTGACCCAGGCGAACGGTGGCGGCATACGATTTCGAGGCCGCCGTCAGCAGGCCGAGGATCTTGGTGGCGCGGTCGACCCCGACCACCAGCACGCCGGTGGCCATGGGGTCCAGCGTCCCTGCGTGTCCCACCCTGCGGGTGGAAAAGATTCGGCGGCACCGCCCCACCACGTCGTGACTGGTCATTCCGGCCGGCTTGTCGATGACGACTATTCCCGGACCAGGCCCCCGAGGGCTTTCGTTCATAGCACGACCGCGGTCAACACCAGTCCGCGATCGACCGACCAACGGCCCCTCAGCGCGGTCAGTGGCGGACCCGACAGCGCGGCACCGTCGATCAGGATCTTGGCGCCGAACACCCCGGCGGCTCCCTTGCCGGCCGGATCGACATCGAACACCACGTGGGCGTCCTCGAAACCCAGCCAACGCTTGGTCAACGGGAACCAGGCCTTGTAGGTTGCCTCCTTGGCGCAAAACAGGATTCGATCCCAGTGCAAGCCCTCGGGTAAGGCAGCGATCTCGTGGCGTTCCTCTTCAAGCGTGATCGCGTCCAGCACGCCGTTCGGCAACACGTCGTGCGGTTCGGCGTCGATGCCGACCGAACGCACCGCGGCGCTGCGCCCCACCACCGCGCCGCGGTAGCCCGTGCAGTGGGTGAGACTGCCGACCACGCCGTCGGGCCAGCACGGTTCCCCCTTGTCGCCCTTGAGGATCGGCACCGGTGGCAAGCCGAGCTGATCCAGCGCGATCCGGGCGCAGTGACGGACGGTGATGAACTCGTTGCGCCGCTTGGCAACCGACTTGGCGATCAACGGCTCTTCTTCGGGCAACGGAGCCAAGCCGGGCGGGTCGGAGTACACCTCCGAATACGCCAGATCCTCGGACGCCGGCAGCACCGACGACACCAGCATGTGCGTCGTCATCGTGACTGACGCTGCCGCAATCGTTCCCGGAACTGCGCCGCCTGTTTCCGCATCTCGGGGGTGATCACGAAGTGACCGCCGAAGTCGTTGAGATAGCCGGGCGCATACTGAGGATCCGGCAACACCTGGCGCAGCCAGGTGTAGGGCTTGCGACGCCGCCACTCCCGCGGGTAACCCACCGAGACTTCCTCGAAGCGCACCTCGTCGTACCAGGTGGTTCGGGGAATGTGTAGATGGCCATAGACCGAACAGACCGCGTTGTACCGGGTGTGCCAATCGGCGGTCTTGGTGGTTCCGCACCACAGCGAGAATTCCGGGTAGAACAACGCGTCGCAGGGCTCTCGCACCAGTGGGAAGTGGTTCACCAGCACGGTCGGTGTCATCCAGTCCAGCTGTTCGAGACGGGCGCGGGTGCTGGAAAGCCGGTCGCGACACCAGGCTTCGCGAGTGGGGTACGGCTCCGGTGAAAGCAGGAATTCGTCGGTGGCCACCACGTTCCGCTGCCGCGCTATGGCCAAGCCCTCGGCTTTGCTCATCGCCCCCTCCGGCAAGAAGGTGTAGTCGTAGAGCAAGAACATCGGGACGATCGTGGCCGGGCCGCCGCGCTCGGTCCACACCGGAAACGGATGCTCGGGCGTGACCACGCCCATCTCGTCGCACATATTGACCAGGTAGTCGTACCGCGCCCGGCCGAAGACCTGCGCGGGATCCCGATTTGTGGTCCACAGCTCGTGGTTGCCCGGCACCCAGATCACCTTGGCGAACCGCCGTCGCAGCAGGTCAAGCGCCCAACGAATCTCGTCGGTGCGTTCGGCGACGTCACCGGCGACGATCAGCCAATCGTCCGGCGACGACGGGTGCAGCGATTCGGCGACCGGCTTGTTGCCGATGTGACCGGTGTGCAGGTCGGAAACCGCCCACAGCGTCGGCTGTCCCCCGTTGGGCGACTCCTGCCCCGATTTTTGCTCCCATTCTTTCCGAGCCACGACTAACCAGCCTAACGACCCGGTGTAATAAGCCGGTTTCGACTAGGCCCTTGCTTGGGAGGATTAGAACGTGTTCTCGTTTCACTGTGACGGCGCTGACACGACTTGTACACTCCCGGCAAGGGGCCGCCAAGGCATCGGGGGATGTCGTGTTCACCAGAGTGCGTCTGATCGGAGCGGTTGCTGCGCTGATCGCGGCGGCCTTCGGGGCACAGTTGGCTGGCAGAGCCTCCCACCCACGCCAACCGCAGGCAAGACCTTCGAGCTGCGATCGACCGCGGCGCCGATGAGAGACCACGATGAAGAGCCCGATCGTGGCGACCACGGACCCGCGCCCCTTCAACGCGTGCGAGGACATCCCGTTCGACGTCGTGCAGCGGCTCGGATTGGCGTTCACACCGCCCGAACACGAAGACGGGCTGCGGTGTCACTTCGACGCGGGTAACTATCAGATCGCCGTCGAGCCCATCATCTGGCGCAAATACGAACAATCGCTGCCGCCGGACGCCCTGGAGACCACGATCCAGGGCCACCGCGCCGCAACGTACTGGGTCTTGAAGCCCACCTATCACAACAGCTACTGGTACTTCTCCTGCATGGTGACCTTCAAGACCAGCTACGGGGTACTGCAGCAGGCGCTGTACTACTCGACGGTCTACTCCAACCCCGAGGTGGACTGCCCGTCCATCAACCTGCAGCGGGCCAAACGACCTCGCGCCCCACTACAAGTTCTAGCCCGACGATCAGCCGAACACGTCGTTGAGGGTGACGGTTTGCAGATTGCGGCTGGCAATGAGATTGGTCAGCTGCCCATAGCAGTGGGTGATGGTGGGCAGATTGGCGTGGGTGAGCACGATCTGTTGTGGCTGAAACGATTTCGCCGCGTTGGCAACCAGGCTGGCTTCGTTCTCCGGTGCCGAATCGCCGACGGTGCCGCTCCATAGGGTGACCGTGGTGTACCCCTGGTTGCCGGCAACCCGGTCGATGTCGGCGTTGTGCACGCCGAAGGGCGGGCGGAAGAACGGCGTGCCGTCGGTACCGAAGGTGTTGCGCAGGAAATCGGCGTTGCGCCGGATCTGGTCGTCTACCGCTGTCAAATTCATGCGGTTCAGGTTCGGGTGCGACCAGGTGTGGTTGGCCATCTGCACCTGCCCCGCGTCGACCAGCGGCCGCAGCGCGGGCGCGTTGACCGACCAGGACGGGTTGGCGCCGTTCACGAAGAACGTCAGCCGGGTGCCGGTGTCGCGGCAGAACTGCGCGAACGCTCCGACCACCGGCACGCTGGCACCGTCGTCGACGGTGAGCGCCAATTGGTTGCCATCGCCGGGCAGCCGGGTAAGCACACCGGCGGGCGGGGGGATCCGACCCACCGGGATCTTCCACCTGATGGGCACGGCGTTGGTCACCGGCGCGCGGCTTATCGCCGCGACCACACCGGCCGCGATCGCAGCGAGCAGCATGCGCCGATCAATGTCCGGCATACAGCCAACGCTACCCCGAACGGCGCATCTTGAAAGGTTGCGCTGCTTGAACTTTCGGAATACAGCCAGACTCGCCGGACGTGGCTTTCCGCGCATTTGGCTGGGTCCGCGAGCCGGGCGACCGAGACTCGTCGGTCAGCCTTAACCTGATGGTCGTGAGTACGACCTCCACCCGACCCGTCGAGCCCAGGCTGGGCACGTTGAGACAAGTCGGCGGCAACGCTCTTGGCCGACTGCTGGGCCTGCCACGGGCGACCACCGGCTACACGGTGAATCGGATCCAAGTCCCGATGCGCGATGGGATCCACCTGGTGGCCGACCATTACGCCCCGACGACCTCGAAACCTGCCGGCACCTTGCTGGTCCGCGGGCCCTACGGGCGTGGATTTCCGTTCGCATTGTTATTTGCCAGGCTGTATGCCGCGCGCGGCTACCACGTCGTGCTGCAGAGCGTGCGCGGGACATTCGGGTCCGCCGGGGTGTTCGAGCCGATGGTGAACGAGGCCGCCGACGGCACCGACACGGTCGTATGGCTGCGTGAGCAGCCCTGGTTCACCGGTCGATTCGCCACTATCGGACTGTCGTATCTGGGGTTCACCCAGTGGGCGCTGTTGCGGGATCCGCCGCCGGAGCTGGCCGCGGCGGTGATCACCGCGGGTCCGCACGATTTGTTCGCCTCGGTGTGGGGTACCGGCTCGTTCGCGGTCAACGACTTCCTGGCCTGGTGCGATCTCATGGCCCACCAAGAGGACTCCAGGCGCATCACGACCGGAATCCCCCAATTGCCGGGCCCCCGGGAGATCGCCAAGGCTATTGGTGAACCGCCGATGGGTGCCGCGGCGCGGATGCTGCTGGGCAGCGGCGCGCCCTGGTTCGAATCGTGGATCGAACATTGCGATTCGGACAATGCGTTCTGGAATGCGCTGCGGTCCAGCGGGGCGCTGGATCGGGTGCAGGTGCCGGTACTGCTGCTTGGCGGCTGGCAAGACATCTTCCTGAAGCAGACGTTGCAGCAGTACGGGCATCTACGCCGCCGAGGCGTCGACGTTGCGTTGACGGTCGGCCCGTGGACGCACACCCAAATGCTCAGCAAGGGAATGGCTACCTGCGCCCGGGAATCACTGGACTGGTTGGATAGCTACTTGGGTGACGGTCCGACGCTGCGCCGCTCGAGCCGGGTCCGCGTCTACGTCACCGGACACGGCTGGCGCCACCTGAGCGACTGGCCACCCACCACCACCGAGCGTGCGCTGTATCTACGGCCCGGCCGCTATCTGGACGAGACTGCGCCAACCGACCTGAAGGGGGTAGCACCGGCGACATTTCGCTATGACCCCGGCGACCCGACACCCACCACCGGCGGCCCGCTGTTGTCGCGGAGCGGCGGCTACCGCGACGACAGCCGGTTGGCTTTGCGCGACGACGTGCTTGCCTTCACCAGCGCGACGCTCACCCGCGATCTGTGCGTGTACGGAAGTCCGGTCGTCGAGCTGGCGCACACCTCGGACAATCCGCATGTCGACCTGTTCGTCCGGGTGAGCGAAGTCGATGCCAAAGGCCGCTCCCGAAATGTCAGCGACGGCTACCGACGGTTGGGTGCCGCCACAAAGACGATCAACATCGAACTCGATGAGGTTGCCCACCGTTTCCGGGCCGGTTCACGCATCCGCCTGCTGATCGCCGGCAGCTGGTTCCCCCGCTATGCCCGCAACCTCGGCACCGAAGAACCGATGTTGACCGGCCGGCAGTCGAAGCCGGCCGCCCATACAGTGCGCTACGGACGCTCCCGGCTGCTGCTTCCAGTCGGCCCGCTCGACCTGTCAGCCAACAGCGTCACGGACTCGGACAGCGACCTCGGCTAGCGCGGCGTCGTCGTAGACCGGCGCCGCCAAATTCGGCCGGACGGGCAGCTGCACCCAGCTCTTACAGCCCGCGTGTTCGGCGGTACGGGTGATTTGCACCGGTTCGGCCAACGGAACCACCGACACCACCAACACGGCCAGTTTGTGCTTGGGGCGGAAATCGATCCGATCGGCGCGTACCGACTCGGCGGTCCAGATGTGCAGATCCTCAATCGCCGCCAGACCGTCAGGCCGATTAACCTCTTGTGCAGCAATAACTTTCGCAGCGGCCCGGACCAGCAGGTGATCGTCGGTGCTGTCGGCGGCTGCCGGCAGGAGCAAGTCACGATGCTCGGGCCGGACGCGCTGCGCGTGGCTGTGCGCGACGGTCGGAAATAACAGGAACTCTTGCGCCGCTACCTCGAACCGCTTCTCGTTGATGCCGCCCTTGCGCAACAGCACGCGCTGGCGACCATTCAGCAGCGCATGCACGACGGCGCTCCACTCCTTGAGCGCGGGCGCCGTGGCGGTAAGCGTCATTTCGCGCCGCCGAGCCGCGCCAACACCTCGGGCCGGCGCAGTGGCGGGATGGTCTTGGGCGGCTGGCGTCGCGGCGGCAGGGCCCCGAGCAACCGCGTCGTCGTCTCGGTGACCTCGGCCACCGCTGCCTCGAACGCCTCGGAGTTGGCCACTGACGGGTGCGTGATGCCGCTGACCTTGCGCACATACTGGCGGGCAGCCGCCGCGATCTCCTCGGCCGTGGCCGCAGGCTGCAAACCGCGCAGTTCGGTGATGTTCCGGCACATGCCTCAACGATAGGCGCGGCCTTTGGCTGCAGCAGCCGACCGTGTTGGCGGGATTCGCGACTGGCTACGGTGAGATATGACCGACGAGATGCTGCTGATCGACACCGACGAACGGGTGCGCACCCTGACCCTCAACCGGCCCCAGGCTCGCAATGCCCTGTCCTCGGCGTTGCGGGATCGGTTTTTCGGTGCCCTGACCGACGCCGAGACCGACGACGACGTCGACGTGGTCATCCTCACCGGCACCGATCCGGTGTTCTGCGCGGGGCTGGATCTCAAAGAGCTGGGCGGTCAGTCGGCGCTTCCGGACATCTCACCGCGGTGGCCACCGATGACCAAGCCGGTGATCGGCGCGATCAACGGCGCCGCGGTCACCGGCGGGCTGGAGCTGGTCCTGTACTGCGACATCGTGATCGCGTCGGAGCAGGCGCGCTTCGCCGACACCCATGCCCGGGTGGGGCTGCTGCCCACTTGGGGGTTGAGCGTGCGGTTACCGCAGAAGGTGGGGGTTGGCGTGGCCCGGCGGATGAGCCTGACCGGGGATTACCTGTCGGCCGCCGACGCGCTGCGGGCCGGGCTGGTGACCGAGGTGGTGCCGCACGACCATTTGCTGACCACCGCCCGTCAGGTGGCGGGGAGCATCGTCGGGAACAACCAGAACGCGGTACGGGCTTTACTGGCGTCCTATCATCGGATCGACGAATCGCAGACCAGTGCGGGGCTGTGGCTGGAAGCGATGGCGGCCCGGCAATTTAGGACCAGCGGTGACGACATCGCCGCCAACCGCGAGGCGGTGCTGCAACGCGGACGTTCCCAGGTGCGCTGAAACCAAACACGATCAGCCCAGCGCAGTGCGCAGCGATGCCACGGCATCATCGATCGAGCCCGTGGTCGAATAGCCGGCGGCCAGCCGGTGGCCGCCACCCCCGAACACGGACGCGACCGCCGCCAAATCCACGTCGGCCTTGGCCCGCATCGACACCGACCATTGCTGCGGGTCGACCTCCTTGAACACCGCAGCCACCTCGGCCTGCTGCGTGGTGCGCACGATATCGACGATGCTCTCGACTTCCTCTGGGCGCGAATTGACCCATTCCTGGTTGTCGACGACCGCGTAGACCAGACCGAGACCACCCACCGCGTCGGGCACCAATTGCGCAGAACCCAGCACCCGCGACAGCATCGGCAGCCACACGAACGGATGGGTGTCCATCAGCGCCCGGCTGATCGCGGCGTTGTTCACCCCGACGTCCACCAACCGGGCCGCCAGCCGGTGGGCCCGGGCGCTGGCCCAACGGAACGACCCGGTGTCGGTCGTCAGTCCGGCGTAAATGCAATGTGCGACATCGGTATCGATCGGCTCGCCCCACGCATCGAGGATTTCGGCAACCAACAGCGTGGTGGAGTCCGCTGACGGGTCGACGAAGTTCGCGGTACCGAACATGTCGTTGGAGGCGTGGTGATCGATCACCAGCAGGTGCCGATCGGGGCCGGCCAGGCCAATCAGGGCGCCGAGCCGTTTGGCGCTCGGAACGTCAACGGTCACAATCAAATCGACGTCGCGGCGCATCTCGTCGGGGCCGACCAGCAAGTGGCAGCCGGGCAGCGACCGCAGCGATTCCGGCAATGTCTGCGGCGCGGCGAAACTGACCTCGACCTGTTTGTCGCACTTATCCAGGACTATGGCCAGTGCCAGTCCGGCGCCGATGGTGTCGGCGTCGGGATGGACGTGGCAGATCACCGCGATCGTCGTCGCCGCCGACAGCAACTCAGCGGCGCGGACGGCGTCGACGCGTACCCTCGCAATCGGGGCACCGGCCAGCTCAGTTTTCGCGTTGATTGTCGTCACCGGTGTCCTTAGCGTCGAGCCCGTCCAATGCCCCCGACGCCGGCGCCGTTGCCGACTCGCTGTCACGATATGGATCCGCCTCCCCCGCCGGCTTGGCGCCCACCCGCACCCGCGCCAGATCGGCGTCCGCGGCCCGAGCGCGGGCCAACAACTCCTCCATTCGTTGCACGTTGTCGGACGTCGTGTCCCGAGTGAACGTCAAAGTGGGAGTGAAGCGCACACCGGTGCCCGCCCCGACCTTGGTGCGCAGCACGCCCTTGGCCCGCTCCAGCGCAGCGGCGGCAGCGGCGTAATCCGGCTCGTCGTCCAGCGTTCGGCCCATCACCGTGTAGAACACCGTCGCATCGTGCAGGTCGGCCGTCACCTTCGTGTCGATGATGGTCACCCCGTCCAGCCCGGGATCCTTGATCTCGAACTCGATCGCCGAGGCGACGATCGTGTTGATCCGTTTGGAGAGCCGGCGCGCCCGTCCGGGGTCAGCCATCAGGTGCGCTCCTTTTGGACCAGCTCGTAGGACTCGATGACGTCGCCCTCCTTCATGTCCGAATAGCCCAGCGTCATACCGCATTCGAAGCCCTCGCGGACCTCGGTCACGTCGTCCTTTTCCCGCCGCAACGAGGTGACGGTGAGGTTGTCGGTGACCACGATGCTGTCGCGCAGCAACCGGGCCTTGGCGTTGCGGCGCACGATGCCGGAGGTGATCAAGCAGCCGGCGATGACGCCGACCTTCGAGGACCGGAAAATCGCGCGGATTTCGGCACGACCCAGCTGGTTCTCCTCATAGATCGGCTTGAGCATGCCGCGCAGGGCCTTCTCGATCTCGTCGATCGCCTGGTAGATGACCGAGTAGTAGCGGATGTCCACGCCTTCGCGGTTGGCCAGCTCCGTCGCCTTGCCTTCGGCGCGCACGTTGAAGCCGATGATCACCGCGTCCGAGGCCGACGCCAGGTTGACGTTGGTCTCGGTGATGCCACCGACGCCGCGGTCGATGACGCGCAGTTCCACCTCGTCGTCGACCTGAATCCCCAGCAGGGCCTCTTCCAGCGCCTCGACCGTACCGGCGTTGTCGCCCTTGAGGATCAGGTTCAGCTGGCTGGTTTCCTTCAGCGCCGAGTCCAGGTCCTCCAGGCTGATCCGCTTGCGGGAGCGTGCCGCCAGCGCATTGCGCTTGCGGGCGCTGCGCCGGTCGGCGATCTGGCGGGCGATGCGGTCCTCGTCGACGACCAGGAAGTTATCACCGGCGCCGGGCACCGAGGTGAAGCCGATGACCTGCACCGGCCGCGACGGCAGCGCCTCCTCGACGTCCTCACCGTGCTCGTCGACCATGCGGCGGACCCGGCCGTAGGCGTCGCCTGCGACCACCGAGTCGCCGACGCGCAGCGTGCCGCGCTGCACCAGCACGGTGGCGACCGGCCCGCGACCCCGGTCCAGGTGCGCCTCGATCGCCACACCCTGGGCTTCCATGTCGGGGTTGGCCCGCAGATCCAGCGCGGCGTCAGCGGTCAGCAGCACCGCCTCCTCCAGCGCCTCGATGTTGGTGCCCACCTTTGCCGAGATGTCCACGAACATCGTGTCGCCGCCGAAATCCTCTGCCACCAAACCATATTCGGTGAGCTGGCCGCGAATCTTGGCCGGGTCGGCGCCTTCCTTGTCGATCTTGTTCACCGCGACCACGATCGGCACATCGGCGGCCTGCGCGTGGTTGATGGCCTCCACGGTCTGCGGCATCACGCCGTCGTCGGCGGCGACCACCAGGATCGCGATGTCGGTGGCCTTGGCGCCGCGGGCGCGCATGGCGGTGAACGCCTCGTGGCCCGGGGTGTCGATGAAGGTGATCGGCCGCTCGGTGCCGTCAAGGTCGACGGACACCTGGTAGGCACCGATGTGCTGGGTGATGCCGCCGGCCTCGGCCTCGCGGACGTTGGCCTTCCGGATGGTGTCCAGCAGTCGGGTTTTACCGTGGTCGACGTGACCCATCACGGTCACCACCGGCGGGCGGGTCTGCAGATCTTCCTCGGTGCCTTCGTCTTCGCCGTAGCTCAGGTCGAACGACTCCAACAGCTCGCGGTCTTCGTCCTCTGGGCTGACGACCTGGACGTTGTAGTTCATCTCGCTGCCCAGCAGCTCGAGCGTCTCGTCGCCGACCGACTGGGTGGCCGTCACCATCTCGCCGAGATTGAACAATGCCTGCACCAGCGCGGCCGGATTGGCGTCGATCTTTTCGGCGAAGTCAGACAGAGATGCTCCGCGTGCCAATCGGATCGTCTCGCCGTTGCCGTGCGGCAACCGCACGCCGCCGACGACGGGCGCCTGCATCGAGTCATATTCCTGGCGCTTCTGCCGCTTGGACTTGCGACCACGCCGGGGCGCACCGCCGGGGCGGCCGAACGCGCCGGCGGCGCCGCCGCGCTGTCCGGGACGGCCACCGCCGCCCCCGGGACGGCCACGGAAGCCACCTCCGCCTCCGGGCGCGGCGCCTACTCCGCCTCCGCCGCCGCGGTAGTTACCGCCACCGGCGTCGGAGCGGCCGCCACCGGGCCCACCGGGCCGGCCACCGCCGGGTCGGGGCCCGCCGGAACGGGCTGGGCGGCCCTGTCCACCGGCACCGCCCGGACGAGGCGGCATGCTGCCCGGCGAGGCACCCGGGCGCGGTGCCCCTGGCCTGGCCGCGCCGGGGCGTGGCGCAGGCGGACGCGGGATGGGCCGGTCGACCGGTTGCGCCGAAGAGAACGGGTTGTTGCCGACACGCGGGGTACGGACCCCCGGCTTCGGCATGGGACCGGGACGCGGGCCGGGCGTCATACCGGGATGGGGCGCCGGTTGGCTGGGGGACTGTCCGGAGGCCGGCGCTCCCGGCTGCCCCGGAGACGGCGCCGGCGGCCGCCCGGGCGCCTGGGGCGGCGCCGGCGCTTCCGCCGTCGCGGCCGGGGAGCCCTGGGCAGCGGCCGCTGCGGCGTCGGCACGCTTGGCAGGCGCGGCAGTCGCCTCGCCGTTGCCGGCGGACTTGTCGATCGCCTTGTCGAGGGCCTTGTCCAACGACTTGTCGGGGGCCTTGGCGGCGCCCTTGGCGGCGGCCGGCTTGCCCCCTCCAAAGGATTCACGGAGCCGGCGAGCGACCGG
>DASXMA010000255.1:0-1889 GCA_036495965.1 Mycobacterium sp.
GTTCAGCACGAACAGAAATAAAAGAAGGAGGACGCCTCGTTGCGTGACCCACGAGAATACCGACGGCGTGGGCAACACAGCTACTACGCTGACAGGCCAGGACAGATCCCCGGCCGTCCCGGGCAGGGTTTGGACGGAGCCGCTGAACTCGCCGCCATATCCTTCACCAGCGGATGGGCGGCCGCCGCCAGAGGCGTCCCAGCGACGGCCACGGCGGCAACCACGGAGCACACCGCGATCAGCACGAGTCTCCGCCCGGGCGAAGATCCCCTTCCACGTGTCGCCGTTCTGGTTATCCGACCTGTGTAATTCATCAAGGCCCCCTCCCGGTTCTGCCGTGTTAATCCAGTGGTTAACTCCATCGTCGCACTCGCCTCGAGCAAAGGCAACCCCGCGCGTTGACTCATCAAAAATGCGCGCGTGCGGGTGGTCGTTGACTCACCAAGAATTGCGCGCTTAGAGCGCGCCTACCGGGTCGGGATCGCTGGGGTCGGTAGGCCCGATCGGTGGGACTGACGGTGAGCGAGCGGCATGCGGTGACCAGGACGATCGCGGCGCGCTACCAGCGCGCGGACAAGGCCGGGAAGGGGAAGATTCTCGACGAGTTGTGCGCGCTGACGGGCTGGCATCGCAACCATGCCCGCAAGGCGCTGGCCCAGGCGTTCACGCCGAAGATCGTGCGGGCGCGTAAGCGGCGTGCGCCGAAGTATGGTGCCGAGGTCGTGGCCGCGCTGGTGTTCTGTTGGGCGGTGCTCGGCGGGCCGACCGGCAAGCGGCTCGCCCCGGTGATGGCCGAGTTGGTGCCCCGTCTGCGGCGATTCGGCGAGCTGGACATCACCGACGAGGTGCAGATCGCGTTGCTGGAGATGTCGCCGGCC
Source organism: Mycobacterium sp. (assembly GCA_036495965.1). Classification (GTDB taxonomy): domain Bacteria; phylum Actinomycetota; class Actinomycetes; order Mycobacteriales; family Mycobacteriaceae; genus Mycobacterium. The sequence continues at coordinate 879 of DASXMA010000255.1, forward strand.
ACCATGGACCGCCGGCTGGCCGGCGATCGGGCGAAGCTGCGGCTGAAGGGCCGCTCGGGTACCAAGCCTGGGTCGCTGCTCAAGGACGCGATCCCGATCCGCACCTGGGCGCAGTGGGATGACGCGGTTCCCGGCTTCGTCGAGATTGACCTGGTCGGGCACGAGGGCGGGAACGCGCTGGGTGAGCACGCCTACACCCTCACCGTGACCGACATCGCGACCGGCTGGACGGAGAACCGCTCGGTGCGCAACAAGGCCCGCCGCTGGGTCATCGAGGCTCTGGAAGACATCGCGGCGGTGATGCCGTTCCCGATCTTGGGGATCGACAGTGACAACGGTTCGGAGTTCATCAACCACCACCTGCTGCACTGGTGCGAACAGCGGAAGATCACCTTTACCCGGTCCCGGCCGGGTAACTCCAACGACGGGGCACACGTGGAGCAGAAGAACTGGGCGGTGGTACGTACCGTGGTGGGTTACCACCGCTACGACACCCCCGGCGAGCTGCTGCTACTGAACCAGATCTGGGTGTTGCAGTCGGAGATCACCAACTACTTCTTGGCCCAGCAGAAGCTGATCTCGAAGATCCGCAACGGAGCGAAGGTGACCAAGAAATACGACGTCCCGGCCACCCCGCATCGGCGCGCCGAGCGGCACCCAGCGGTCGCCGTCGAGGACAAGAAAATCATGGCCGCGACACTCGCCGAGCTGAACCCGGCAGCCATCCAACGCCAGATCCAGGCCCTCACCGCCGAGCTGCTCACGCTGACCACCACCAAGACCACGGCCAGCGCCAAGCAACCCCTGTCAACCAGCTCCTCGCGCGCACCCGTTCATGAGTCAACGAAGCTGGCCACGCGCGCATCTTGACATGAGTCAGCGGGGATCCTCAACCAGGTCCCACAGCGCAGCCACCCGTCCCCGCCAGCCCAAACCGCCCCCCAGCCCCGCCGCCCCGACCCGCGCGACGCGATAGTCCGGACGATCAACACGAGCTAGAGTCCGGCTGCG
>DASXMA010000256.1:0-30646 GCA_036495965.1 Mycobacterium sp.
CTTGGTGCGGGCGACATTGGCTGTTGCTCTGGTGCACCGTCAAGGGGCTGCCGATCGTGACCGCGGCCAACGGCTCCTGGTAGAGACCAGCGAAGTATTCGTTCGCCAGCAATGCCTGTTGTCCGAGTTACCGCTCGTCAACGTGTATTTGGCGCGTGAGAGGGCTCGGCGTGGAGATCGCGATGACGCGATACCGCTCATGCGCGCCGCCGTCGACCATCTGTTCCGCGAGGGACGGCTTCTGGGGTGGGGTGTTCCGACGACGGGTGTTCTGGTGGAGACCCTGCTCGATCGCGGGGCCAACAGTGACCTGGCCGAAGCCGAGGCTGCGATCGAGCGGTTAGCGGTTGCGCGAGCGGACCAGGGCTCGGTGATACGAGACATCTGGCTGCTACGACTCCGCGCACTGTTGGCACAGGCTCACGGCAATGCCGCGGCGTACACCGACTTCCGGGATCGCTACCGCGATATGGCGAAAACGCTTGGTTTCGAGGGTCATATCGACTGGGCCGAGGCGATGAGCGACCGCTAGACCCGAATCGAGAACTGGGCGATTCCCCAGTCGCCAGGTTGTGCTGACCGGTAAGCGCCGCGGCGCAGCGCATCGGTGACGGCGGCCATCGGTTCGAAGCACACGAGGTTCTCCCCGAGCGGAGCGAAGATTTGCGCCGCGGGATAGCCTTCCTCGAAATGCACCTCGATCCGGCGGCCGCCACCGGACACCGCGAACACCGCGCCGTCGGCAACCTGATCGTACCCATCATCAAAAGCCCTGTCGCCCAACGGTTCACTGAGGACGGGCTGGACGACCGCCTCGCCGGTGGGAAGACCTTTGTCGTCGAGCGTCAGATGCCGCATCGCGGGCGTCTCGATCAGCCACTGGTCGCGCGGCACGTCCGGTAGCTGAAGGTATGGGTGAAATCCGAAACACAGCGGCACCGCGAGCTCGCCGGTAGGGGTCACCGAGATACGCATCCGCAAGGTTTGCTCGAACAGCGTGATGGTCAGCGCCAGTCGGTGCGGAAACGGAAAGCTGGCCAACAACTCTTCGTCCGCAGTGAAGTCAACTTCGCCGGTCAGTTCGTGACCGGACTCATGCGTTACCCGCCAGTGCGGAAAGGCCGCCAGCACACCGTGAATCGGCAGGCCGTTGGGATCGGCGCGCACGCCGTATTCACCGGCCGTCAGCGTGACCGTCTTGCCTTCGGCTTCGTATGTGTTGGCGCCCAGCCGATTTGCCCAGGGATACAACAGTGGGATGCCCATTGTTTTCCCGTTGGCCACATACGCGTCCAGCCCCCGGCGCTGGCCGAGCAGCTCGGTACCCGAGTCGGTCAGCGAAATGCCGATCATGCCGGCCTCCGGCACGAACTGGGCTTCTACCGACGACGACGGGTCGCTCAGCGTGACGATATGCACCCGATGAGACTAGCTGGACAATGGGTCGTGCTGAATACGCTCCGGCGGCGCACCTTTGGCGATCAGCGCGTCTGCGGTGGCGCGGACCATCGCCGGTCCGCCGCAGATCAGGATCTGCCGGTCGCCCCACCCGCCGTACTTGGTCACCACATCGGGCAACCGTCCGCTTTGCCGCACGTGCAGGCCGCGCGGTGGCGTCACGTCGGGGTAGTCGGCGGCCCAGGATGGATCGCTGCTGTACTCGGTCACCGGTGAGACTGCCAGCCACGGATTGTGCGTCGAGACCTGCCACAGGGTGGGCAGATCGTAGAGCTCGCAGAAGTAGCGGGCGCCGAAGAACAGGTGCACTCGCGGGTTCTCCGCGTAGCGGGACAGGTCCATGATCAACGCCCGCAGCGGCGCCAGGCCGGTGCTGCCCGCCACCATCAGGACGTCTTCGCCGTCCCGGTCGACTCGCAGGCCGCCATGCGGACTGGACAACCGCCACCGATCGCCCGGACGGGTTTCGTTGATGATCGCGGTGCTGACCAACCCACCGGGAACCAGGCGGATGTGAAACTCGATCCCGCCGTCCGGGTCAGCCGGAATGGCAGGGCTGAGATATCGCCAGCGGCGTGGGCATTGCGGAACGTGGACGTTGACGTACTGGCCTGGGTGATAGTGCATCGGTCGGTCCAGTCGCAGCCGAACGATTGCGAGGTCCCGGGAGACCCGGAGGTGCTCGATGACGTTGCCCTCCCACCAGGCGGGTCCGTCTTCGGCGTCGGCGGCTCCGCTCATCACCCCGGTGATGAGGTTGAGCGACTGTGTGGCCGCGTCGTCGACGGCGTCGGTCCACGCGTCACCCAGCCGGGCGCGCAGCGTTGCATACAGCGCGGTACGCAGCGTGTCGTAATGGGTTGGCAGCACACCATGTTTGCGATGGTCCCGGCCGAGCTGGGCGAGAAAAGCGACCGGCTCCTGGGCGCGCTGTGCGACCAGCTCGCCGTACACCCAGTGCAGCGCGTGGGCGAAAGCGGCTCGCTGGCCCTCCATTTCAGGTGGGAATAGGTCACGGACCGAGACGTCGAGGTTGAACCAGTTGGTATAGAAGCGGTGGATTAGTTCGTTGCCGAGGCCCGGGCCCTCCGGGGTGAAGGCGTCGTGCAACACCCGCAGCGCGTCCCGGTCGTCTAAGCCCACGGACGCCGATTTTAAGCTTTTCCAGCAGCTCGTCAGCCCTGCTGGACCGTATTCGACGTTCCGGCGTCGGCGATCTTGGGCGAGCCCCAGTGGTAGGTAACCACAATTTTCCGTTCCGGACGCGCTGATCGCATCGGTGCTGTCGATCGTGACGTGATTTCCGTGCCCGGCGACGCTGACGCTCGTGCAATGACCGGTGACGGTGATCGTGTTGGTCGTACCGCTCACCGAGAGATAGCCGCCGTTGCAGGGAATCGTTTTCGTCGTGCCGGTTCCGCTGACCTGCAACGTACCGGCCTGCGGGACGGTCGCGGGCGGACTGCTGCCGGCAAAATCCGTGCGGAACCCGGTTGTGGCCAGGCCGGCCAGTACCAGCCAGCCGATCACGACGACCGACCAGCAGGCCATCCCGATGCGCAGGCGCGGCCGCAGCTTGCCGACCCAGTTGCCTGTCTCGTCGCGGACCAGGTCGTGGGCGAAAGACGTCACGCAGCGGGCCCGTTCTGGCTTGCGCTGGTCGGCCAAGATCACCCCGTCGATGTACTCACGCCCGTGCACCACGAGATCGCCTCGGTGGCCGTCGAGTGTGTAGCCGACCCTCGTCTTGGTGTTCGGGCCGCTCCACCGTTGCCTGGTGACGGTCCAGCCACGCGCTACCGGAAGGTAGACGTTGTACCACGTTGTTCTGCTGTAATATGTTGCACGCGAAAGTATTTCGCTGTCCGTAACGGTTGCTACCCGGCCCCACTTGAGTAATCCGATCCGGATCCGCGCGCCCCACAGCTGCACACCGTAGATCCCCGCCAGGGTGAGCGCCGCCACCACGACGAAGGCCATGGGCAGCTGTATCCACAGTGCGATTGGTGCGACGGCGACCACGAGGAGCGTCCACACGTACCACCAGCGAAAGGGCAGTACCTCTGCCAACCGGAACGCAGGGGGAACCCTGCGCGGCGGCGGCGCAAGGCTCCTATCAGCGGTCTCCCACTCATCGGAGGTCTCGGACTGCGTCATCGGCGAAATGCTCCCACAAATCCAGAAATATAGAGTTGAGCGGAACAGACTCAACCTTGACGGCGTTGAACAACGCGACAAGCATTTTCACTACGTACGTGAACGGAGGTGTCGTGGACTCTTTCAACCCGACAACCAAGACGCAGGCGGCCCTGACATCGGCCCTACAGGCGGCAACAGCTGCCGGTAATCCCGAGATCAGACCCGCTCATCTGCTGTTGGCGCTGCTGACCCAGAACGACGGGATCGCCGCGCCGCTATTGGAGGCTGTCGGCGTCGAGCCCGCCACTATCCGCGCCGAAACACAGCGCATTCTCGACCAGCTGCCCCAGGCCAGCGGTGCCAGCTCGCAACCGCAGCTGTCCCGTGAATCGCTGGCCGCCATCACCACCGCCCAGCAGCTGGCCACCGAGATGGACGACGAATACGTCTCCACCGAGCACCTGATGGTCGGGCTGGCCACCGGTGACTCCGACGTCGCCAAGCTACTGACCGGACATGGTGCCTCGCCGCAAGCGTTACGGGAGGCGTTCGTCAAGGTACGCGGCAGTGCCCGGGTTACCAGTGCCGATCCCGAATCCACCTATCAGGCGCTGGAAAAGTACTCCACCGACCTGACCGAACGGGCCCGCGAGGGCAAACTCGACCCGGTTATCGGGCGGGACAACGAGATTCGCCGCGTTGTGCAGGTGCTCTCCCGTCGCACCAAGAACAACCCGGTGCTCATCGGCGAGCCCGGCGTCGGCAAGACCGCGATCGTGGAGGGCCTGGCGCAGCGCATCGTCGCCGGCGACGTACCCGAAAGCCTGCGGGACAAGACTGTGATCGCCCTGGACCTCGGGTCGATGGTGGCCGGCGCCAAGTACCGCGGTGAGTTCGAGGAACGGCTCAAGGCCGTGCTCGACGACATCAAGAACTCTGCCGGTCAGATCATCACGTTCATTGACGAGCTGCACACCATCGTCGGCGCGGGTGCGACCGGCGAGGGCGCGATGGACGCCGGCAACATGATCAAGCCGATGCTGGCCCGTGGCGAGCTTCGCCTGGTCGGCGCCACCACACTCGACGAGTACCGCAAGTACATCGAAAAAGACGCCGCGCTGGAGCGGCGCTTCCAACAGGTGCTGGTCGGCGAGCCGTCGGTGGAGGACACCGTCGGCATCCTGCGCGGGCTGAAGGACCGCTACGAGGTGCACCACGGTGTGCGCATCACCGACTCCGCGCTGGTGGCCGCGGCCACGCTGTCCGACCGCTACATCACCGCCCGCTTCCTTCCGGACAAGGCCATCGACCTGGTCGACGAGGCCGCCAGCCGGCTGCGGATGGAGATCGACTCGCGGCCCGTCGAGATCGACGAGGTCGAGCGGCTGGTGCGCCGGCTCGAGATCGAAGAGATGGCGCTGGCCAAGGAAGAGGACGATGCGTCCAAGGAGCGGCTGGAGAAGCTGCGCGCCGAGCTGGCCGATCACAAGGAGAAGCTGGCCGAGCTGACCACCCGCTGGCAGAACGAGAAGAACGCGATCGACATCGTCCGCGAACTCAAGGAACAGCTGGAGACACTGCGCGGGGAGTCCGAGCGCGCCGAGCGCGACGGCGACCTCGCCAAGGCCGCCGAGCTGCGGTACGGGCGTATCCCCGAACTGGAAAAGAAGCTCGACGCCGCGCTGCCGCAGGCTGAGGCCCGCGAGAACGTGATGCTCAAGGAAGAGGTCGGTCCCGACGACATCGCCGACGTGGTGTCCGCGTGGACGGGCATTCCGGCCGGACGGCTGCTGGAGGGCGAGACAGCCAAGCTGCTGCGAATGGAAGACGAGCTGGGCAAGCGCGTGGTCGGACAGAAGAAGGCGGTGCAAGCCGTGTCCGATGCGGTACGGCGCAGCCGCGCCGGGGTCGCCGACCCCAACCGGCCGACCGGATCGTTTTTGTTCCTCGGCCCCACCGGCGTCGGCAAGACCGAGCTGGCCAAAGCGCTGGCCGACTTCCTGTTCGACGACGAGCGGGCGATGGTCCGCATCGACATGAGCGAGTACGGCGAGAAGCACTCGGTGGCTCGCCTGGTGGGTGCGCCTCCCGGCTACATCGGGTACGACCAGGGTGGTCAGCTGACCGAGGCGGTACGCCGGCGGCCCTACACGGTGGTGCTGTTCGACGAGGTCGAAAAGGCCCACCCGGACGTGTTCGACGTGCTGCTGCAGGTGCTCGACGAAGGCCGGCTCACCGATGGGCAGGGCCGCACGGTCGACTTCCGCAACACCATCTTGATCCTGACGTCCAACCTCGGGTCGGGCGGCAGCGAGGAGCAGGTGATGGCCGCGGTCCGTGCGACGTTCAAGCCGGAGTTCATCAACCGCCTCGACGACGTGCTGGTGTTCGACGGCCTCAACCCCGAAGAGCTGGTGCAGATCGTCGACATTCAGCTGGCCCAGCTGGCCAAGCGGCTGGCGCAACGACGGCTGCAGCTGGAGGTGTCGCTACCGGCTAAGAAATGGCTGGCGCAGCGCGGGTTCGACCCGGTGTACGGCGCCCGGCCGTTGCGTCGGTTGGTGCAGCAGGCCATTGGTGACCAGCTAGCCAAGATGTTGCTGGCAGGCGACGTGCACGACGGCGACGTGGTTCCCGTCAACGTCAGTCCGGACGGCGACTCGCTGGTTCTGGGCTGACCGACCTCACCGTGCGGATGGTGCGCGCTGTGATGGGGTTGTGACCTGGTCGGTTTCTCTATTCCGGCCCAACAGCAGATACCCTGTTTGGGATGGTCCCCCTCTGGTTCACGCTATCCGCGCTGTGCTTCGTCGGCGCGGTGGTGTTGCTGTACGTCGATATCGATCGACGCCGCGGGCGCAGCAGGCGCCGTAGATCGTGGGCGCGGTCGCACGGGTTCGACTACGAGCGCGAATCAACCGACATCCTGAAGCGCTGGAAGCGCGGCGTGATGTCGACGGTCGGCGATGTCCCTGCCCACAACGTCGTGCTGGGTCAGATTCGAGGCGAGGCGGTGTACATCTTCGACCTCGAGGAAGTCGCCACGGTGATCGCGCTGCACCGCAAGGTGGGCACCAACGTCGTCGTCGACCTGCGGCTCAAGGGACTGAAAGAGCCACGAGAGAGCGACATTTGGCTGCTGGGTGCGATCGGGCCGCGGATGGTGTACTCCACCAACCTGGACGCGGCCCGCAGAGCCTGCGACCGGCGGATGGTCACGTTCGCGCACACCGCGCCCGACTGCGCCGAGATCATGTGGAACGAGCAGAACTGGACGCTGGTCGCCCTGCCGGTTTCCAGCACGCGCGCCCAATGGGACGAGGGCCTGCGCACCGTCCGGCAGTTCAATGACCTATTGCGGGTGTTGCCGCCGCTGCCGGACGAGACCAGTGCCGAGGCGGGAGCGCCGGTGGGACTTCGCAATGCGTCGCCGAGCCGTCCGTTGGCGCCGGCCGGCCGCGCGGAGTTGCCGACCGGGCGCGCGCAGCAGGACGTGGCCGGGCTGCTGGGCTCGGATGCTCAGGCCGCTCGTCGTCAAGCCGAGCCGGTCCGTCGAGACCCCGGGGATTCGGAAGGTCGCTCGGAGGCAGTTCGGCGTCCGCCGCCGGCGGGCCGCAACGGCCATCACGCCACTAACTACCAGCGCTGATAGCACGCCAGGCCGGTCAGGGTCCGGTCAGTACACTGTCGCTCATGCCACGCCCCGTCGCCCTGATCACCGGGCCTACGTCCGGAATCGGCGCCGGCGGCAAGGTGATCAGCATTCCGGGCCCGCAATACAACGCGATTGTCACCGCCGGGCGAATGATGCCGCGGGGCCTGATGCGGGCGGTAACAGCAAGAGTCGGCGGCGGCCGTGGCAGAACCTGACCGCGAGGAGCTGGCGGAGCTGGTGCGTCGGCTGTCGGTGGTGCACGGCCGGGTCACGCTGTCGTCGGGCAAAGAGGCCGAGTACTACGTCGACCTGCGCCGCGCCACCCTGCACCACCGGGCCTCCGTGCTGATCGGCACGCTGATGCGCGAACTCACTCACGACTTGGACTACGCGGTCGTCGGCGGCCTGACCCTGGGCGCCGATCCGGTGGCGACGGCCATCATGCACGCGCCCGGGCGTCCGATCGACGCCTTCGTCGTGCGTAAGTCGGCGAAAACCCATGGCCTGCAACGTCTTATCGAGGGATCGGAAGTGGCTGGTCAGCGGGTGTTGGTGGTCGAGGACACGAGCACCACGGGCGCATCGGCGCTGACGGCGGTGCGGGCCGTGCAAGACGCGGGCGGCCATGTGATCGGTGTGGCCACCGTGGTGGACCGCGCCACCGGCGCCGCCGAGGCCATCCAGGCCGAGGGGTTGTTGTACCGCAGCGTGTTGGGCCTTGCCGACCTGGGGCTGGACTAGGCCGCCAGCGGGATCACAGTGCGCACTTTCATTGCGATGGCCGCAACGGTTGCATGCGTGGTCTGCTGTCTGGCGGGCTGCTCGGGCTCCAACCGTCCGGTTAACCCCTACGGCGCCCAGGGTGCGCGGCTCGGCGAAGCGCTGGCGCTGCTCGGCTGGAACATGTCGGTGTCGAATCTGCGCTGGGACAGCGACTATGTGCTGGTCGATGTCTCGGCTGCTGTGGCGTCCGCCAAGGATCCGCACGCGCCGCACGCCAAACCCGGGGACATCCGGTTCGGGCTCTACGGCGCGCTGGCGCACCCCACGGAGGCGTCCGGATTGGGCAGTTGTGACAACGCGATGGCGATCGTGCACGACATCGGATCTCCGCTGTCGGCGCCTCCCGACCGGCTCACCGGCACGGTCTGCCTGGGCCCGCTGAAGGATCACAGGCAGGTCCGCGGGGTGTACAGCTACTCACCGCGGGATCGGATCCCGAATTCCTCGGCGGCCTATCCGGCGGCGTTTCCGGTGGGGCTGATGCCGACCAACGCCAACGACACCGGCCTGGTGGTCAAGACCGCCAGCATCTCGGCGTGGCGCGCCGACGGAACTCCGGTCACCAAGGCGCAACTGGGTGATGCGGGGGCATTCAACGGCAACGGCTACATGCTGCTGGGGCTGGAAGCCGACTCCGTCGCGGCCCGGTATCGCGACGATTCAGCCAAGCGCGGCGGCCCGATGATGTTGCTCGCGTCGCCGACCCTGCCCGGCTCCGGATTGAACCCGGCCTGCGCGGCGTACGGGTCGTCGGTGCTGATCCTGCCCGACGCGTCGCTGGACGCCGTGCACGTCAACGCGTCGCTGTGCGCTCAGGGCGAAATCAACGAGGCGTTGCTCTACGCGACGGTGGCGATAGACGGCACCCATGCCGGTGTGTGGACACAGCGATGAGCGAACCCGGACCTACCGAATGGGGGATACCGGCGGCCGGCGTCGGGCCCTGGGAGGGAGAAATCCCCGATGACCCGCGGTATGACCCAGTCCTGTTGCGCGACGGGGACACTCGCAATGTCGTCGATGCCTACCGCTACTGGACCCGGGAAGCAATCATCGCCGACATCGATAAGCGCCGCCAGCCGCTCCATGTGGCGATTGAGAACTTCGGCCACGACGCCAACATCGGCTCGGTGGTGCGCACCGCCAACGCGTTTGCGGTGCACACCGTGCACATCGTCGGGCGGCGGCGCTGGAACCGGCGCGGCGCCATGGTGACCGACCGCTACCAGCGGCTGTGCCACCACGACAGCACCGCCGAACTGCTGGACTTCGCCGCGGACGCCGGTTTGACCGTGGTGGCGGTGGACAACGTTGCGGGCGCGGCACGGTTGGAGGAGACCGCGTTGCCGCGTGAGTGCCTGTTGGTGTTCGGCCAGGAGGGTCCCGGCATCACCGACGACACCCGGGCGGGTGCGGAGATCACGGTGTCGATCGCGCAGTTCGGCTCGACGCGCAGCATCAACGCGGGCGTCGCCGCCGGGATCGCGATGCACACCTGGATCAGGCAGCACGCGGACCTGACCCGCGCCTGGTAAGCCCCGGATGAAGCGTCTTGAACGCGTCGAGTGTGCGCTGACGGCTTTGAGTGTGTAGCGACGGCGGGATTTCGGCGATTTATGCGCCCTGGACGCACACTCAAAACCGTGAGCGCACAGTCAAAGCCCTAAACGCAGACTCGACCGCACTAGCTCCAGAGCGTGACGTGAACCTTCGGCCGAAACCTCGTCACCCCGACGCCGGATCCACGGATCATCGCCTGGGTGCATCTGGGTGTGGTGATGAAGCGGACCAGCTCGGACACTGCGGGTTGGCGCACCGATGGCGCCAGTGTCGCCGCACACCACTCGCCCGACCTATCCAGCCCGGGACCGGTCACGTGCGCCAACCGTCCGGCCGCAAGGTCCTTGCCGACCGCGAAACCGATCGTCAACGCGACACCGCCGACCCGTTGAACCTCCTCCAGCGCGGCGGCGTCGCTCTGAAAAATCCGCTGCTGTGACTCTGGAATTGCCAAGTCGCGCAACATCTTTGCAATCTCGCCGTCCACGCTGCCGGCCGACGGGCCGAGCATCCACTGCTGCTGGCGCAACAGCGCGGGTGTCGGAATACCGACGGCCAGTGGGCTGTTGGGCGCCACGACGGTGATGATCTGATATTTCAAAAACGGCCGCACGAAGATCGTGTCGTCAGGACCGGTCGAGTTCTCACTGGCCGGGCCGATCGCGATATCGACAGCGCGCGAGCAGATCAGGTCGCGGAACCGGCTCGTCGGATGCACGCTCAGCTCCACCGATAGGTCATCGGCCCGCGACGAGAAAAGCTCGATCAGGCCGGGCGCGGCGTGTTCGGCGAATGCGGTGGACGCCGCGATCCGCAGCAGTCGGCGGCCATGGGCCGCCTCGGTGACCTCGATCGCGGTTTGTTGCTGCAGCCCCAGGATTTCCACTGCGCGGCTGGCCAGGCGCAGTCCGCCGGGCGTGAACGCCAGCCCGGCGCCCGTCCTGGTGAACAACGGGTCATCGAGCTCCTTGCGCAGTGCCGCGACGAGCATCGAGACCCCGGCGTCGGAAACGCCGAGTTCCGCGGCCGCCGCTCGCACCGAACCCAACCGCACCACCGCCGAATAGGCGCGAAGTTGAGCCGGGGTCATGCGAGTGAGCCTACTTTGGATGCGTGCGTGACGTGCTTGCCGAGCTGCTGTCGATTTGGCATGCCGGCGACACCGCCGGGCTCGGGACGGTGGTGCGAACCTTCCGGTCCGCGCCGCGGCCGCCGGGAGCCGCGATGCTGGTAGCGCCGGACGGCTCGGTGACCGGATCGGTGTCGGGTGGCTGCGTGGAGGGCGCCGTATACGAACTCGCCGCCGAGGTAGCGCGAACGGGGACACCACGCCTGGAGCGCTACGGGGTCAGTGACGGCGATGCGTTCGCGGTCGGCCTGACCTGTGGCGGCATCATCGACATCTTCGTGGAGTCGATGTCGCGAGCGACGTTTCCCGAACTCGGCGCGATCGCCGACGACATCGGCGAAAGCCGAGCGGTCGCGATCGCGACGGTCATAGCTCATCCGGACGCGCAGCGGGTTGGGCGCCGGCTCGTCATCCGGCCGGACCCCAGTAGACCCGCGACCGGATCACTGGGTTCGGCGCGCGCCGACGCCGCGGTCACCGACGATGCGCGCGGTCTGCTCGCGGTGGGCCGCAGCGAAGTACTCAAGTACGGACCCGACGGGCAGCGGCTCGGCGAAGGCATGGAGGTCTTCGTATCCAGTTACGCTCCGCGCCCGCGGATGCTGGTGTTCGGTGCCATCGACTTCGCCGCCGCCCTGGCCCAGCAGGGCTCGCTGCTGGGCTACCGGGTCACCGTCTGCGACGCCCGCTCGGTGTTCGCCACACGGGCACGCTTTCCAACGGCCGACCATGTCGTGGTCGACTGGCCCCACCGCTATCTGGCCGCCGAGGCGCAGGCGGCCGCCATCGACCAGACCACGGTGATCTGCGTCCTCACCCACGACCCGAAGTTCGACGTCCCGGTGCTCGAAGTGGCGCTGCGCCTACCGCAGATCGGATATGTCGGGGCGATGGGGTCGCGCCGCACCCACGAGGACCGGATGGACCGGCTGCGGGCGGCGGGGCTGACCGACGCCGAGCTCAGCCGAATGTCCAGTCCCATCGGACTGGACCTCGGGGCCCGCACCCCCGAGGAGACTGCGGTCTCGATCGCGGCCGACATCATCGCCAAGCGCTGGGGCGGCGGGGGCCGGCCGCTGACTCAAATCGTCGGGCGAATTCACCATGACGCGCAGCTCGGGGACGACCACGGGGCTAGTTCTGGGTGAGTTAAGGGATCGCTTAACTCGCTATTGACGCCCATGTCAGCGGGGCTGACACTGTGGCCCATGCAAGTACCCGGGCCCTTCGAATACGAGCGTGCAACCAGCGTGGACCACGCCATTGGATTACTGGATCGGTTGGGGGAAGGGGCCCGCGTAGTCGCCGGCGGGCACAGCCTGCTGCCGATGATGAAGCTGCGCATCGCCAACCCCGAATACCTCGTCGACATCAACGACCTGGCGCTCGAGCTGGGGTACGTGATCACCGATCCGACGCTGGTACGCATCGGCGCCATGACCCGTCACCGCGAACTGCTGGAGTCCGACACCCTGGCCGTAGGGTGCCCGATCTTCCGCGACGCCGAACGGGTCATCGCCGACCCGGTGGTGCGCAATCGCGGCACCCTCGGCGGTTCGCTGTGCCAGGCGGATCCGGCCGAGGACCTGTCGACTGTCTGCAGCGTGCTGGATGCGGTGTGCCTGGCCCGCGGACCGTCGGGCGAACGCGAAATACCGATTGACGACTTCCTGGCCGGCCCGTACGAGACCACGCTCGCCCACAACGAGATGCTGGTAGAGGTCCGGATCCCGGTGCGGCACAGAACGTCCAGCGCATACGCGAAAGTTGAGCGGCGAGTTGGCGACTGGGCCGTGGTGGCCGCCGGAGCGGCAGTCACACTCGAGGGGGCCGCAATAGCCGCGGCCCGCGTGGGCCTCACCGCGGTGAACCCCGACCCGGCCGCACTGGCCGAACTCTCGGCGGCTCTGGTCGGCCGGCCGGCTACCGACGAGGTCTTCGCCGAGGCGGGCGGCCGCGCCGCCCAAGCCTGCGACCCGGTGACCGACATCCGCGGAACCGCAGAGTACAAGCGCCACCTGGCCTCCGAACTGACCATCCGCACATTGCGCAGTGCGGCTCAACGGGTGAGTAATGCCGCTGCGCCGGAAGGGAATTAATCATGCAGGTCACTATGACCGTCAACGGCGAGCAGGTCACCGCCGACGTCGAACCCCGGATGCTGCTGGTGCACTTTCTGCGTGATCAGCTGCGGCTCACCGGAACTCACTGGGGTTGCGACACCAGCAACTGCGGAACATGTGTGGTCGACGTCGACGGCGTGCCGGTGAAGTCTTGCACGATGCTTACCGTCATGGCGTCCGGGCACAGCGTGCGGACCGTGGAAGGGCTCGCGGGCCCCGGTGTTAACGGCCAGCTGGACCCGGTGCAGGAAGGGTTCATGCGGTGCCACGGGCTGCAATGCGGCTTCTGCACACCGGGAATGATGATCACCGCCCGCGCCCTGCTGGATCGCAATCCCAACCCCGACGAGGAGACCATCCGGGAGGCGATCTCCGGGCAGATCTGCCGGTGCACCGGATACACCACGATCGTGCGCTCGATTCAGTGGGCTGCACAGCACCCCACGGGCGCAGCGCAGGCTGCGGAGGCCACATCATGACCACAATCGAGTCACGTCCACCGTCACCAGAAGACTTGGCCGACAACGACCAAAAGCCATGCGGCCACGGCCGGATGATGCGCAAAGAGGATCCGCGATTCATCCGCGGCCGCGGCACCTACGTCGATGACGTCGCCCTGCCCGGCATGCTGCACCTGGCGATCTTGCGATCCCCTTACGCACACGCCCGCATCGCCGGCATCGATGTGACAGCCGCACAAGCACATCCGAAAGTCAAAGCCGTGGTGACCGGCGCCGACCTGGCCGAGAAGGGTCTGGCCTGGATGCCGACACTGTCCAACGACGTGCAGGCCGTGCTGGCCACCGACAAGGTGCGCTTCCAGGGGCAGGAGGTGGCGTTCGTCGTTGCCGAGGACCGGTATTCGGCGCGCGACGCGCTGGAGCTGATCGACGTGGACTACGACCCGCTCGATCCCGTCGTGGACGTCCGCAGGGCGCTCGACCCGTCCGCGCCGGTAATTCGCACCGACCTCGACGGCAAGACCGACAACCACATCTTCGACTGGGAAACCGGCGACGCCGCGGCCACCGAAGCGGCATTCGCCAAGGCCGACGTCGTCGTCAAACAGGAGATCATCTACCCCCGGGTGCACCCGGCGCCGATGGAAACCTGCGGCGCGGTCGCCGATCTGGACCCGGTCACCGGCAAGCTGACGCTGTGGACCACCTCGCAGGCCCCCCACGCCCACCGCACGCTCTATGCCTTGGTCGCCGGCCTGCCCGAACACAAGATCCGGGTGATCTCACCGGACCTCGGCGGCGGCTTCGGCAACAAGGTGCCGATCTACCCCGGTTATGTGTGCGCCATCGTCGGCTCGCTGCTGCTGGGCAAGCCGGTCAAATGGATGGAGGACCGCAGCGAGAACCTGACCTCCACCAGCTTCGCCCGCGACTACATCATGGTCGGTGAGATCGCTGCCACGAGCGACGCCAAGATCTTGGCGATCCGGTCCAATGTGCTGGCCGACCACGGCGCGTTCAACGGCCAGGCGGCGCCGACGAAATACCCGGCCGGGTTCTTCGGGGTGTTCACCGGCAGTTACGACCTCGAAGCCGCCTACTGCCACATGACAGCGGTGTACACCAACAAGGCGCCCGGCGGGGTGGCCTATGCGTGCTCCTTCCGGATCACCGAGGCGGTGTACTTCGTCGAGCGGCTGGTGGACTGCCTGGCCTTCGACTTGAAGATGGACCCGGCCGAGCTGCGGCTGCGAAACCTGTTGCGACCCGAGCAATTTCCGTACCAGAGCAAGACCGGCTGGACATACGACTCGGGCGACTACGAAGCCACCATGCGCAAGGCCATGGACATGATCGGCTATGACGCATTGCGCGCCGAGCAGCAGCAGAAGCGGGAGCGCGGCGAACTCATGGGCATCGGGATGTCGTTCTTCACCGAGGCGGTCGGCGCCGGCCCCCGCAAGGACATGGACATTCTCGGGCTGGGCATGGCTGACGGATGCGAGCTGCGCGTGCACCCGACGGGCAAAGCCGTTGTGCGGCTTTCGGTTCAGACCCAGGGCCAGGGCCATGAGACGACCTTCGCCCAGATCGTCGCCGAGGAGCTGGGCATCCCGCCCGACGATATCGAGGTGGTGCACGGCGACACCGATCAGACGCCGTTCGGGCTGGGTACCTACGGCAGCCGGTCGACTCCCGTCTCAGGTGGGGCCGCGGCATTGGTCGCCCGCAAGGTCCGCGACAAGGCGAAGATCATCGCGTCGGGCATGCTCGAGGTTTCGGTGGCCGACCTGGAGTGGGAGAAGGGCTCATTCCACGTCAAAGGTGACCCATCGGCTTCGGTGACCATCGCCGACATCGCGATGCGCGCACACGGGGCCGGCGATCTGCCCGAGGGCATCGAGGGGGGCCTGGACGCCGAGGTCTGCTACAACCCGGAGAACCTGACCTACCCGTACGGTGCGTATTTCTGTGTGGTGGACGTCGATCCGGGCACCGCGGTGGTCAAGGTGCGGCGCTTCCTGGCCGTCGACGACTGCGGCACCCGCATCAACCCGATGATCATCGAGGGCCAGGTGCACGGCGGCATCGTCGACGGCATCGGAATGGCATTGATGGAGATGATCGCTTTCGACGACGACGGCAACTGCCTGGGCGGGTCGCTGATGGACTACCTGATCCCGACCGCGCTCGAGGTGCCGCATCTGGAAACAGGTCACACCGTGACACCATCGCCGCATCACCCAATCGGCGCCAAGGGCATCGGCGAATCGGCCACCGTGGGATCGCCGCCCGCAGTGGTGAACGCGGTGGTGGATGCGTTGGCGCCGTTCGGGGTTCGTCATGCCGATATGCCGTTGACACCGTCGCGGGTCTGGGAGGCTATGCAGGGCCGCGCCAGACCGCCAATCTAGCGGGTATGGATGACGATCAGCGAGCGAGCTAAGCAGCTGTTGGCGGCACGGACACCGTTTGTGCACGCGACGGTGGTGCGTGCCCAGCCGCCCACCTCGTCATACCCGGGCGACGAGGCAATCCTGTTGGCGGACGGCACAATCGAAGGCTTCGTCGGTGGCCAGTGTGCGCAGAATTCCCTTCGCAAGGCGGCGCTGGGTGTGCTGCAGGCCGGTGAAAGTGTGTTGCTGCGAGTACTTCCCGACGGCGACGTGCACTTCCCCGAGGCGCCCGGTGCCTGCGTGGTGGTCAACCCATGCCTGTCCGGCGGGTCGCTGGAGATCTTCCTGACACCGCAGCTGCCGGCGCCGCTGATCCGGGTTCACGGAGCCACGCCCATCGCCGACGCGCTGATCCAATTGTGCACGGTGCTGGGCTTCGAAACTAGACGAGACGCCCAACGGGACACCGAGCTGTCCGACACCACCGCGGTGGTGATCGCCAGCCATGGTGGGCCGGAAGCCGAAATCATTCGCACGGCACTGGATAACGGCGTCGAATATATCGGCCTGGTGGCCAGTAAGGTTCGCGGCGTCTCAATACTGAACTCGCTCGAACTCTCCGACGCCGAGCGAGCACGCATACACACTCCGGTCGGATTGCCGATCGGCGCCAAGACCCCGGCGGAGATCGCGGTATCGATCGCCGCCGAACTGATCGCCAGTATCCGCGGCGGCAGTCTGAGCCGGCCCGTTTCGGTTGACAGCGGCCGGCGGGAGGCCGTCGACCCGGTGTGCGGCATGACGGTGACGATCGGGCCCGCCACCGAGCACCTCAGGCTGGCCGCCGCGGATTACTGGTTCTGCGGCCCGGGCTGCCGGGAGGCGTTCGCCGCCGGGAAAGACGGCGCATGACCGGGCGGCCGGTCACCGGTGTCTTGCTCGCGGCCGGTGGCTCCCGCAGACTGGGCACACCCAAACAGCTTCTGCCATACCGGGATACGACCGTGCTCGGGGCGACTCTCGACGTCGCTCGCAGTGCCGGGTTCGATCAGCTCATCGTCACCCTGGGTGGCGCTGCTCAGGCGGTGCGCGATGCGGTGCCGCTGGACGGGGCCGATGTGGTGACCGTGGAGGACTTCAGCACCGGGTGTTCGGCATCGCTGCGTGTCGCATTGACGCGAGTGCACCCGCAAGCGGCGGGAATCGTGCTGATGCTGGGCGATCAGCCTTGCGTTGAGCCGGCTTCGCTGCGGCGGATGATTCAGCATGGCCGAGCAGCGTCGGCCGGTGCCGTGATGGTATGCCGCTACGCCGACGGCATCGGGCACCCGTTTTGGTTCAGTCGCGGCGTCTTCGGCGAACTTCTTCAATTGCACGGCGACAAGGCGGTGTGGAAGCTCATCGGCTCGGGCCGGCATCCGGTGCACGAACTCGCCGTACCCGGCCCGGTGCCACTCGACGTCGACACCTGGGACGACTACCGGCGGTTACTGGAAGCGGTCCCATGACCTTCACGAGCCCCGACGATGTGGTTCGTCGCTTCGATGCGAAGGATTATTTACTCGACACCGGAACCGCGTCGGCGATTTATCTGGCGGTCACGCTGGGCAGGCCGCTGCTGTTAGAGGGAGAGCCAGGCGTCGGCAAGACGACGGCGGCGAAAACCCTTGCCGCGGTGTTGGATACCGCGCTCGTGCGGCTGCAGTGCTACGAGGGATTGACCGCCAACGAAGCGCTGTACGACTGGAACTACCAACGTCAGCTGCTGTCCATCCGGCTGGCCGAAGCGCGGGGGACCGGCGTCGCAAATATCTCTGTAGCCGATCTCTACACCGAGACCTACTTGGTGGATCGGCCCATCCTGCACTGTGTGCGGCATCGAGGGCCGGCGCCTCCGGTGCTGCTCATCGACGAAATCGACCGGGCCGACGATGAATTCGAGGCGTTGCTGCTGGAGTTCCTCGGTGAGTCCGCGGTCACGGTTCCCGAGCTGGGCACCTTTGTCGCCGAGCGTCCGCCGATCGCGGTGCTGACCTCCAACCGCAGCCGCGACCTTCATGACGCGCTGCGCCGCCGGTGCCTGTACCACTGGATCGACTACCCGGAGCCGTCCCGGGCCGCTGCTATCGTCCGCCGGACGGTGCCCGGCGCAACCGCTCCGCTGATCGAGCACGCCACCCAATTCGTGGGCAGCGCACGCGATCTCGACCTGGACAAGCCACCCGGGGTGGCGGAGACCATCGACTGGGTGGCAGCCCTGGTGGCACTGGGCGTCGCGGACCTCGTCGATGACTCGGCCCTGGCCAGCCTGGGAGCGCTGGCCAAAACGCCCGACGACCGTATTCTGATCCGTGACGCATTCGTCGAGTACAGCCGCACATGAGAGGGCCCGGAGGATGAAGATCGCCAACCAGTTCACTGTCAGCGCGCCGATCGAGCAAGCGTGGGACGTGCTGTGCGACCTGGAGCAAGTGATCCCGCTGATGCCGGGTGCGCAGCTGACCGGCCATGAGGGCGACGACTATCTCGGCAAGGTCAAGGTCAAGGTCGGGCCGGTCACCAGCGAATTCAGCGGCAAGGTGCGTTTCGTCGAGCAGGACCGCGATCAGCATCGCGCGGTCATCGACGCCAAGGGCAAGGAATCGCGCGGCACCGGCAACGCTGCCGCCACGGTCACCGCCCGGCTGGACGAGGACGGGGAGCGCACCAGTGTCACCGTCGACACCGATCTGAAGATCGTCGGCAAGCTGGCTCAGTTCGGCAGCGGAATGCTGCAGCAGGTGTCGGAAAAGTTGCTGGGCCAGTTCGTCGAGTCACTGGAAGCCAAACTGGCCGCAGAGAACGCACCGGCCCCGGCCAGCCCCGAGAGCCCCGAGAGCCCAAAGAGCCCTGCCTCCGCCGCACAGCGTCAGCCCGAGCCCGAGCCCATCGACCTCCTGGAGTTGGCCGGTGGGGACCAACTCAAGAAGTACGGTTCGGTGGCACTGGCGGTGCTCGCCGTGCTGGTGCTGGTATGGGTGCTGCGGCGGAGACGCTAGCGGCCCGTGAACACCCCATTGCTGTTGCGGGGCGTCGATCTTGCGGCGTTCGCTGCAGCTCTGGTTGCCCGACTGCGCGGCGTTGGAGTGTCCGTATCCGCCAGTGGCCAAACGAGTTTCGTGCAGGCACTGAGGCAGCTGGTCCCGGATACCACCTCGGCGCTGTACTGGGCGGCCCGGCTGACGTTGGTCAACCGGATGGAAGATCTCGGTGGTTTCGATGCGGTGTTCGCAGCGGTGTTCGGCGCCGCCCAACTCGACGGTGCCACGGGTCCCGATGCGCTGCTGCCGCTCCCGGGCCCCCGCACGCCCGCGACAGGCACGGTGCTTCGCGCCGGCAGCAGATCCGCCGGCGCCCAATCGCTGCCCTGGTCGATTCGCCGACCCGCCACAACGTCTACCGGTCAGGACGACACCGCCGGCGCGAACGTCCTGCTGCCCGACGTCCTGCCCAGCCGCCTCGCCGCGCTGGCCGACGAGCCGTTCGATCGCTTCGATCCCGAAGACCTTCGTCTCATCGGTACGTGGCTGGAGGCGTCCGTAGCGCGCTGGCCACGAAGACGCAGCCTGCGGTTTGAGCCCAGCGCACACGGCAAGAGGCTCGACCTGCGGGCCACCATGAACGCCTCGCGGGCGACCGGCTGGGAATCGGTGATCTTGGCGCGAACACGGCCTCGGCGCCGGCCCAGACGAGTCGTCCTGGTCTGCGACGTGAGCCGATCGATGCAGCCCTACGCCGCGATTTATCTGCATTTGATGCGGGCGGCGGTGCTGCGCCAGGCGGGGATCCGTCCCGAAGTGTTCGCGTTTTCGACATCGCTGACCCGGCTCACCTCGGTGCTGTCGCACCGTTCGGCCGAGGTGGCACTACAGCGTGCCAACGCCAAGGTCACTGACCGGTACGGCGGCACGTTCATCGGCCGCAGTATCGGTGCTCTGCTGGCCGCGCCACATGGCAACGCGCTGCGCGGCGCGGTGGTGATCATCGCCTCCGACGGCTGGGACAGCGATCCACCTGATGTGCTCGCGCACACCATGGCGAGGCTGCGGCGCCGCGCCGAGTTAGTGGTCTGGCTCAATCCCCGTGCCGCACATAGTGAATTCAAGCCGCTGGCCGGTTCGATGGCTTCGGCCTTGCCGTATTGCGATCTGTTTCTGCCGGCGCACTCGCTGACCGGACTGCGAGAGTTGCTGCTGGCGCTGCAAATGGGCACGCAGACGTGACCCGCGCCCGGTAACTCGCATCGAGTGTGCACTCGTGGCTTCGAGTGCGCCGTGGCGGCGGGATTTCAGCGGATTTCCCGCCCTGAGGGCACACCCAACGCCCAGACCGCACATCCGACGACTGGCATGATGAGGCAGGATCGGAAGGTATGGATCAGCTATGGGCCAACCTGGCAGCCAGCTCCGAAGCCGCTGTCGCGCAACGACACCTGAAACGGCTGTGGGCGCTGCCGGGAACCCAGCTGGGAGTGGTGGCCTGGCCGTCGACGAGGCGGGACCGGTTGTTCGGCACCTGGCACTTCTGGTGGCAGGCGCATCTGCTGGATTGCCTGGTCGATGCGCAGGCACGTGATCCGCGGCCCGAAAGGCGCACCAAGATCAACCGCCAGGTGCGCTCGCACCGGCTGCGCAACAACTTCTCGTGGGTCAACAGCTATTACGACGACATGGCGTGGCTGGCATTGGCGCTGGAACGGGCGGCCAGGGTGGCCGGCGTCGAACGCAAACGTGCGCTGCCCAAGCTCGCTGACCAGTTCGTCAAGGCGTGGGTGCCCGAGGACGGCGGCGGCATCCCGTGGCGCAAGCAAGACCAGTTCTTCAATGCTCCGGCCAACGGCCCGGCGGGGATTTTCCTGGCCCGCTATCCAGACCGGCTGAAACGCGCCGAGCAGATGGGCGACTGGATCGACCGCACGCTGATCGACCCGGAGACGCACCTGGTATTCGACGGCATCAAGAGCGGGTCGCTGGTACGCGCGCAGTACACCTATTGCCAGGGCGTGGTACTCGGGCTGGAAACCGAGCTGGCCGCACGCACCGGTGCGGAGGCCAGGGGCCGGCACCAGGCGCGCGTGCATCGCCTGGTCGCGGCCGTCAGCGAGCACATGGCGTCGTCGGGTGTGCTCAAGGGCAGCGGCGGCGGGGACGGCGGCCTGTTCGCCGGCATTACCGCCCGCTACCTCGCGCTGGTGGCCACCACGCTGCCGGGTGACTCTGCCGACGACGTCACGACTCGCGACGCCGCGCGTACATTGGTGCTGGCCAGCGCGAAATCGGCGTGGGACCACCGGCAAACGGTGAACGGATTGCCGGTATTCGGGCCGTTTTGGGACCGCGACGCACAGTTACCCACCGGGAACGGCGAAGCGGCGCAATTCGTAGGGGGCGCGGTGACCGGGTCCGAAGTTGCCGAGCGGGATCTGTCAGTGCAGCTTTCTGGGTGGATGCTGATGGAAGCCGCCTGTAACGTCTCCGCCGAATCGTCGTACCAGGACAGGAGCACTCTGTGAGTAAAGTCCACCCCGACGCCGAGTCGGCTCTGCAAGGCCTGCTGAAGGACGGCATCACCATCGCTGCCGGCGGTTTCGGTCTTTGTGGCATTCCGGAGAAGCTCATCCAGGCGCTGGTCGACAGCGGCATCAAGGACCTCACCATTGTCGGAAACAACGCCGGCGTGGACGATTTCGGCATGGGTCTGCTGCTCAAGGGCAGGCAGGTGAAGAAGGTGATCGCCTCCTATGTCGGCGAGAACAAGGAGTTCGAGCGCCAGGTGTTGGCTGGCGAGCTGGACCTCACGCTCACGCCCCAGGGCACGCTGGCGGAGAAGTTGCGCGCCGGCGGAGCAGGCATTCCCGGGTTCTATACGCGCACGGCCTACGGCACCAATCTCGCTGAAGGCAAAGACACCCGGGTCTTCGACGGCACCGAATATGTACTGGAAGAAGGCATCCGGGCTGATGTGGCGATCGTCAAGGCGTGGAAGGGCGACACGGCCGGCAATCTCGTCTATCGGAAGACCGCGCGCAACTTTAACCCCATGATCGCCACTTGCGGCACGGTGACGGTCGCCGAGGTGGAAGAGCTGGTCGAGGTCGGCGACCTAGATCCCGACCTGGTCCATACCCCCGGCATTTACGTGGACCGCATCATTCAGGGAACCGGCTACGAGAAGCGCATCGAGTTCCGCACTACGAGCAGTGGTGCCGCGCTGAAGCACGACAGCCCTATACGCGAGCGGATGGCCCAGCGCGCCGCGCAGGAATTGCGCGACGGCTATTACGTGAACCTGGGCATCGGCATTCCGACTTTGGTGGCCAACTTCATTCCCGACAACATCAATGTCACGTTGCAATCGGAAAACGGCTTGCTCGGCATCGGGTCGTACCCGAGCGAAGACACCGTAGACCCCGATCTCATCAACGCGGGTAAGCAGACCATCACCGGTCTTCCCGGGTCCAGCTTTTTCAGCAGCGCCGACTCCTTCGCAATGATCCGCGGTGGCCACATTGACCTTTCCATCCTGGGCGCTCTGGAGGTGGCGGAGAACGGTGACCTGGCCAACTGGATGGTGCCGGGCAAGATGGTCAAGGGGCCGGGCGGCGCGATGGATCTGGTGTCAGGTGTCAAGCGAGTGATCGTGATCATGGACCACACCGCGAAAGATGGCAGCCCGAAGATCCTCGAGCAATGCACGCTGCCCCTCACCGGCAAGGGCGTGGTCGACATGATCATCACCAACCTGTGCGTTTTTGACGTCGAGCCGGGAAAGGGACTATCACTCACCGAATTGCATCCCGGAGTGACGGTCGAGGACGTGCGCGCCAAGACCGGCTGCGATTTCAAAGTCGCGATCTGACCTCGTCCCGATCGTGGCCGGCTACTCGGGTGCCGACAGCCGCTCGGGCTCCCGGTCGGTCGCGCGGGCCGCGCGACGGCGTCCCCGGTAGCCTCGCCAGGCTGCGAGCATCGCCGGTATCAGCGATACGAGCAGGATGGCCAGAATGATCTTTTCCAGGTTCTGGTGAACGAAAGGCACGGTGCCCAGGAAGTAGCCGGCCAGTGTTGCCCCGCCGCCCCAGGCGAAACCGCCGACGATGTCGAATCCGAGGAACACCGGGTAGCGCATGTAGGACACCCCGGCGACCACGGGGACGAACGTCCGCACGAACGGCGCGAACCGGGCCAGGATGATCGCCCAGGGCCCGTATTTCTCGAAGAACGCGTGCGACTCGGTCATGTAGTGCTTTTTGAAGAACCGGGAATCTTCCTTCCTGAACAGCGCCGGTCCGATCGAGCGTCCGATGAAATACCCGGTCTGGTCGCCCAGTATCGCGACAACCGCGACGGCAGGCGCCAGCACCCAGATGCTGACCGGCGGGTTCGGGTGCGCGGCCAGCAGCCCGCCGGTGAACAACAGCGATTCGCCGGGCAGCAACGGAAACAGCAGCCCGGTCTCGATGAAGACGATGACCAGAATCCCGGGCAGCACCGCCGACCCGAAGACGCCGTTGGCGCCCAGCCAGTACATCGGATCGAGGATGTCCGGCAAGGCCGTCACCGTGGTGCTCATGACGTCCCAACATACCGGTGCCAGACCCGTTGGGGCTGTTGCGATACTGGGTAGACCCAGTCTTCAGGAGGAAATCCATGCCCATCGCAACGCCCGAGATCTATGCCGAGATGCTGGGACGCGCCAAGGAGAACTCGTACGCGTTCCCGGCCATCAACTGCACCTCCTCCGAGACCGTCAACGCCGCCATCAAGGGTTTCGCCGACGCCGGCAGTGACGGCATCATCCAGTTCTCCACAGGTGGCGCGGAGTTCGCCTCAGGGCTCGGGGTCAAGGACATGGTGGCCGGCGCCGTCGCGCTGGCCAAGTTCACCCGCAGCATCGCGGCCAAGTACCCGATCAACGTCGCGCTGCACACCGACCACTGCCCCAAGGACAAGCTGGACACCTACGTGCGCCCGCTGCTGGCGATCTCGGGGGAGCGTGTAGCGGCCGGCAAGAATCCGTTGTTCCAGTCGCACATGTGGGACGGCTCCGCGGTGCCGCTCGACGAGAACCTGGTCATCGCGCAAGAGCTGCTCAAGGAAGCCGCCGCCGCCAAGATCATTCTTGAGATCGAGATCGGCGTCGTCGGAGGCGAAGAGGACGGCGTCGCCAACGAGATCAACGAAAAGCTGTACACCACGGCAGATGACTTCGAGAAAACCATCGACGCGCTGGGCCACGGCGAGCACGGCAAGTACTTGCTGGCGGCGACGTTCGGCAACGTGCACGGCGTCTACAAGCCGGGCAACGTCAAACTCCGCCCCGACATCCTTGCCCAGGGTCAGAAGGTGGCGGCGACGAAGCTCGGTCTGTCCGACGACGCCAGGCCGTTCGACTTCGTCTTCCACGGTGGTTCGGGCTCGGAGAAGTCGGAGATCGAGGAGGCGCTGCGCTACGGCGTGGTGAAGATGAACGTCGACACCGACACCCAATACGCGTTCACCCGCCCGATCGTCGGCCACATGTTCACCAACTACGACGGCGTGCTCAAGGTAGACGGCGAAGTGGGCGCGAAGAAGGTGTACGACCCGCGCAGCTACCTCAAAAAGGCCGAAGCCGGGATGACCGAGCGAGTCATCGAGGCCTGCAACGACCTGCACTGCGCCGGACAGTCGGTCAGTGGCCAGTAACTAGCCGCTGGGAGATTGGCAAATCTTCCACTGATCGTCGCGGTATTGCAGGTCAAGGCTGCGTGTCGAGCGGACTTGCGGGTCGTAAGCCATAAACGTGGTGATGTTCGCCTCGGCGTGTTGGCCGTTGACCACGACCTGGTCGATGCTGGCGATCACCGGATATTGCTTGGCCGCTGAAACGCGCTGGTAGGTCTCGGCCCACGCGTGTTCGTCGTAGTCCACGTAGCCGTCGCGGGTGGTGCCGCACGTGATGCTGCGCAGCGCCGTCAGATCGCCCCTTTGCACCGCGGTGTCGAATTCGGAGATGGTGTGGCGCACCTGGTCTTCCTGCGAGATCTTCAAATGCTTGCTGCGGGTCAGCAGCACGGTGCCCAGGATCGCGATTGCCGCTAATGCCAAAACGATGACCACCAGCGCCAGCACCCAACCCCAGTTGAATTGCCTTGGTGTCCGCGACTTTTCCCCGTCTCGGGGAGGAATCGATTGTGGCACAGCAGCTTTCGGTGGCATTCCAACTTGACCTTGCGGGCCGGCAGCTCCCGGGGGTGTGGCGAAGACTTCGGTGGCGGGCTCCGGGGTGGTGGCGATGACCGCTGTCTCTTTCGCATCGAATCCCGGTGCGGTGAATCGACGTTCGCGCTGCTGCCCTGCCGGATTTGGTTCGGGATCACCGTCCGGCTCAGGTTGGTTGATCACCACGGTCTCGGTCTCGGCGTCGTTGGGCACCAGGGGGTAGCCCTCGGTTTCCTCGTCGCCGGGCTCCGCGGCGCGCTCGCCACCCGGATCGCTGCGGTATTCCTGTGGATCGGACCCAGGCCGGTTCGGCGTGCCGCCGCGGTCGGGCTCGGGTGCGTTGGGCATGAGTGCTGCTGTCTTCCTACGAGTGGGTAGTTGGAGCTTAGCGATCCCCGATAGAACGGCAGAATAGACGACATGACGCCGATGGGTGATCTTCTGGGACCTGATCCGATTCTGTTACCTGGTGACAGCGATGCCGAGGCTGAGCTGCTCGCTAACGAGAACCCGGGCATCGTCGCCGCCGCGCATCCGTCGGCGTCGGTGGCATGGGCGGCGCTCGCCGAGGAGGCGCTGGCCGACGACAGGGCCATCACGGCCTATGCGTACGCGCGTACCGGGTATCACCGCGGCCTGGATCAGTTGCGTCGCAATGGCTGGAAGGGTTTCGGCCCGGTGCCGTATTCGCATGAGCCCAACCGGGGCTTCCTGCGGTGTGTGGCGGCGCTGGCGCGGGCCGCCGACGCGATCGGCGAGACCGACGAGTACGCACGTTGCGTGGATCTGCTCGACGATTGCGACCCTGCGGCCCGCAAAGAGCTCGGGCTCTAGAAGCTTTCCGAACAGTCGCGCTCGCCCTCCGGGCTTTCGATCTGGACGGTGGCGTGGTCGAGTCCGCGCGCGGACAACACCGCGCGCGCATCCTGGAGCACCCGGGCGGAGTCGCCGGCGCTGGTCAAGTGTGCGGAGCACATGTCTTTGCCGGGCGAAAGCGTCCATACATGCAGGTCGTGCACTTCGGTCACGCCATCGACGGAGCCCAGCGCCGAACGCAACTCCTCCACGTCGATATGAGGCGGCGACGACTCGGAAAGGATTCGCAGCGCGACGCGGGCCAGGGAGATGGCCCGCGGCAGCACCCAGAGCGCGACCAACACGGCGACCACCACGTCGGCGTAGGGCCAGTGCGTCGTAACGGTGACCACGCCGGCGATCAGCACGCCCAGACTGCCGACGCTGTCGGCGACAACCTCCATGTAGGCGCCCCTGACCGCCAGGCTCTCCGACGAGTGTGAGCGCAGCAGCAGCGCCACCACGAGGTTCGCCGCCAGGCCGGCCAGGGCCACCACGATCATCGGCACGCCGGGGATGGACGGAGCTTCCTTGAGCCGTTCGACAGCCTCGTAGAGGATGAACAGCGCGACCCCGATCAGTAGCGCAGCGTTGGCGACCGCGGTGAACACCTCGGCTCGATGCCAGCCGTAGGTCCGCGCGGGTGACGAGCTGCCGCGCCGGGCCAGCGTGACGGCGGCCAGTCCCATGAACACGGCGACCACGTCGGTAAGCATGTGACCGGCATCGGCCAGCAACGCGATCGAGTTGATCACCAGCGACGTGGTCAATTCCACGACAAAGAACGCCGCCAGAATCGCCGCGGCCATGATCATCCGGGGGATCACCCGCGACGCGTCAGCATCGGCAGGGGAGTGATTGTGGCCGTCGCCCATAGCCCATCAATATATGCGTACTAACGCATATATGGCAAGGGTCAGAACCACTGGGTCCAGAACCGGGTCAGCGAGTTGCCGTAATGCGCCAGCGTCGGGGAAACACCGGAGGAATCGAAGAGCCAGTCCACAATCCCGAAGAGCCACCGGTTCAGCCCCGGTGCCAACAACAGGAACAGCAGGATGAACACGCCGTACTGCTTGAAGGGTGCCACCGCGCGCTGCGTCTCGGGACTCAGGTGCGGCTCCAACGCGTCATAGCCGTCCAGGCCGGGGATCGGCAGCAAATTCAGCACTACTGCCATGATCTGAAGAAAGCCCAGGAACGCCACGCCTGCCCACAACACCCAGTGGTTCATATCGAAAAACAACCGGGTGAGCGCCAGCAGCAGCGCCGCCAGTAGCAGGTTGGCTGCGGGGCCGGCCAGGCTGACCAGGGTGCGACGGGTGGGTGTCATGAACCAGGTCCGCAAATACACCGCGGCACCCGGCAGGCCGATCCCGCCCAGCGCGATGAACACCATCGGCAAAAGAAGCGAGAGCGCCGGATTGCTGTAGCGCCGCGGATCCAGGGTCAGGTAGCCGCGCACGGCGGCGTCGTGGTCGCCGAACCGCCAGGCGGTCAGCGCGTGCCCGAATTCGTGGAGGCACAGCGACACTAGCCAGCCGGCGATCACGAAGATGAACACCCCGGCATAGGACAGCGGTCGCACGGTCGCCCCGGCCAGCCAGGCCAGCACGCCGCCCACCGCAGTCAATCCGAGCAGGGCCAAGAAGATCGGGCTGGGTCGCACCGATTCGTGCACCCTCATGCCCCTCATCGCAACCTCACCGGTCGAAAATACCGGACCACCAGATAACGTTCCTGCCAACCGGGGTTGGACCGCTAAGCGTCCGAGATTTCCCTCCATGAGCGAGAGTACGGTCTCAACCCGCGCCGCCATTGTGGGCGGAGTGCCCAGGAAGCAACGGTGAGCCCCATAAGTACTAGGGGGCCCACCAGCGTTTTGGCGTCATCGCCGACCCAGATATGAGACGCCGTCGCTCCGGTGTAGATGAACATCAGGCCCGCATATGCCCACTCCTTGACCAAGGGCAGGCGTGGCGCCAAAAGGACCAGGCCGGCCGACACGTAACAGATGCCGAGGATGGTCATGAAATACGGCGGATACCCGAGATGTGTCACAACGCCCTTGAACGGCTGCAGCCGTAAAGCGCCCAGCACCCCACCCACAAAACACTCGGCGGCGAGCACGCCGGTTGTCGTCCAATAGGCGACGACATGGATTCGTGCGGATGAGATCCGGTTGCGGCGAGCGGGAGCGGACGGTGTCATTCGGCTGAACCTCCTCAGAACATTGACACCTCGCAGGCCCAAAATGTGACCGGCGCGGAGAAACATTGCCCTACCGGACCAGCAACCAACCTTCGATGTGGCGGTAGAACGTCGAGCGGCGCGCGGCGCGGGGTGCCGGAACACCGTCGCGCACCACCGCAACACCGGTGCTGCCCAGCTGGACCGCGCGGCCGGCAACCCACCTGCGCCAAGGGCGCCAGCCGGCGTGCGCGCCGATTTGTGCGGAGGCTCGCAGACCCGGCATGGCCAGTGTCGGCTCGATGCGGACGCCGGCGACGTCTCCGTCGAACAGCGGAGTGTCCTCGACGACCGCCTCGCCGTGAATCAGCTGCCGGACGTCGGCTGGTCGCCAGCTGGCCCGGCCCACGATCACCGACCCGGTCTCGTCGCGGATCAGGGGCACCCGCCGGGCCGTACCGCGCCGGGCATGCCTGGCCGCGCGGCGTCCGGCGGGCAGGCGGTAGACCCGGGTCGCCGGGGTGCGGCGGCGCGGCACGTACGCCACCTCGACATCGAGTCGTCCCGCACGCAGCAGGCGGCTCAACACTGCGGCCAGGTCAGCGTCAGCGCCGACCACCACCAGCCGTCGGGGTGGCCCGATCGCGCCGTCGATGATGTCTGAGTCGGCCGGGCCTTCGGCTCGGCGGGTGGGCAGGCCGTTCAGCCGCCCCAGCGCCCGTCGGTCGCCGAACACCAACACCGCCACACTGGGCGTGTTCTCGGCCGTGTTCACAACACTCCTCGCAAATCGCTGGGATAGGGGGTAGGTCACCGGCTGGACCACAACGGCATGGATGCGCGTCCTGGCCTTGCTCAGGCCGCGCTGGCTTTAGCCCGCATCATGGATAACCCGCGGGCGGTGAATCAGCAGCCGGCCGCGGCGAAGGTGCTCGCGGCGCTGCTGGACAAGCTGCATTCGGCGTCGGCGCGCGGTCGTCGTGGCGGTCTGGCGGTGGTCAAGTCCATTACGAACCGGGAAGGCGCCTGATGGCCGACGGCGGCGCGGCCGGAAAACTCGAAACTGGCAAACGAAGACGCCCCCGACGCAAATGTCGGGAGCCGACGGCATGGCCAACGCCATTCACGACCCTGGGTGCAATCTCAGCCCCGCTATGCCCGTTGCAGCACGAACAGCGGGATGACCCGGCTGGTCTTCGCCTGGTGCTCACCGATGACCGGCGACAGCTCGGCGAGCTTGTCGAACAAGGCACCGCGCTCATCGTGCGCCAGTTCGCGGGCGACGACATCGTAGGACTCGGCGCCGATCTCGGCGTGCGCCTTGTCGTTGGCGCGAAGATTGTGCACCCACGCCGGGTCCTTCGGCGCTCCGCCGTACGAGCCGATGATCAGCATCCGGTCGTCGATCGTGAAATAGGCGAGCGGCGAGAGTCGTGGCTGTCCGGACTTGGCGCCCGTCGTCGTCAGCAGCACGATGTCGGCGCCCTCAAACGGCCCGCCGACCTGTCCGCCATTGCCCCGAAACTCCTCCACGACGTTGTCGTTGAACGTCTTAAGGGCCTCGGCGTCGTTCTGAAGCTTGTCGTAGTCGATCTCAGTCATATGTCCGTCAATGGCCCTTCGGTGAAGTTTTATTTCCGCCAACGACCTCCGGCTGCTTCCGCCTCCGTGCCGAACGCGACGAGTCCCCGCGCGTCGTGCATACCCGTCATCGCCGTTCCTCCTGTGCCCGCACGGTGCGGTGCCACCGGCCATATGCGCCGAAGTGTTCGAACGGTGTCCGCGCCGGCGTGTCTGGAAGCCTGGTTGGTGCACCGGGCCAGTGGGTACGGACCTGGGCTTGCAGTGCCGGGCAGCCGAGGACGTGACGGACGATCGACAGTTGGGCCCTGCCTCAACAACCAGCTCGGGCGCTGCCGCGCAGGTCGGGCAGGCGAACACGTCCATCGGGTTGTCAGTGTGCCGCAGTAGGGGCTTGCGGGACGTCGGGGTGCGGGGTGGTTGTGGTGGTCATTCGCGACGTCTCCTAACCTTCAACTGGTGATGTGTGAGCGGAGACCAAGCGCCGACCCGAATCCGGATAGCACGAAAGATAACACGCGCCCTGCTTAGTGGACCTATACATAGGGCTTGAGCTGTGTAAACACTTGTGGTCCCGGCTGGACCACAATAAGCAGGCGAGACCAGGTGGGAGCATGTCATGCCGGCAATCGTCCTCATCGGCGCCCAGTGGGGCGACGAGGGCAAAGGTAAGGCCACTGACCTGCTCGGCGGGCGTGTGCAGTGGGTGGTGCGCTATCAGGGTGGCAACAATGCCGGGCACACGGTCGTCTTGCCGACCGGCGAGAATTTCGCGCTGCACTTGATCCCGTCCGGGGTGCTGACGCCGGGCGTCATCAACGTGATCGGTAACGGCGTGGTGGTCGATCCCGGTGTGCTGCTCAGCGAATTGCAGAGCCTCGAAGACCGGGATGTGGACACGTCCAAGCTGTTGATCTCCGCCGACGCGCACCTGCTGATGCCCTACCACGTGGCCATCGACAAGGTCACCGAGCGCTACATGGGCAGCAAGAAGATCGGCACCACCGGCCGCGGTATCGGGCCCTGCTACCAGGACAAGATCGCCCGGATGGGAATCCGGGTCGCCGACGTGCT
>DASXMA010000257.1:0-5803 GCA_036495965.1 Mycobacterium sp.
AGCATAGATGCCGCGTAGCCGGCGTCGGCGTGAGCGGCGTGCAGATCGCTGCGGCATCGGCGCAGTGCGCTCACCGCGGTGGATGGTGTGGTTAGGGTCATGGGTTGGGCTCCTGGCGGTTGCCAGCCTGCCGCGTTGTCCCAGAAAAGGCCACGAAGTTT
Source organism: Mycobacterium sp. (assembly GCA_036495965.1). Classification (GTDB taxonomy): domain Bacteria; phylum Actinomycetota; class Actinomycetes; order Mycobacteriales; family Mycobacteriaceae; genus Mycobacterium. The sequence goes on from DASXMA010000257.1 coordinate 162, forward strand.
GTATAGCTCGACTATGCATAGCCTCTGAGCTGCACAAACAATGGTGCGCGGTACTGGGATTGAATCAGTGGGGCTTGCCAAACGGCGAGGACGCTTTCCACTAATCTGCTATCTCCGAACCTTTGTGGTGGCTTGGACGCTAGCTGACTGCACGGCGCGGTGGCCGTGCGATGACGCCGCCAGCAACCGTGATTCGTACCCAAATCGGTACCCAAACCAGCCACGATTCCGCGCATGTTCGGCAAAGTTCGCTGGACGCATGAATAGCGATCTAGCTGCGATAACGTGCATTCTACGAACACCAGCGAACACCCTAATTTAGACTGGGGGTCAAGTGGTCGCAGGTTCAAATCCTGTCAGCCCGACAAGAATTATCGCAGGTCAGAGGCATTCTGACCGGTAGATTTGTCCCGAAAATCCCATACCCTACTGGGGTATGTAGCGCAACAGATAGCGCAACGCGGTCGCCGAAACTTGCCCCCATCCGACGTCTGCTCGAGCGAAAGTGGGTGGCTACGCTTCCCTGACTACTTCGTCGGCATCAGCGCGCATGCGACCCGACAATCCAAGCAGGTCATGCTCGCCCACCCCGTTGGGCACGGTGTAGGCAAGCTGCCGTACCTCGATGGCGTAGTCGCGTAACTCGACGGCGTGATTGCGCAACTCCTGGCGGAGCTGCGCCTCAACTGTGGGCATAATTTCTTCCGGTGGCAGGACTGGCTGAAACGCCGGACTTTTCGACAGCCCGACCAGACTTTTCGACAGCCAGACTCGAAACTCTACGCGGGTCCAGCCGCCAAGATACTGTGCGCCTTGGGTGCTTTTTACTGAGAGTTTGACAGGCCGTTTACAGCCAGTGCCCAGCTCCGCCCGTCCACCGCGCTGCGCGCGGTGTCGTCGCTGGTGTGGCCGTAAACGTCGCCGGTAATCGCGATGCTGCTGTGCGCGCGAAGCGGCGTTCGAACGCTTCGCCACCGCCACATGGCAAGCGGCCGAACGCGAACGCGGCCGCGACCAGGGATATGTGCTCGAACTTTAGTTCAGCGAAAAGCCGTGCTCGGAGATCGTCCTCGAACAGGAATCAGCCGGCTACCCAACGGTCCGCTGAGCGCAGATTTGGGAAATTTGGGAACAAAACTACGCAAGACTGCCCAAAATCAGCACGAAAGGACGACAGCGGTGAGATCGCGGACCCTTCCTGACCTGCACTTTTGAAATCAGGCGAGCGCAGGAAAACCGTTCGTAGCTCTTAATCCAGAGTTCGCGATCCGGAGTGGTGAGGGTTTTCATTACTGATAATCAAGGTCCTGCGTGAGGAGCGTCTTTGCCCAGCGCGAGCACAGTATCCGACTAAACCCAGGTCAGTCGGATACTCAGCCGCTCAGGCTGTCGGCCCGGACGGGATCGTGCGCCGGTCCCCGGCTCCGAGGGCTGCCCGGAGATCGGCCAGAGCGGCGCGGATCGTGGTATCGAGCCCGCGTTGGGGCTCGTTGATCCAGTCGTCGACGGCGGCTATGAAGACCGTGGTGGCCGCCTGGGCGGCGAGGGCCGCATGGCGGCTGGGGACACCCCGGCAGACCAGCGCGTCGGTGACCGCTGCGGATATCTGGGCCATCTTCAGCAGGTCTCGCTCGCGCAATTCCGGGGAGGAGTCGATGATCGTGCGGCGGGCACGAGCCAACTCGGGGTAGTCCGCGATCTGGGCGCCGGCGCGCGTGAACGCATGCACGGCAGCGTCGAGTGGGCTCAGGTCGCGGCCCGCCTCGGTCAGCGCGGCCTGGACGCTCGCCTGGAGTGCGTCGGCGCTGGCAAACATCACCTCTCGCTTGTCGGCGAAGTGGTTGAAGAATGACCGTTTCGTCAGACCGGCGCGTTCAGCGATGTCCGCCACCGTCACATCGTCGTACCCGCGCTCGATGAACAGCGTCATCGCCGCTTCCTGGAGGCGGCCTCGGGCGTCGGGTGGCCATCGGACCATGAGACCCGAGTTTAGTCGAAGTGATTGCATTTGGTGAAATCGCACCGGTAGAGTGATTACACACGGTGCAGTCGCTTGGGATGCCAGCTCCCTGAGCCCTGCCAGCATTCGATCGAACAAGGAGCAGTCATCATGAGCACAGCACCCACATCCCCCCTTGCCATCGCCGTCATTGGTGCCGGGCGCATTGGCAGCGCCTTCGCCTACCAGCTCGGCCTCGGTGGCCACAAGGTGATCCTGGTTGCCCGGCGCGGTTCCCGGCGCCTATCCCAGCTGCAGCGCGATGGCGGGATCGTGCTGACCACGGGCGAGCGCGCCGATGTCACGGCCGTCGACCACCTCGACGAGCGGGAGCCGTTCGATCTGGTCATTGTCACCGTGCTCGCGCACCAGGTCGGCGCGCTGCTGCCCGCCCTGCAGCGCAGTCGGGCCCGCTGTGTGCACTTCATGTTCGTCACCCCCCAAGCCGAGCGCCTGCGCGCCGCGGTCGGCGCGCACCGCGCCACGTTCGGCATCGCCGCCGTCCTGGCGACGCTCGACCGCGACGGCAGGCTCGGGCTAACGATCCCCAGGACCAAGGCCATGCAGGGCGACCAGCGCTGGGTTGACCTGTTCCAGACCGCTGGCATGCCGTCGGTTCTGCAGCAGGACATGGGACGCTGGCTGCGCTCTCAGACGCCCCTGACGATAGCCATGGAGGGCGTCGCGGTCGCCGGGATGCGGCACAAGCGCGGGGCCACCCTGGCAGAGGCGAAGACCGGAGCCCGGGCACTGCGCGGCGGGTATGCGATCCTGCGCGGGCTGGGAGAGACCCCCTATCCGGGCTCGAAAAACCAGATCAGCCGCGCACCACTGTTCCTGCTGACGCGCATCTTGCGGGCCGCATCCCGCAGCAAATACCGCGAGACACTGGGGAATTCCGCCGAGGAGTGCCGCGGGCTCATCGACCTGTTAACCGCCGAAGGCAGGCACGACCCGGCGCTGCGCGACGCGGTCGACGCCGTGGTGGCTGTCCTGCCCAGTGAGGTCGGCGACCGCCGCACGGCGCCCGGCCCGCGCGCCTGAGGACACGCGACCACCAGAAGAAGACCCTGATGAACTTCGGACCATACGGACCCACCTATCCCGACACCACCTACGTTGCGCATGCCTACCCCGAGTCGTTGTTCGACACCGGCGAGGTAGCGCTGAACTACGCTGTCGCCGGTCCCACCGCCGGGCCGGCTCTGCTGCTCGTGCCGCCGCAGGCGAGTTCGTGGTGGAGCTACGAGCGGGCCATGGGATTGCTGGCGGACGACTTCGAGGTCTTCGCCGTGGACCTGCGCGGCCAGGGTCGGTCCACGCGGACCCCGGGGCGCTACACCCTGGACAATATGGGCAACGACGTGGTCCGGTTCATCGCCGGACGGATCGGGCGCCCGGTGATCGTGGCCGGCAATTCCTCTGGCGGCCTCATCGCGGCATGGCTGTCCGCCTATGCACCGCCCACCATGATCCGCGCGGCCTACTACGAAGACCCGCCGCTATTCTCCGCCGAGATCCGGCCTCCCTGCGGCCAGGGCATGAGCCAGACCCACGGCCCCATGTTCAAGCTCATCAGCACCTACCTGGGCGACCAGTGGCAGGTCGGGGACTGGCGCGGATTGCAGGCCGCCCTTACCCGCGACCTGACCCCCGCGCTGCTGCAGGGCCTGGCGACAATGGCGGCGGGCAAACAGGGCCGCGGGAACCAGTCCTACGTCCGCGGAGACGAGCCGTCGCAAACCTTCAAGGAATACGATCCGGAATGGGCCCGCGCCTTCTGGACAGGCTCGGCCACCGCCTCGTGTGATCACGCCCAGATGCTCGCCGCGGTGAAGGTCCCGGTCCTGTTCACCCATCACTTCCGGCACATCGACGAGACGACCGGCCGGCTACAGGGCGCCATCTCCGACCTTCAGGCACGGTATGTCCGCGAGATCATCGCGTCGGCCGGGCAGCGAGTCGACTACAAATCACTGCCCGACGCCGGCCACAACTTGCACCAGGCCGACCCGCAGACATACGCCCGGATCCTGCGCGACTGGGCCTGCGCACTCGACGACTGACCCGGCCTCGTGGAGCTGCGCTGTTTGCGGCGGCGGTATCGCTAGGAGACGAGCGCTGGCCTCTGCAGATGTTCGCGCACAGCGGCATTGAAGAAGTCTTGGCGCTCGAACTGCATCCAGTGCCCACAAAACGGGATCACCCGTAGCTCGGCGTTGGGGATGGACCGTAGCGCGTTGAGCGCCCATTCCAGCGGGATGAAGTTGTCCTCCCTGCCCCACAGCAGCAGAGTCGGTGCGGTGATCTTGGGCATGTCCGGGTTGAGGTCGCCGGGCAGCATGTTCGTCGCGGCGTTGGTGGCAAGGATTTCCGGGTCACTCGCCGCAACGGTGCGCTCTCGCAGCAGTTCTTCGGTCAGCACGCTGGAGTCATACACCTGGAGTTCGGCGAACTCACGGATCAGCTGCTCCCTCGTGCCCTCCGCAAGCCATTGCGCGATCTTGAGAATCCCCACCGGTATGGCGCCCTGCCACTGGGCCGGCGCGGTCCCGACAGCGGCCATCAGGGCGAGTCGGTCGACCTGGTCGGGATGGGCGGCGGCTCTCGCGGCCGCCGCCGCCGACGCCGCAGTCGGGGCAGAAGGAGCGGCCCGCATTCGTCGTGTGGATTCGTTCGGATCTGACCCGCGTATCGGCAACGGCCGTCGACGGGTCGGCTGCGCGAGCTATACGAAGCGTGCGGCACCGCGAAACAATTTGCGGCTCGAGGCAAGGCTCTTGAGGCTCTCGTCGACAACGTGTTTGCGGAAGACCTAACCGATGGCGCGGTTCGCAGGGAATCGATTTGAGCCTTGCCCGTCGAAGTGCGTCACCGCGCCACCCCCTTATCTGGCAGCGCGAGCCGCAATGCCCTCAGGGCGTAGTGCAACCTCGATTTCACGGTGCCTTCAGCAATCTGCAAGTCCTCGGCGATCTGCGCCGTCGTCCACCCCAGGTAGTACGCGCGTCGAACCACGGCGCGGTGCTCGGCAGACAGCTGTGCCATCGCGTCGCCGATCAGCATCCGGTCCAGCGCTGAGTTCACCTCATCGGCGCCGGCGTGCACGGGTGCAGCGGCGTCGTCCAACGACCTGACTTCGTTGCGGAACCGTGAGCTGCGGCGCTCGTCGATAATCATGTTGCGCGCGACGGTGAACAGCCAGGCCCGTGTCGACCGCTCGCTGTCGTCGGTAACCTCTGGGTGCTGCCACGCGCGGAGCAGCGTCTCCTGTACGACGTCCTCGGCGCGGGCCCGATCACCGGTCAGCCGCAGCGCATAGCGCCATAATGCTGCCGCGTGCTCGTCGTAGAGCGCCCGCACCGCCACTTCATCCGGCTGCGCCATTACCCATTCTCCTATCGTTGACACGATCGGCTTTAGAGGCGATCGTCAAATGGCTGGTCATGGTGCTCGATCTCCCAGTACGGTTGGTGGATATGCTCTTGGCTTTCACGCCGCCATATGGACGGTCGTGTCCAAGACTCACTTGCGGCCGCAGAGCGGAAGCGCATGGCCGTTTTGGTGCAGCCGTGCCGGGATCGTCGATCCGATGGCACCTGGTACGACGACGGCGATGCGATTTTCTCCCGTGGTGCTCAAC
>DASXMA010000258.1:0-1786 GCA_036495965.1 Mycobacterium sp.
CTTTTCAGCACCTGTGGCAGCAGGTCGGCGCCAATATCGCCCGCTACCACAGCTATCCGCGACTGGTCGGCGAGACCGGCGGCAAAGACTTCGTGGTCGCACACGCCTCGGCACGGCCGGATGTGTTGTGCACAGCGTTGATTCGCGGAGCATTCGACTACCAGGGCCAGAAATGCTCGGCGGCGTCGCGGGCGTTCATTCCGCATTCGTTGTGGCAACGGATGGGTGACGACTTCCTCGGCGAGACCGCTGCCCTGCGCTACGGCGACATCGCCGACCTGACCAACTATGGCGGCGCGCTGATCGACGGGCGTGCCTTTGTCAAGAATGTCAACGCCATCGAGCGGGCGAAGGGCGCGGCCGGTGTCACCATCGCGGTTGGGGGCGAATACGACGACAGCGTTGGTTATTTCGTCCGCCCGACGGTCTTGCTCTCCGACGACCCGACCGACGAAGCGTTCGCGACCGAGTACTTCGGCCCGCTGCTGTCGGTGCACGTTTACCCCGACGAGCGGTACGAACGAATTCTTGACGTCATCGACACCGGATCTCGCTACGCGTTGACCGGCGCGGTCATCGCCGATGACCGTGAGGCCGTGTTGACCGCGCAGAATCGGCTGCGGTTCGCTGCCGGAAACTTCTACGTCAACGACAAGCCGACCGGCGCAGTCGTCGGGCGCCAGCCGTTCGGAGGATCGCGCGGCTCGGGTACCAACGACAAGGCGGGATCGATGCTGAACATGTTGCGCTGGACGTCGGCACGCACCATCAAGGAGACGTTCGTCCCGGCCACCCGGCACAGCTACCCGCACATGGGATCGGACTGATGGCCGGCGTGTTCGCGCATACCGTGCGTCCGGCGATGCTTGCGGCCAGCCGGGCTGACCGATTGCGCAGCACGGTCGAACGGTCTCCGGTCATCCGCAAAGTGGTGCGCCGCTTCGTACCGGGGGAGACGCTGGACAGCGTGCTGGACATCGTTGCCGCGCTGCGGGATTCCGGTCGCTACGTCAGCATCGACTACCTGGGCGAAAACGTCACCGACGCCGACGACGCTACGGTGACCGTGCAGGCATACCTGCAGCTGCTCGATGCGCTGGGTCGGCGGGCTGATACCTCGAGCGGCAGAGTGCGGTCGCTCGAGGTGTCGCTAAAGCTTTCGGCGCTCGGGCAGGCGCTGGATTGCGACGGAGACAAGATCGCGCTGGAGAACGCCCGCACCATCTGCGAGCGCGCCGAGCAGGTGGGTGTCTGGGTCACCGTGGACGCGGAAGACCACACCACTACCGATTCAACGCTGTCGATCTCGGGTGACCTGCGGGTCGACTTCGGTTGGCTGGGCACGGTTTTGCAGGCCTACCTGCGTCGCACGCTCGGCGATTGCAAGGACCTGGCTTCGGCCGGAGCGCGAGTTCGGTTGTGCAAGGGTGCTTACGACGAACCGGCGTCGGCGGCCCATCGTGCTGCTGGAGACATCACCGACGCCTACCTGGCCTGCCTACGGGTGCTGATGGCCGGGTCCGGCTATCCGATGGTGGCCTCGCACGACCCGATGATCATCGATGCGGTTTCTGTTCTGGCTCGCGAAACCAGTCGTGGTGCTGCCGATTTCGAATACCAGATGCTGTATGGCATCCGCGACGGCGAGCAGCGACGGCTGGCCGACGCCGGTAACCAGGTCCGGGTGTACGTGCCGTTTGGTGCCCAGTGGTACGGATACTTCATGCGGCGCCTGGCCGAACGGCCGGCCAACCTGGCATTCTTCTTGCGGGCGCTGGCCGAACGC
>DASXMA010000259.1:0-13508 GCA_036495965.1 Mycobacterium sp.
AGCAAGCCGAGGTCGATGGACTGGAGCGGTTCGCCGGTGAGGTCTACTTCACCAGCCGCTGGCCGCAGGAGCCGATTGATTTCACGGGCAAGCGGGTAGCGATGATCGGCACGGGTTCCTCTGGGGTTCAAGCGATTCCGGTCATCGCCCAGGGAGCACAACAGCTGGTCGTGTTCCAGCGCACTCCGAATTTCTCGATCCCGGCGCGCAATGGCCCCTTACCGCCGGAGAAGCTCGCGCAAGTGGTAAATGAGTCGGAATACCGCGCGGCGGCAAGGGTTTCGCCCGCGGGCATTCCGATGGAGCGCAGCATCACCCCGACATTCAGCGTCTCGGAGACTGAACGCCTACAACGCTATGAGCGCGCCTGGGAGGGCGGCTTGCTGTTCGAGGCGATAAACGTTTACGCCGACGTGCTGAGCAATGCCGCGGCTAACCACGAGTTCGCCGAGTTCTTCCGGAACAAGATCCGCTCTATCGTCGACGATCCAGAGACGGCGGCTGATCTGTGCCCGACCGATCACCCCATCGCGACGAAAAGGCCGTGCCTCGACACGGATTACTACGCCACCTACAACCTGCCGCACGTGCGCCTTGTCAACGTCCGGCAGCATCCCATCCAACAAGTCACAGAAACGGGCATCGATACCGCCGACGAGTCGTTCACTCTGGACGCGATCGTCTTCGCCACCGGTTTCGACGCCGTGACCGGTGTGATAACGGCCGTCGACATCAGGGGCCGTAATGACTTGGCGCTGAAGGACAAATGGGCGAACGGGCCACAGACCTACCTCGGGTTGACCACGGCCGGCTTTCCGAACCTGTTTTTCATCACCGGTCCCGGGAGTCCCTCGGTGCTGTCGAACATGGTGGTTTCGATCGAACAGCACGTGGACTGGGTGCTCGACTGCCTCGGTCATTTGAGCGCACGCGGCTTCGATGTCATCGAGCCCACCGAGATGGCCGAAGTCGGCTGGACGCAACACGTCAACGACTGCGCCGACATCACCCTCTACCCGGCCGCGAACTCTTGGTATATCGGCGCCAATGTGCCGGGCAAGCCACGGGTTTTTCTGCCCTACTGCGCAGGTTTCGACTTCTACCGGGCCAGTTGCGACGAGGTGGTCGCCCGCGGTTACCTGGGTTTCAAACTGTCTGGTCCCAACGGCGCCTGTTGCAACGACGGAGTGGTCCGCCGATTGCAACCGGACGTCGAGATGGTTCTCAACGCGATAGCGGCGCTGAATCTGCCACCGATGGAATCGATGGCAGTGGCAGACGCCCGCGGCTTGTACACGCAGATGTCGACGGCTCGACCGCCGGGACCAGACGTCGGCGAGATCGTCGACGGTGTCCTGCCCGGCGCCGCCGGCGACCTGGTGTATCGGCTTTACCGGCCGGCGACCGCGGGCCCGCACCCGGTCGTCGTGTATTTCCACGGCGGCGGCTGCGTTCTCGGTGACGCCATCTCGGATGATCCGCTGTGCCGGGACCTGTGTGTGCGGAGCGACGCGGTCGTCATCTCGGCGGACTATCGGCACGCGCCTGAGCACCGATTCCCCGCGGCGATCGATGACGCGATGGCCGCGGTGCAGTGGGTCTCCGACAACACCCAGGCGCTGGGAGGCAAACCGGGACAGCTCGCGGTGTGTGGCTGGAGCGCAGGCGGTGGGATTGCGGCGGTGGTATGCCGGCTGGCCCGGGACATGGGTGGACCGAACATCATGGGGCAGGCGTTGTTGACGCCGCCAACGGCCGGCGACACAACCCGCGCATCCTTCGCCGAGAATGCGGACGGCTATGGTCTCACAACGCCGGTAATCCGGTGGTTGTACGACCAATACATCGACGCGGCGGATCGAAGCGATCCCCGCTTTGCACCCCTAAGTGCCGCCGATCTATCCGGGCTGCCGCCGGCGATAGTGGTGACGGCCGAGTTCGATCCCGTGCGCGACGACGGTGAAGCCTACGCCGCCGCGCTCAAAGCGGCGGGCGTCCCGACGGAGCATATCCGTGCCCGCGGCCACACCCACCAGTCGTTGGCGATGGTCGACGTGGTCATCTCGGGTGCACCCGTACGCGCACGGATGGCAGAGTCGCTGCGCCGGTTCTTTGTGGCGACGCGCACGCCCGAACCCGCCTCCTGAGGATTTCTAGGAGCCCATGAAATGAGAGCCTCAAAACTTCGTGGCGGCAACACCCACTGTGAAGCCATCAGCTCCTGGTGGAGTGTCACGGCCTATGCTTTGAGGACCACTGCAAATGCCGGGGGCCGGGATAGGCGGAGGGTCGGATGACGACCGTAGCGGCATGCCGGACGTGTGGCACTGAGCATCTAGACAACGCCCGGTTTTGTCACGGCTGTGGCTCACCAGTTGAAGACGCCGATACCCGCGCCGAGTACAAGCAGGTGACGTTGCTGTTCGCCGACGTGGTGCACTCGATGGATATCGCCTCTGCCGTCGGCGCGGAGCGGTTGCGCGAGATCATGGCCGGGCTGGTGGATCGTGCGGCTGTGGTGGTGAAACGCTACGGCGGCACGGTGGACAAGTTCACCGGCGACGGGATCATGGCAGTATTCGGGGCGCCGGTGGCCTTGGAGGACCACGCCCTTCGTGCATGCCTGGCGGCCTTGGAGCTTCAGGAGGAAGTGAAGCGGCTCGCCGTCGACGTCCACGCCCACAACGGTGTGGATCTGCAGTTGCGCGTTGGACTTAACTCTGGTCAGGTGATCACCGGTGAGATCGGCTCGGGTGCACTGGGTTATACCGCCGTCGGTGCGCAGGTGGGGATCGCGCAGCGGATGGAATCGGTCGCGCCGCCGGGTGGGGTGATGCTCAGTGAGTCCACGGCGCGGCTGGTCGAGGGCACAGCGGGGCTCGGTGAGCCGGAGATGGTGCAGATCAAGGGCACCGATCAACCGGTCTGTGCGCGGCGGTTGTTGGGCCGGTCGGAACGCCATCGTCGTGCCGCGCCCGCTGAGTCAAGTCTTGTTGGTCGGCGCTGGGAGATGTCCGCCGTTGAGGGTTTGTTGGACCGTGCCGTCGATGGCCACGGCGTTGTGGTCGGCGTGGTGGGTCCACCTGGAATCGGTAAGAGCCGTCTGGTGCGCGAGGTTGCGGCGCTGGGGGGTCGCCGCTGTGTGGAGGTGTTCACCACCTTCTGCGAGTCACACACCAGCCAGATCGCCTTCCATGCCGTCGCGCGGCTGTTACGCGCCGCCTTTGGTGTCGGCGATCTTGACGCACAGGCCGCCCGCGATCGAGTGCGCGCCCGCCTTCCGGACGCAGACCCTGAGGATTTGGCGCTGTTTGATGACCTGCTGGGCATTGCCGACCCGAATGCTCCTTTACCGGCAATTGACCCCGATGCTCGTCGGCGGCGGTTGACTGCTTTGGTGAACGCAGCCTCGTTGGCCCGCCAAACCCCGGCGGTCTATGTCGCGGAGGACGCCCATTGGATCGATAAGGTCAGCGAGTCGATGCTGGCCGAGTTCCTCACCGTGATCCCGTACACGCCCTCGCTGGTGCTGGTCACCTACCGCCCCGAATATCGCGGTGCGCTCAGCCGGGTGCCCGGTGCACAAACCATCGCCCTTGCACCGCTGAGCGATCCGGAGACTGCGGCACTGGTCTCGGAGCTACTCGGTCCGGACCCCTCCGTTGGCGGCCTGGGCCAGACGATCGCGGACAAGGCCGCTGGTAACCCGTTTTTCGCCGAGGAGATTGTGCGTGAATTGGCCGAGCGTAGTGTGCTGCGTGGGGAGCCGGGCGCATATGTGTCGTCGACAGATGTTGCTGAGGTCAGCGTGCCTGCCACGTTGCAGGCGACCATCGCCGCGCGCATCGACCGGCTCGACCCGAACGCGAAACGCACGCTGAGCGCCGCCGCGGTGGTCGGCTCCCGGTTTGGCCTCGACCTGCTCACCGTGCTGGGCGTCGAACCGGTGGCTGCCGACTTGGTGGCAGCGCAGCTCGTCGATCAGGTGAGCTTCACCCGACAGCCCGAGTATGTGTTCCATCATCCGCTGATTCGTGCGGTGGCCTACGAGGCTCAGCTCAAATCGGATCGCACCGAATTGCACCGGCGGCTGGCGGCGGCGATTGAAGTGCGTGACCCCGCCTCGGCTGATGAAAAAGCCGCCATGATCGCTGAGCACCTGGAGGCCGCCGGTGATCTGTACGCCGCCTACGGCTGGCACATGCGTGCTGCGGCCTGGGCGACCAACCGTGACATCGCGGCGGCGCGACTGAGTTGGGAGCGTGCCGAAAAGATCGCCGACGCCGTGCCCGCCGAGGACCCCAACCGGACACCGATGCGCATCGCCCCGCGCACCATGCTGTGCGGAAACGCCTGGCGAGTCCATGAACGTGTTGCTGGTGCCCGCTTTGATGAATTGCGGCAGCTGTGCACCGCCGCTGGGGACAAGGGGTCACTGGCCATCGCAATGGCAGGGCTGGTGGTGGATCACACCTATCAGGGCCGGGTCCGCGAGGCGTCGCAGCTGGCATCGGAAGCCGTGACCCTCATCGAGTCGCTCGGCGATCTGACCTTAACGGTGGCCCTGTCCGGTGCGGCGATCTTTGCCAAGACGGAATGTGGTGAGTGGCCTGACGTGCTGCGGTGGTCACAACGGGTGATCGACCTGGCCGACGGCGACCCCTCCAAAGGGAACTTCGTTTTCGGGTCCCCCCTGGCGTTGGCCCTTGCGACGCGGGCTGTCGCCCGTTATTGCCTGGGTCGTCCTGGATGGCGCGACGACCTGCGCCACGGATTGGCCATGGCTTGCAGCGCCGACCCCATCTCCTACGCCACGCTCGTCACCTACAGTTACGGCTTGGGGATCATATTTGGCGTGCTGAGGTCCGACGATCGCGCGGTGCGCGAGACCGAGGATGCCCTACATATTGCCGAACGGTCCGGTGATGATCTCGCGTTCGTGTGGGCCCGGACGACACTAGGTGTTGTGTTGGTGCACCGCCAGATGGCTGGCGAGCGCGATCGCGGCAACAAGCTCTTGACCGCAATCAGCGAAGTGGTCCGACGCCAGGAACATAACCTGGCCGAGCTACCGCTCATCGAGGTCTACTCGGCGCGTGAGAATGCTCGGCGTGGAGATCGCGATGAGGCGATACGGCTCATGCGCGCCGCCGTCGATCTTCTGTTATGCGAGGGACAGCTGCTGGGGTGGGGCATGCCTGCGACGGGTGTTCTGGTGGAGACACTGCTCGATCGCGGCGCCGACCGTGACGTGGCCGAAGCCGAGGCCGCGATCGATCGGTTAGCGGCTGCGCCAGCCGGTGAGGGCCTGGTGATACGCGACATTTGGTTGTTGCGACTCCGTGCACTTTTGGCGCGGGCTCACGGCGAGGCGACGGCTTATGCGCACTTCCGGGATCGCTACCGCGACATGGCGAAATCGCTTGGCTTCGACGGGCATATCGCGTGGGCCGAGGCGATGCCATGACGGCGGGCATCGAGGGAGGGCCGCCCACCTTGTCTTGAAACAGACGACATATGAGAGTCTCGAAAGTTAGTCGCGGTTTAAGCGTCAACCACACCTTGCGGGCACCGTAGACCCGGTAGTTGGCGGCATGCACCCGCGCGATCTCGGTCTTGAGGGCCTCGTCACGCAGCTGGCGGCGACTGGGTTCACGCTTGACCTGGTCGTAGTAGGTCGATGGGGCGATCGGCACCCCAGCTCGGTCAGCTGTGTGCAGATCGACTCGACACCCCAGCGCAGGCCATCGGGGCCGTCGCGGTGGCCCTGATGATCAGCGATAAACCTTGTGATTAGCGCTACGACTTCAATGGATGGGACGCCGCAAAGCAGGTCTTCTACTACACCCCCCGAGGGCGAAGCCCTTGGCCTCGAAGGCATATCGCAGTGCGAGAGGCCATGCCATCACTGCCCAGTATTTGATTTTGTCCGGTAGGCGATTTGGAGCCGTTGTTCGGGTCGCTGCGCTTCGGCCCGCAGGGCGTCGGTGTAATAGGACCGGTCGGCGTCGGTTAGCGGAGGCTGGACGATGCTCCGGGGCCACAGGTGTCGGACGCGAACGACGTCGGCCTCGGTCGCGTAGACGATGACGGTTGCCTGCAGCGCCAGCCACGCGAGGAGCCCGAGAACGACGCCGAACAATCCGGCGACGGCCTGAGCGTGGCGAAGTTGGTGGGCGATTACTATCCCGGCTGTCGTGAGCAGGATCTGCCACCCCAATGCGCTGATCGCAGCGCCGAGCATCATCGACCGGGTCGACACCTGGCCGGACGCCGCAACCCGAAAGAGGATTAGAAAGTAGCCGAAGCCCAAGGTGGGGCAGCCGTCGGTTAGAAAGCAGCGCGGGGTTGTTGTTGTCACACCGCCGCCGACGCAGGAGCCCGGGCGCTGCCTCGGTGTTTCGGGTAGAGGATCCGGGAGAATCGAGTACCCACCTACTCTGGCGCGCGGCTGCTCTCGCGATGAACATAGCCCCATGTCCCGAGTGTTCTTGACCCGCAGTGCCGCGCAGGCGGTTCACGGGCTGAGGAGTGGAAGACCTTCCGCCCAGGGAGGTTGGGTCAAAGGATCGTGCCGCGTCAGCGAGGGCGCGCCAACCGACCGTCGTCATGCCGCGTTGAAGCAACCTACGACCCACGGACTGCGGGGCAACGAAGATGAGCGATAACGTTGGGCAGCTCGCCTTACGCGCATTTCCACGGCGACTCGCCGCAGCGGGCATTTTGGGAGCAAGCATGTTGCGCCGCAGCGTGTCTCACCTCGATTCCCAAGAGACCATTTGCGGTCCTTCAGCGACCGCGTCAGGTTTCCCCAATCCATACTGCGTGATCGACGCGCTTCTTGGTCCGCTGAAACTGACGTCGCCGCTCCCGTCGTTCACGCTGCCCGATGTCGCCCCCGTTGGCCGCCTTCCGCACGGCCGCGTGGTAGAGCTTTCCAATCGTGGCAGCACTTATGTTGTGGATTCCGGCCCAACTGCGGGCGGTCCGACGTTTGTATTGCTCCATTCGCTGGCGTGCACCGGGCTGTTGACGTGGTATCCGTCATTGGAGATGATGCGTCGCTTCGGGCGTGTGGTGGTATTCGACCAGCGTTGCCACGGCTCGGGTATCGCCTCGCCACGTTTCCGGCTGGAGGACTGCGCCGACGACGTCGCCGCGTTGGCCGACGAGCTCGGCATAGAAACATTCATCCCGGTGGGCTTTTCGATGGGATCACTGGTGGCGCAGCATGTGTGGCGGCGTCACCGAGACAGGGTCGATGCATTGGTGCTCTGCGCCGCAGCAGCGACATTCGGCCGTGCCACTCATGAGCGGCTCGCGACCGGTGTCTTCGCCGCGCTGCTAGAGGCTTTCGGCCCGCAGCCCGGGCGGCCCGACCCGGCGCGGCTGTCCGTCGTCGACGACATCGTGACGAATGATCGGCTTTGGGCGCTTGGGCAATTCCGGGCGACCAGCTATGGGGGGATGATGCGGGCGCTGGCCGAAATTGCCCGGTTTGATTCCACGCGCTGGATCGCTGACATCGATGTACCGACGTCGGTGCTGATAACGCTGCGTGACCGGGTCATCCCGCCCCAGCACCAGCGTTGGGTAGCCGAACAGATTTCCGACGCGCATACCGTGACCGTCGATGCGGGACATGCCGGCTGCACGATGCAATGGAAGGCGTTCGTGCCCGGCCTGCGATCCGCTGTGGACTCGGTGGTCAGGCGAATCACGCACTGGGGCAACGCAACCGCTGGAGTGCCCGCGTAGTCGTAGCAGATGAAAAGCGGGTTTCCGGGCACGGAGCGGTAGCCCGCGTCAGAGATGGCTCGCCACGAAAGTCGCGGCCTGACTGGGCATCCCGGACTGCTTATAGGATTGGTGCGCCATGGAGGACACCGCGTCATCCGAAGGCTGCGAAGGCAGGGACAGGCCCTCCGGGGAGCAGACCGGATCGCCGGGCGCGCACAAGTCAATGGCCTTAGCCCCATACCACGGGCTGATCGCGCTTATTGGCCCACCCAGATATCTGTTCGTCGGATTCCCGAAGACGGCGACCGCAGCAACGTGATCAGCCACGTCCGCCGGTAGCGTCGCTTGGATAAAGCCCGAAACCGATGCTTGGGCGATGGTGATCAGATCTATCACCACCGCGCCTTGGGAATATCCACCGAGCACCAGCCGGGTGTTGGGACAATTCGCGGCCATGGACTGAACGTGAGCGCTCGCATCGCTGGCGCCCGCGGATGCAGACGGGGCCCACTCTTCGGAGGCGGGGTAGTTGACCGGATACACCCCGACGGACCGGCCCCCAACCTGTGAGCGCAGTGAATCGATAAATTCCTGTCCGACCCCACCAACACCAGGTGGCTCGTTGGTGGCGCGGGCGAACGTCACCTCGACGTCGGGGCAGGACGCAGCTGACGCGGAGGCAATGAGGCTCGGTGCGCTGAGCACCGCCGCCCAGGTTGTCACCACCGCGGCACCCTGCAAACGAACGAGTTGGCGTGCGTTCACGTTCCAATGCTGACATATCGCGATTGCGATGCAAGCGTGCTGCCGCGTGGCGCTGCCTGCTTGAGCAGATCGTAAGCGGCACCCCGTGTCTTCAATCGTTCATAGACCTGACCGAGCGGGAGCCCGCGCACAACTAGCGCGAAATCGCAGTTCATACCTCGCGCGCCGCGAATACGCGGCGCGTGCGGCAGCCGTCTGGGCGCTGGTCCCCTCACGCTTTCCCGCGTCTGAATGGGCCTAGTCGGTGGAGCGGGAAGGAAATCGGCATCGGATGAGCGCCGCGAGCCGACCGGACTTTCCGGCCTGACCGAATGCCTAGTCAATCATTAAGTGGAAATACGGCTATCGAGTAGCCCACTACGCTAGGCTGCCTCGCGACATCGCCACAGCATTGGAAACAGCATGTCCCGCTCTATCGAAGGAGCAATGCTGTGGCAGAGAACAAAGCTGCCCCCATTTATCAAAAGAGGCAGGCAACGGCCCAGCAGGCCGAAGCGGTGGTCGACGCGCTGATGAAGGCGTTCGAGCAGCCGCTGTTCGACTGGGAGCGGCCGCGCGTGATGGTTGACACGGGGGAGGACGGGCGCACCGTGTTGGTGTGGGAAGAAGGCCCACACGGATGGATGTCGGTCTTTCCGTGCGGAGGCATGTTGAACGGGACCCTCTGGGAAGTCCCCGAGGCCGAGCTGCCGAAGGGCGTGTGGGTCGAGCCCCACAACGGTTGCGTGGTCGGCGTCTACCAGGAGGTTGCCGAGCGGCAGGGTGCCGAAGTCCGAGGGAAGCGTTTTGCGTCTTCGGCGTCATCCGCGTGGGTGCCGTGGTTCGAACTTCTAGCGAAGTTTGAGCGGACGCCGCTTGAAGTCCCTCATGCATCGCCTATCGGGATGGTTTCGATCACTGACCGAGGCGAGGAAGAGTGATTGCGGCGCTCCCGCCTTGCACACCGTGTTTTGAGCAGGCACTATTCATCGGGCCCGCCGTTAATCGTGCAGAGCTCAACGTGCCTGGGCCCTACTGTGCGGCCGCGGCGGCATAGTCAGTGTCGAAGCTAGATTCCACAGCGGCAATGAGGTCCGGCGCGGTTGCGGTGTCGACCGCAAGGGACAGCTTGCGGTTTTCGAGAAGACTTGTGGTAGTCAGGTTTTCGCTGCCGATAGTGAGCTCGGCGTTGTCGGTCAGCAGGATTTTTTCGTGCGTGTAGAGCGCTGTCTTGGTGTCCGGGAACAGGTGCACTGAGCAGCCGGCGGCTGACACCTCGGCCACGGCATTGGCCCACGCCGGGTTGTCGGTGAGAACGATCCGGCACTGCACACCGCGGCCCGCGGCCTTGTCCAGCGCGCTAAGCACTGCGCGGTCTTTGAGTTCCTCGCTAGTGACGTCGACGCTGTGGCCGGCTTGGTCGATGTGCTGCAGGAAGCTGGCGGGCCGCGCCGCTGATAAGACCAATAATGGCGGACTCGAACCGTCCTCTGCCTGAGGTCACGGCCGAGGCTGATAATGATTTGCAAGTGTCCCGCAGCTGATCCAGCCAATCTGGTGGCCATTCTCGCAGCGGCAGATAGTAACACCCTGGGCTCACTCCGCTATAGCTTTCGGAGTTTTCGGGCGGCTACGAGGATAAGTTCTCCCGGTATCGGATTACGAAAAATGCCTAATTTGTGTTCCGCCGTCGAGCAACGGTGATGTACTGGAACCGGACGACAAACACAAGGCGGTTTAGGGGCAGACAGTGATCAGACGTGCGAGGGGCAGCACGGGCCAAACTGACGCGGACCTGGCGGTGAACATGCGCGTGCGCGTCTATCCGGGCGCCGACACTGAGAGTCCGGGGGTGATCGTGGAGGATTTCGGTGAACTGGCAGGCCAAGGCGTTGATCTCGGTGGCTGCCACATCGCCCCGGCCCGCCGGTGGGCGGTTCAGTTGGACACCGGCAATCTGGTGTTCGTCAACAGCGACCAACTCGTTCCCGACTGAGCCGCTTGGCGGATCGACCGGCGCGGTCAATCCGTAAGAGGGTGTGGTTTACCCTTTGCGCCCACGTGCTGGACGGTTAGGGAGCTTCGCAGGGGGAGTCGGAGTGCAACCATCATCAAGATACTGGGCGCCACCATCGCCGCCCTTCATATCCGCCGCCGCGCCACAGCCGAAGAATGATCCGTTCTACAGGTATAAAGGCAGAAAGCCGCTGCGGAATATCACGCCGGGAACGGTGCTGAAGACTCGCAGCTTCCCTTACCGGATATTCGGCACTATTCCGACGTTGCTCAAGGCCACGCAGCTGCTCTACCGGTCGACCAGCCAAACCGGCACCCCGACCGTCAACGTCACCTCGATCATTCAGCCGCCGATCCAGCTCGACAAGACAAAGGTGATCTCGTACCAGTCGGCCTACGACTCGCTCAACCAGAACCACGAGCCGTCGTATGCGATCTCGGGTGGACTCACGCTCGGAGGAATCGTCAGCAACGTCGAGGCCGTGGTTTTCACTCCGTTCCTCGCTGACGGGTACACGATCATTGTTGCGGATGTCGAGGGCCAGGGAGCGGACTTCGCCGCAGGACCCGAGTACGGAAGAAACACGCTCGACTCGATCCGCGCCGCGTTCAACTCGCGGGTTGTCGGCCTCCCGAGTGATGCACAAGTGGCGATGCTCGGATACTCCGGCGGTGCGATCGCCACCGAGTGGGCGGCCGAGCTCGCCCCCACGTATGCGCCCGACGTCAACAAGCGGATGATCGGCGCGGCGATCGGCGGCGTGCTCGTCCACCCAGCGCACAACCTGCACTACGTCGACGGCAGCTTGACCTGGGCGGGCGTCATGCCGATGGCCCTCGCCGGTATCGCGCGCGCGTTCCACATCAATCTCACGCAGTACCTCAGCGACAACGGCAAGAAGATCATCAAGAGGATGGAGAACGCATCGATCATCAACGTCCTGGGCCATTACCCGGGTTTGACGTGGAAAGACCTGGCACTGCCGGCTTATCCGATTCCCGAGGACATCCCGGTCTATGTCACCATGGTCAACAAGCTGATCATGGGCACTGGCGGTACGCCGACGATCCCGCTGTTCATCGGCCAGGGCGCCAACGGTGTGCCCGAGGGCACACCGGGTAACAAGCCGGGCATCGGTGCCGGCGACGGGGTGATGATCGCCGGCGACGTACGCACGCTGGCGCGCGACTACTGCGCGAACGGCACGACGGTCCACTACGAGCAGTACGACGACCTCACCCACGTCTCAAGCCTGCTGCCCTGGCTGCCCAACTCGATCGACTGGATCATGGAGCGCTTCGCCGGCCTGCCGGCGCGCGACAACTGTTCATCGATCGCGCCGGGCAACCCGCTGGACCCGATTCCGGCGCCGCAGTAATTTATGCGGCGTTGACCAGACCTACGAATCGCTCGTCCGCAAGGGTGAGGCGATGACCACCGCCGCCATGGTGACCTACGCCTATGACCAAATCGACCGGGTCCGAACACAACTGAATGTGGTCTCGAAATAGACGAGTCACGAGAGTCTCAAAACTTCGTATCAGAGATGTCACGGCGATATGACGGATATCGCTGACCAGCGGCGGCTGAGCACCGGGTGCGCGATAACGGCGCATACTCATCGGGGTACACGTACAGCGAGGTAGTACCCTTGGCGCCGGGTACGGTCGACCGTATAGCCGATCGCCTTCACGACGCCTTCAGTGTCGAATTCCAACCAGCGCTCGGTGCGCTGGCGCTCAAATTCGGTCCAGGACGCCACTGTGAACCGTTCGAGGAACGTGTCGGGTTGTCCGACACTGTGATACAGCCGCCAACTGTGGCCACCTGTTCGCAGCCGTGATCGCCTGACTGCGCTCATCGCCTCGATGAATTTTTCGAGGTTCTCGGCCGGCACCCGGTAGCGGACGGCTACAAGTACCGGTCCGTCGTTAGGACATGGCTCAAACACGACCCTCGGTGTCGGCCAGGTAGTGGAAACCTCGACGCTCAGCTCCCCGGTGGACGGCCGCAGCGGAAGTACGGAAACACTGAGCGCAGCAGCGCCCAGCACCACGGCCGACCAAAGCAGGGCTGTGTCAAGTCCCGCCCGCGTGGCAACGGCACCCCAGATATACGAGCCGATCGCCTGAGATCCCGTGGAGACCAGCAGATACACCGACAACCCGCGGGCCATGACCCATCGCGGCAACGACAACTGCGCTGCTGCGTTCAACGTTGTCAACGTGATCAGCCAGGCCATCCCCGACAAGACCAAAAAAGGCGTCGCCGCAGCAAACGGCAGCCAGACCACCGCCAGCGCCGCGATACCGTACCCGGCGGCGGAGGCCGCCAGCAGCGCGTTGCCTGACACTCTCTGGCGCAACCGTGTGGCAACCCCGACAGCGAGTACGGAGCCAAAACCGATGGCCCCCAGCGCCACACCGTAGCCAGCGGCTCCCAGGTGCCATCTGTGGGCGGCGGCCACCGGCAACAGCGCCAACAGGGCCGACGCGGGAAACAGGAAAAGGGCTGTGCGCGACAAGATCCTGCGGAAATTTGGAGCGTTACCAACGTATAGCAGTCCGCTGATGATGGCCTGGCCGAGGTGTTCTCGTTCGATTGGCGCGCTTTGCCTGGGTCGTTTCCACGCCGCCAGGGCAACGATTATGCCCGCGAACGATACTGCGTTGATCGCGAAGACTGCTGCGGGGCCGGCCAATGCCACGGCGACGCCGCCAATCGCCGGTCCGATCGCTCGGGCGGCGTTTGTCGAGACGCTGCCCAAAGTCGCGGCGGCCGGTATCTCCTCGCGCGGGACGACCTCGGGCTGAACCGCCTGCCAGGCCGGTCCGGTTAGCGCAGAAGCGCAGCCAATGGCCACGGTAAACATCAACAGTGATGCCGGGCCAAGGCGACCGACATATGCCAGCACCGCCAGGGCTA
Source organism: Mycobacterium sp. (assembly GCA_036495965.1). GTDB lineage: Bacteria > Actinomycetota > Actinomycetes > Mycobacteriales > Mycobacteriaceae > Mycobacterium. Next base: position 13,427 of record DASXMA010000259.1, read on the forward strand.
GCGCCACTAGCACTGCATACGACTGCATGAATATCAGGAACCGGCGCCGGTCGAACAGGTCGGCAAGCGCTCCGGCGAACAA
>DASXMA010000260.1:0-18799 GCA_036495965.1 Mycobacterium sp.
CCCGGCAACGAACGGAACTGACTAATTGACGGCCATAGCTATTTGCACAGCAACGGATGGGCTCTGATGATCATTTAGACTGGCGCAGCTGGTCTCCGACGTTCCGATCGGCTGACGGGAGTTTCGCTTGCGGACGGCACATCGGTGCTTGGTAGCGGCGATGGTGGCCGTGCTGGTCGCCCTGCTGGGTTTGCCTGCGAATGTCGCGGCTGCCGACGACAGGGTTCCGTTGGGTGGCGGTGCCGGCATCGTCATCAATGGGGACACGATGTGCACCCTGACCGCCATCGGCACCGATGCCGCAGGCGACTTGATCGGCTTCACCTCCGCGCACTGCGGAGGGCCCGGTGCGCAAGTCGCCGCCGAGGCGGTGCAGGGCAGGGGCACGCTGGGAACGATGGTCACCGGCAACGACAACCTGGATTACGCGGTGATCAAATTCGATCCGGCCAAGGTGGCGCCGGTCGCGGTCTACAACGGATTTCCGATCAACGGCATCGGGCCTGACCCGACCTTCGGCCAGATCGCATGCAAACAGGGCCGGACGACGGGCAACTCGTGTGGCGTCACCTGGGGGATGGGCCAGAACCCGGGCACCATCGTCATGCAGGTCTGCGGCAACCCCGGCGACTCCGGGGCGCCGGTGACCGTCGACAATCTGCTGGTCGGGATGATCCACGGCGCGTTCAGCGATAACCTGCCGACCTGCATCATCAAGTACATCCCGCTGCACACTCCGGCCATAGTGATGTCGTTCAACTCGATCCTGGCCGACATCAACAACAGGCACCGGCCCGGCGCGGGATTCGTCCCCCAGCCGGCCTGAGCTACTTGGCTGCCCTGATCGCGTCGAACACGCCGGGATCGAGCAGAGTCGACGTGTCACCCAGCTCGCGGTTTTCGGCGACGTCGCGCAGCAGCCGGCGCATGATCTTGCCGCTGCGCGTCTTCGGTAGCTCCGGGACGACATGGATCTCGCGTGGCCGGGCGATCGGCGAGATCTCTTGGGCCACCTGGGCTCGCAGCTCATCGAGGGTCCCTTGGTGCGCGTCGTCGCTGTCACACAAGACGACGAACGCGCAAATGGCCTGGCCGGTGGTGTCGTCGGTGACTCCGACGACCGCGGATTCGGCAACACCGGAGTGGCCGACGAGCGCGGACTCCACCTCGGCGGTGGAGAGCCTGTGCCCGGACACGTTCATGACGTCGTCGATGCGGCCCAGCACCCAGATGGCGCCGTCGGGATCAAAACGGGCGCCATCGCCGGCGAAGTAAAAGCCTTTGTCGGCGAATTTGGACCAGTAGGTGTCGCGGTACCGCTCGGGGTCACCCCAAATGCCACGCAGCATCGATGGCCACGGCTGGTCCAAGACCAGGTATCCGCTGATGTTCTTGGCATTGTCGCTGTCAGGCTGCAGCGGATCGCCATGATCGTCGACGATCTTGGCCGAGATCCCCGGCAGCGGAGTCATCGCCGAACCGGGTTTGGCCGCAGCAATTCCGGGCAGCGGCGAGATCATCGCCGCACCGGTCTCCGTCTGCCACCAGGTGTCCACCACTGGCAGGTCGCCTGCGCCGAAGACCTCGCGGTACCAGCGCCAGGCTTCCGGGTTGATCGGTTCGCCGACCGATCCCAGTAGCCGCAAGCTGGACAGGTCGTGGGCGTCGGGGATCTCGCGGCCCCACTTCATGAACGTCCGGATGAGCGTAGGGGCCGTGTAATAGATTGTGACACCGTATTTTTCGATGATCTGGAAATGCCGGTTCTGGTCTGGGCTAGCGGGTGTGCCCTCGTAAAGAACCTCGGTGATGCCGTTGGACAGCGGACCGTACACGCCGTAGGTGTGCCCGGTGACCCAGCCGATGTCGGCCGTGCACCAGAACACGTCCGTTTCCGGCTTCACGTCGAAAATGGTGTGGACCGTATAGCAGCACTGGGTCAGATAGCCGCCGCTGGTGTGCACGATGCCCTTGGGCTTGCCGGTGGTACCCGAGGTGTACAGCAGAAACAGCGGCTGCTCGGAGTCGAACGGCTCGGCGGTGTGTTCGGGCGACGCGGAGTCGACGACATCGTGCCACCAGACATCGCGGTCGTCGTTCCACGAGACGTCAATTCCGGTGCGCCGCACCACCAGAACTTTCTCGACGGGGCTGTCCGGCTGCCCGACGGCTTCGTCGGCCGCGTCTTTGAGCGGCGCCGGCTCGCCGCGGCGGAACTGCCCATCGCTGGTGATTAGCAGCTTGGCTTGGGCGTCGGCGATCCGGGCTCGCAGAGCCTTGGCGGTGAAACCGCCGAATACCACGCTGTGCATGAGGCCCAGCCGCGCACAGGCCAGCATCGCGACCACGGCTTCAGGGATCAACGGCATGTAGATGGCGACTCTGTCGCCGGCGACCAGGCCGAGGTCGGTCAGCGCGTTGGCGGCTTTGCACACCTCGGTTTGTAGATCGGCGTAGGTCAGGCTACGGCTGTCATCGACAGGCTCGCCCACCCAGTGGATGGCGACCCGATCGCCGTGGCCGGCCTCGACGTGGCGGTCCACGCAGTTGTAGGCGACGTTGAGCTTGCCGTCGACGAACCACTTGGCGAACGGCGGCTCCGACCAGTCCAGCACCTCGGTGAACGGCGTCGTCCAGGACAGCCTGTTGGCCTGCTTGGCCCAGAAAGCCAGCCGGTCCTGCTCGGCTTCGTGGTAGAGGTCCTCGCGGGCATTGGCCTGTTCGGCGAACTCCGCCGGCGGCGGGTACGAGGAGGGGCCTTCGGTATGAGTCGCGGTCACTGGCTTCTCTCCTATGGTTTCGGCTCGTCAACCGTCTGTGAGCCTAGCCCCGCGAGTTGAATTGGCGCGCTCCAATCCAATGTCATCGCACGCCCGCGTAACGCATAATCACGCGTATGCCGGGACGGCATTGGCGGCGCGCCCGCCGACTAGTCCCCAGCCTCGCCACGGTGGCAACAAGCTACGCAGCCACCACGCTGCTGGGGACACCCGCGTGGGCGGCACCCGCCGAGACTTCCGACCAGCCCAGCCCATGCTGGTCAGAGCAGGTCGCCGTGAGCGCCTCCCCGACTCAGGGCGCCGTGGGCCATCGCTCGCTGACGCTGATATTCACCCTCGCCGGCGGTGGAGAGCCGTGCACGCTCACCGGTTATCCGGGTGTCGACTCTGGCACCGGCGGGCCGCCCATTCATGCCGAACCCACACTGCGCGGGTACATGGGCGGGTTGCCGGCCGACTTCGATGTGCCGCCCACAGTCGTTCTGTCGCTATCGACACAGGCGCAGGCGATCGTGGAGGGCATGGCCATCGACGCCAGCGGCAACCAATGTCCTACCTATACCGACCTGGCCATCAGCCCTCCCGACATCGTCCAGGTGGTCATCGTGTCGGCCAGTATCGACGCCTGCGTGCTGCAGGTGCATCCCGTTACCGCCGGTCAACAAATGGGGTAGCGCCCCTGGTGGCGTGGCAATCGCAGAGGCCGATTCCCAGCGTCGTGGTCCAACGGGTTGCGGACTCGTCGGTGCACCGGTCACAGACGGAGCTGCGATGCGAAAGCCCTTCCAAGATTGGCTATTTCGCTAAAACGCTCGCTCGCCCGCATTGACGTGTCGGTGGCTAACCGATTATCGTGTCGTGACCCCTCAGCGTCCCTGGAAGCGGCGTGGGCGGAGTTCCCGAGGATTCCCAGCCCACTCAACGCAAACAGCGCGATACCGATGGTGATGAGCGCGTTGGCCGACTTTCCGGCGCGGCGGAGCCATCGGATAGCGTAGTGAATAAGGACTGGTCTGCGGACGACCAGGTGAACGTTCCCGCAGGCCAATGATCAGCCAGATCAATCCGATTGTGGGAATGGTGATTAGCGCTGCCAAGTACCCAGCCTGAACTTGCGTTTCACGCGAGGCGAGATAAGCGACAGTCACAGCGGGATCCTTGGTCGACCAGGCCGGGTACCGCACTTCACACGCGCTCGACAGCCGGTCCCCGCACCCTCGGCGCGGTCGCAGGCCCTAGGGTCGCGCGCATGCGTCGGATGCGAACCGCGATGGCGACCTTGGCTGCCGGAATGCTGGTGGTCACGTCGCTGGCCGGCTGCGGTGGCGGCATGCTGAGCCCCGATCTGGTAATGGTGAACGGTGGGGAACCGCCCTACCCGCTGATCCCGACCAGTACCAACGACAGCAACGGTGGGAGGATCATCGACCGGCTCTTCGCCGGCCTCATGTCCTATGACGCCGCCGGAAACCCCTCCAAAGAGGTTGCCCAGTCGATCGACACCACAGACAACGTCAACTACCGCATCATCCTCAAGCCGGGTTGGAAGTTCACCGACGGATCGCCGGTGACGGCCCACTCGTTCGTCGATGCGTGGAACTACGGAGCCCTGAGCACCAATGCCCAACTGCAGCAAAGTTTTTTCAGTCCGATCGAAGGCTTCGACGAGGTCTCCGGTATGACCAGCGAGGGAAAGCCGGCCCCGAAAACCGGACGTACCACCATGTCTGGGCTGCAAGTAGTCAATGATCTGGAGTTCACCGTGCGACTCAAGGCCCCGACCGTCGACTTCATATTGCGGTTGGGCCATAGCGCTTTTTATCCGCTGCCCGACGTAGCCTTTCGTGACATGTCGGCCTTTGGCCGCAACCCTGTCGGCAATGGCCCGTACAAGCTCGCCGACAGCCCAGACGGGCCGGCCTGGGAGCACAACGTCAAGATCGACGTGAGGCCCAATCCCGACTACCACGGCAACCGCCAGCCCCACAACAAAGGCCTGAGGTTCGAATTCTACGCGAACCTGGATACCGCCTACGCCGACCTGCTCTCCGGCAATCTCGATGTGCTGGATACGATTCCGCCGAGCGCGCTGCCGATCTACAAGCGCGACCTGGGCAATAACTTCACCAGTGGCCCCGTCGCGGTCAAACATAGCCTCGATACCCCGCTGCGGCTATCGCATTTCGGCGGCGAGGAAGGCCGTCTGCGCCGGCTGGCGTTGTCGGCTGCCGTCGACCGTCAGCACATCTGTCAGAGCATCTTCACGGGTACCCGCACCCCGTCGCGTGATTTCACCGCCAGATCGTTGCCGGGTTTCGACCCGGACTTGCCGGGCAACGACATGTTGAACTTCAATCCCGATCGTGCGCGCCAACTTTGGGCACAAGCCAACGCGATCTCCCAATGGAGTGGGCAGTACGTCATCGCCTACAACGCCGATGCCGGAAACCAGGAATGGGTGGACGCGGTGGCCAACAGCATCAAGAACGTGCTGGGTATCGATGCGGTTGGCGCGCCGCAACCGACCTTCGCCGGATTTCGCACCCAGATCACCAACCACACCATCGCGACCGCGTTTCGCGCCGCCTGGCAGGGCGACTACCCGTCCATGATCGAGTTTCTCGCTCCGCTGTTCGCCACCGGGGCCGGTTCCAACGATGTCGGCTACTCCGACCGAGAGTTCGACACGGCGCTGGCGACCGCCGAGGCCGCCGCCACGCTGCCCCAGTCCGATGCGCTGACCAACGACGCGCAACGAATCCTGTTCCGCGACATGCCGGTTGTTCCGCTGTGGGACAACGTCAGCGTGGTGGGCTGGTCGATGGACGTCAAAAGCGTCGGGGTCACTTGGAACGGCCTGCCCGACTACGAGAACATCGTGAAGGGCTGAGATGGGTTGGTACATCGCGCGTCGAGTCGCCATCATGGTGCCGGTCTTCATCGGCGCCACGCTGCTGATCTACGGCATGGTGTTCCTGCTGCCCGGTGATCCGGTGGCAGCGATGGCCGGAGACCGTCCACTGACCCCGGCAGCGGCCGCGGCGCTGCGGGCCCGCTACCATCTCGACGATCCATTCATACTGCAGTACCTGCGGTATCTGGGCGGTGTCTTGCACGGCGACCTTGGGCGCTCTTTTTCCGGGCTCCCGGTCAGCGCCGTTCTGGCACATGCGTTTCCGGTTACCGTCAGACTGGCCCTGATCGCGGTGGTGGTGGAAGCGGTGCTGGGGATCGGGTTCGGCGTCATCGCCGGACTGCGGCAGGGTGGAATCTTCGATTCCACGGTGCTGATCACCGGCCTCGTCATCGTCGCGATCCCCATCTTCGTTCTGGGCTTCCTGGCGCAATTCGTCTTCGGCGTCCGGCTTGGGATCGCACCGGTCACGGTCGGCGAAAGCGCGACCTTTGCGCGGCTGCTGCTGCCCGGGATCGTCCTGGGCTCGGTGTCGTTTGCGTATGTAGTGCGGTTGACCCGATCCGCGGTGGCCGCCAACGCGCACGCAGACTACGTCCGCACCGCCACTGCCAAAGGACTCTCGCGACCGCGAGTGGTGTTCGTGCACATTATGCGCAACTCGCTGATCCCGGTGGTGACCTTCCTGGGCGCCGACCTGGGAGCGCTGATGGGTGGAGCCGTGGTGACCGAAGGCATCTTCAACATCCACGGCGTCGGCGGTGTGTTGTTTCAAGCTGTCACCAGGCAAGAGGCGCCCACGGTGGTGTCCATCGTGACGGTGCTGGTGCTGGTCTATCTGATAACCAACCTCGTGGTGGATCTGCTATACGCCGCCCTTGACCCTCGGATCCGATATGGCTGAACACATCCCAGACCAACATGGCTTTTGGCGTGACACGTGGCGCAAGTTGCGCCGGCGTCCGAAATTCGTCGTGGCCGCCGCGCTGATTCTTCTCATCGCCGTCGTTGCGGTGTTTCCGGAGTGGTTTACCGGTATCGATCCGACCTACGCCGATCCCAGCCAGAGCCTGCTTCCCCCGTCGGCCGCCCACTGGTTCGGTGCGGATTTGCAGGGCCACGACATCTACGCGCGCACCATTTACGGAGCGCGGGCCTCGGTCATGGTGGGACTCGGCGCCACCCTGCTGGTCTTCGTCGTCGGTGGAACACTGGGCGCGCTGGCCGGCTTCTACGGAGGCTGGATCGACGCCGTGGTCTCGCGTATCACCGACATCTTCTTCGGGCTGCCGTTGTTGCTGGCCGCGATCGTTCTCATGGGAGTCATGCACCACCGTCGGGTGTGGACGGTGATCGTGATCCTGGCCGTGTTCGGCTGGCCGCAAATAGCCAGGATCGCTCGTGGCGCAGTGCTCGAGGCGCGGTCCAGCGATTATGTTCTCGCAGCGAAAGCATTAGGGCTGAGTAACTTTCAGATTCTGCTTCGCCACGCGTTGCCCAACGCATTGGGCCCTGTCTTCGCGGTGGCCACCCTCGCGTTCGGCGTATTCATAGTCACCGAGGCCTCGTTGTCCTACCTTGGCGTTGGACTGCCGACATCGGTGGTGTCCTGGGGCGGTGATATCAACCTGGCGCAGAGCCGGCTGCGGTCGGGCTCGCCAATACTGTTTTATCCGGCTGGGGCACTGGCGATTACGGTGCTGGCCTTCATGATGATGGGTGACGCTTTGCGCGACGCTCTGGATCCGGCCTCGCGGGCGTTGCGCGCATGAACACCAAAGAATCGCCCTTGCTGTCGGTCGAGGGCCTGGAAGTCAGGTTCGGCTCTCACGCTCCCTCCGTGTGCGGCGTGAATTTGACTGTGCGGCGGGGCCAGACCGTCGCGGTGGTAGGTGAATCGGGATCGGGGAAGTCGACCACTGCCGCTGCGGTTCTCGGACTTCTTCCGCCCGGAGGACGAATCACCGCTGGCCGTATCGTCTTCGACGGGCGCGACATCACCGCGGCCGATCGCCGGGTGCTTCGGTCGATCAGGGGGCGCTCCATCGGGTATGTGCCTCAGGATCCGATGACCAATCTCAATCCGGTTTGGAAAGTCGGTTTTCAAATTCGCGAAGCGTTGCGCGCGAACACAAATGGCCGCGGTGCGCGGCGACGTGCGGTGCAGCTACTCGCCGAGGCGGGGATGCCTGATCCGGTGAAGCAAGTGGGCAAATACCCACATCAGCTGTCTGGTGGCATGTGTCAACGCGCGCTGATCGCCATCGGTTTGGCGGGCCGGCCGGAACTACTCATCGCCGACGAGCCGACGTCCGCGCTCGACGTCACCGTGCAGCGACAGGTCCTCGATCATCTGCAGCAACTCACCGACGAGCTGGGAACCGCGCTGCTGCTGATCACCCATGACCTGGCGATGGCCGCCGAACGAGCCGAAACCGTGGTCGTGGTTCATCGCGGAGTCGTGGTGGAATCCGGTGCGGCGCAGTCAATCCTGCAGGATCCGCAACACGATTACACCAGACGATTGGTGGCCGCGGCTCCGTCGCTGACGGTCCGCAGTTCCCGAGGTCGCCAGCAGGCCGACCGGGCGGCCGACGACATCCTTGTTGCCTCCGAACTGACCAAAATGTACCGGGAATCGCGCGGCGCACCGTGGCGGCAGGTTGAGTTCCGTGCCGTCGACAGCGTGTCGTTTCGGCTGCGCCGGGCCAGCACCCTGGCGATCGTCGGCGAGTCGGGTTCGGGGAAATCGACGGTGGCCCGCATGGTGCTCGGTCTGCTGGAACCCACGTCGGGGACGGTGGCGTTCGACGGCACCCGGATCGACCACAATATGGGCCGGGACAGCTCGATGGCCTTTCGTCGGCGAGTGCAGCCGGTGTTCCAGAACCCATACAGCAGCCTGGATCCCATGTACTCGGTGTTCCGCGCGATCGAGGAACCGTTGCGGATCCACCGGGTCGGTGACCGCAGGCAGCGCGAGAAGGCGGTGCTCGAACTGATCGACCAGGTCGCACTGCCGTCGTCGGTACTCGGGCGGCTGCCCCGTGAGTTGTCGGGCGGTCAACGTCAGCGAGTCGCGATCGCGCGAGCGCTGGCGCTGCGGCCCGAGATGCTGGTGTGCGACGAAGCGGTCTCAGCACTCGACGTTCTGGTGCAGGCGCAGATCCTCGAACTGCTGGCCGATTTGCAGGCCGAACTGGGCCTGGCCTACTTGTTCATCAGCCATGATCTGGCAGTGATCCGGCAGATCGCCGACCACGTCCTGGTGATGAAGTCAGGCCTGGTGGTGGAGCAGGCGCCCACCGAGGAGCTGTTCACTCGGCCCGGCCACGAATACACCCGTCAGTTGCTGCAGGCCATTCCCCGTGCGCCGGTGCCTCCCCGATAGGTTGGCAACCTGTGACGGCTGACCCGCTGGCCCCGCTAATGGAACTCCCCGGCGTCGCCGAGGCGAGCGACCGAGCCCGCGACGCGCTGGGCCGGGCCCACCGACACCGGGCGAATCTGCGGCGCTGGCCGGTGACAGCCGCCGAAGCGGCGTTGCGGTCGGCGCGTGCCTCGTCGGTGCTCGACGGCGGGCCCGTCCGGCTGGAGGACTTGGCGCAGGCCTCACCGGACAACCCGGCGGCCGGCGATCCCGTGTTCGGGGGAGCGCTGCGGGTGGCCCAGGCGTTGGAAGGCGGTGGGGGTGCGCTGGTCGGTATATGGCAGCGGGCGCCGTTGCAGGCATTGGCCCGCCTGCACATGCTGGCGGCGGCGGACCTGGTTGGTGACGAGCGGTTGGGTCGCCCGCGGACCGACGGCGAGGTTGGGCCCCGTCTGGAGCTGCTGGCGGATTTGGTGACCGGCCGCACGCGGGCGCCTGCGCCGGTGGTCGCCGCCGTCACACACGGAGAGCTGCTGACGCTGAAGCCTTTTGGCAGCGCTGACGGCGTGGTGGCTCGTGCAGTGTCGCGGCTGGTGACAATCGCCAGCGGGCTGGATCCGCACGGACTGGGTGTGCCCGAGGTGAGTTGGATGCGCCAACCCGCGGACTACCGCGATGCCGCCCACCGATTCGCCGACGGCACGCCGGACGGTGTGGGCGCTTGGCTGGTGCTGTGTTGCCGGGCGATGCAGGCCGGCGCGCAGGAGGCGTTATCGATCGCCGAATCACTGCCGAATCGATAGCGCCCAATCGGTAGCCGACAAGCCGCAAATCGGCGACCGATAATTCGTCCGCATAAATGTAGAGCGGGCGGCGTGCCGAAATATTCGGTCCGCCGCCCGCTAGCACGGAACTCGGTTACCAAGCGTGCATCTCTGGGTTGCGTGGGCGGCCTCGGCGATCTTGCGACGCTTCCGGCTGCAACCCCACCCAAAGGGCCGTCGACACCTTCCGTTTTTCGCAATTACGCAGGCCCGCAACACTTCTGCCATTATCGCGGCTATGACTCCGCGTGGGTGCCGGGTACCGTGCCTGGGTGCCCGGATCAGGAGATCGAACCTTCTCTTCCGGATCGATCTAGGCCTCACCGGGCTTCCGTGGTTCCATTTGTACTACTGGAGCCTTAGCACAGCAAGGCCTAATTCTGCGAATGTTGCGAAGCGGCACCGGCTTGCGTGCTCGAAAAGTTTGCTGTCAGCCTGTCGGCGTGCATCGGCGTTGGCGCGAGTCGGGGCTAGAACGCGAATCGGCGCAGCAGTGAGTAGGTAACTGCTCCGGCAGCCAGCGCAGTTATGCCCACCGCGGCGGTGGTGGCGATCGCTGCGCCCGACGGTGCCGGAATTCGGTCGCGCAGGGACACCGGCCGGGAAAACACCAACAGGGGCCAACCGCGCTCGGTAGCTTCTCTTCGCAGGCTGCGGTCGGGGTTGACCACACTCGGGTGGCCGACGGCCTCGAGCATCGGTAGGTCGGTGATCGAGTCGGAATAGGCGTAGCAGTGTTCCAGCGGGTAGCCCTCGCGGGCGGCCAACTCCCGGATCGCTTGCACCTTGCCTTCGCCGTAGCAGTAGAACGCTATCTCGCCGGTGTACTTGCCGTCCTCGACGACCATTCGAGTCGCCATCGCATGAGTCGCGCCCAGCGCCCTTGCGATCGGCGCGACGATCTCCTCTCCCGACGCCGAGACCAACACGACGTCACGGCCGCACAGCTTGTGGGCGGCGATGAGGTCCGCGGCTTCGCCGAACACGAGCGGCGTCACGATGTCATGCAGCGTTTCGTTGACGATCGACTTGACCTGGGCGACGTCCCAACCGGTGCACATATTGGTCATGTGGGCACGCATCCGGTCCATCTGGTCATGATCGGCACCGGAGAGCAGGTAGATGAACTGGGCGTAGCTGGACTTGAGTACAGCACGACGGTTGAGCAGTCCTTGATCGAAAAACGGTTTGCTGAACGCCAGTGTGCTGGACTTGGCGATGATGGTCTTATCCAGGTCGAAGAAGGCGGCGGTGCGGGCGTGCGGAGCGGTGGTTGCCGCCGTTTGCGGTTGAGTTTGCTGGGGCGCGGCCGGGTCGAAGACGGTCACCAACCTAGCATATGTCGGTCTTGCAATGGCGGTGCGACATCGGGCCCTAAACGGTCGCTCGCAAACGGGGGAAAGCCCATACCGCCGGTATTTTTGCGGCTCAACGCGTTTTTCACTGGAACAGCTACTTGCGTTAATGCGCACTGTCATGTGTATAGTAAGCAGTACTCGGCCTGAGCCGAGGGTGTATCAGCCCGACCCCCCGGGGCTGATACACGACGACCCTCGCCTCCTCCCCCCCTGGCGGGGGTCGTCCCTTTTCTGGGGAACATATTTGTTGGCCGTGCGGCGATTGGCGCGCCCTTCCGCGCGTTGCGGGGATGGCGTGATCCGTAAGCTGAGCGCGCGCCAAACCGTATCTTTGTGCACACTTGCGTCTCTCTCCACAAATCCATGTTTGGGACTGGTGTCCCAAGGTCATGGCCCCGCACGGTGAATGGGTGACTACGAACGCCCGCGTTGCTACGCCGGGTTCCGCGGGGGTGTTGGCGGCGCTGACCGATGCGGAGTTGCGCGGCGAACTAGACCGGGTGGCCGCCGCTGTCGGCGTTCGGGTGGTCCATGTCGGCGGTTCTGCGGTGAGCAGAAAAACGTGGTCGGCCGCCGCGGCTGTGGTGCTTGATGCGGCGGCGGCAGATCGATGCGGGCAGACGGTGCTACCACGGCGTGCACATGTCAGCGTGCTGACGGCCGGCGACCCCACGACGGCGACGTGGATGGCGGCCATCACTGTCGGTGCCCAGCATGTGCTGAGGGTGCCCGAACAGGAACATGAATTGGTCCGCGAGCTCGCCGAAGCCGCCGAATCGGCGCGCGACGATGGCCTGCGCGGCCAGATGGTTGCCGTCATCGGCGGGTGCGGCGGCGCCGGAGCGTCTTTGCTCGCGGGCGCCCTGGCGCAGGCCGCCCGCGATGCGCTCTTGATGGACCTCGATCCGTGGGGCGGCGGCATCGATTTGCTGGTGGGCAGTGAGACACTACCGGGGCTGCGTTGGCCCGATCTGGCGTTACAAGGCGGACGGCTCAACTGGTCAGCCGTGCGCGACGCCCTGCCGCGACATCGCGGAATCAGCTTGCTGTCCGGCACTCGGCGCGGGTACGAGCTGGAGGCCGCGCCGGTGGACGCCGTTGTGGAGGCCGGCCGCCGCGGAGGAGTGACAGTGGTCTGCGATCTTCCTCGTCGTCTCACCGATGCCGCCCAAGCGGCGCTCTATGCGGCCGACCTTGTCGTCGTAGTCAGCCCGTGCGATGTGCGGGCATGCGCGGCGACCGCGGCGATGGCTCCAGTGCTGGCCTCGATCAATCCCAACGTCGGGCTGGTCGTGCGGGGACCGTCGCCGGGAGGACTGCGGGCAGCTGAGGTCGCTGGTATCGCCGGCCTGCACTTACTGGCGTCCATGAAGGCTCAGCCCCAACTCGCCGAGCAGGTGGAGCACGGGGGTCTGCGCTTGGGGCGGCGATCTGCGCTCGCGGTCGCGGCTCGCCGGGTGCTTGCCGTGCTGCCACGTGCGGGCTCAGGTCAGCAGGGTAGCGCGGCGTGACCGGCTCGCTGATTGAACGTGTGCGCGAGCGGCTGGCAGCCGAATCCGCCCCGCTGCGGCCCGACGTGGTGGCCGCCGCGATTCGGGCTGAGTCGAACGGGGTGCTCGGTGATACCGAGGTTCTTGCCAATCTGCGCGTGCTGCAGACCGAGCTGACCGGTGCCGGCATCCTCGAACCGCTCTTGTGCGCGGACGGCACGACCGACGTCTTGGTCACCGCACCCGACGCGGTATGGGTTGACGATGGAAACGGTTTGCGACGCAGCCAGATTCGGTTTGCCGACGAGACAGCGGTGCGGCGGCTGGCGCAGCGGCTGGCGTTGGCTGCCGGGAGGCGGCTCGACGACGCGCAGCCCTGGGTGGACGGCCAGCTGACCGGCATCGGTGCCGGAGGGTTCGCGGTGCGATTGCACGCGGTGTTGCCGCCCGTGGCCGCCGAAGGCACCTGCTTGTCACTGCGGGTATTGCGGCCAGCCACTCAGGATTTGGCGGCCCTCACCACGGCGGGCGCGATCGAGCCCCGGGCCGCCGCACTGGTGGCCGACATCATCGCCGCCCGATTGGCCTTCCTCGTGTGTGGCGGGACCGGCGCAGGGAAGACAACCTTGCTGGCGGCGATGCTGAGCGCCGTATCGCCCACAGAGCGGATCGTGTGCGTGGAGGATGCCGCCGAGCTGGCGCCTCGACATCCGCATCTGGTCAAGCTGGTCGCGCGGTGCGCCAACATCGAAGGTGTCGGCGAAGTTCCGTTACGCCAACTCGTCCGGCAGGCGCTGCGGATGCGGCCCGATCGCATTGTGGTGGGCGAGGTCAGGGGCGCCGAAGTGGTAGATCTGCTGGCGGCGCTGAACACCGGCCACGACGGCGGGGCGGGCACGGTGCATGCCAACAACCCGGGCGAAGTTCCCGCCCGGCTGGAGGCTTTGGGGGCGCTCGGCGGCCTGGATCGGGCCGCACTGCACAGTCAACTCGCCGCGGCAGTCCAGGTATTGGTACATGTCGCCCGGGACCGTACCGGCCGGCGCCGGCTCGCCGAGATCGCCGCGCTGCGAAACATTGACGGGCGGGTTCGGGCCGTGACGGTGTGGCATGCGGACCGTGGCATGACGGGCGATGCCGACGATCTGCACCGCCTACTGCGCAGCCGGATGTCAGCATGAACGGCCCGGTGGCGGGTGCGCTGCTATTGTCGCTCGCGCTCTTGCTCTTTCCGGCGTCACCGCGGTGCCGGCTCGCCCCTGCGGCAACGCCCCGTCGGCGAGTCAGGGTCGGTACGGGTGGGGCCGGCTTCGTGACTGGGTGCGCCGCCGTCGCCGCCGCCGTCTTGTTGCCGCTGACGACGGTCCTTGCAGTCGCGGTAGTCGGAGCAACTGCGAGCCTGCGTTACCGTCGCCGACGTCGCATGCGGCGTGCAATGGACGAGGGTCGAACCCTGGAAACCGCCCTCGATGTGCTGGTGGGCGAACTGCGAGTGGGCTCTCATCCGGTGCATGCGTTCTGCGTGGCCGCCGACGAAACCGTTGGCGCTGTCGCTGTGTCGTTGCGCGCGGTAGCGGCGCGGGCCCGATTGGGCGCCGATGTCGCTGCCGGACTGCGCGCCGCGGCACGATCATCGGCTCTGCCCACACACTGGGATCGACTCGCGGTGTGCTGGCAATTGGCGAATGACCACGGGCTGGCGATAGCCACCCTGATGCGTACGGCGCAGCGCGATATCGCCGAGCGGCAACGGTTCTCGGCCCGGGTGACATCGGGCATGGCCGGGGCGCGCGCTACCGCTGCCATACTGGCGGGCCTGCCGCTGCTGGGCGTGCTACTCGGTCAGCTGATCGGGGCTCGGCCACTTAATTTCTTGCTCAGCGGGCAGGTGGGCGGGTGGTTGTTGGTGGTGGGGTCGACGCTGGCGTGCGCCGGGCTGCTGTGGTCGGACCGAATCACCGTTCGGCTCGCGGCGTGAGCACGGTGGCGGTGTTGCTGGCCCTGGCACTGTGGATCGGCCCTGGCCCGTCGGTGGTGCGGGCACGCGCGGGGCTACCGGCACGCGCGCACCGGCCGCGACTGCAGGCGGCACATGGCCCGGATCCACTCGCCGTGGCATCCAGCCTCGACGTATTGGCTGCGTGCCTGGCGGCGGGTATGGCGGTGTCAACCGCCGCAGCAGCGACCGCCGCGTCCGCGCCACCGAAACTGGCCCGGGTGTTGCGCAGGGCCGCCGATCTGCTGGCGCTGGGCGCCGATTCCTTTGTGGCATGGTCGATGTCGCCGGACCTGCCGCCCGGTGAGGTCGACGCGCAGACCGATGCGCTGCTGCGGCTGGCGCGGCGTTCTGCGTCATCTGGTGCCGCGTTGGCCCGCGGCGTCGAAGACTTGGCCGATCAGTCTCGACACGACGCCGCGCACGCGGCCACCGCCGCCGCCGAGCGGGCCGGGGTCCTTATCGCCGGACCGCTCGGACTGTGCTTCCTGCCGGCTTTCGTGTGCCTCGGCATCGTTCCTGTGGTAGCCGGGCTCGCCGGCGATGTTTTGCAGTCAGGCCTGCTGTGAAAGTCGGGAAGACATTTCAAAAGAGAGGATGTATTGGTGACCAACATGTTTCGCCTGCTCCTTGCACGCATAGCGGTCTTGGCGACCGACGAGTCGGGCATGTCCACAGTCGAGTACGCTATCGGGACCATCGCCGCGGCCGCCTTCGGCGCAATCCTCTACACCGTCGTCACCGGCGATTCCATCGTGTCAGCGTTGACCAACATCATCGGTCGAGCGCTCAATACCAAGGTTTAGCCGGGTGTGCCGGCGCGAGCACTGTTGAAGCGGCAATCGCGATCGCAGCGTTGGTTGTGGTGTTGGTGCTGTGCCTGGCGGGCGTGTCCGCGGTGTCGATGCAGGTGCGCTGTGTGGATGCTGCACGTGAGGCCGCCCGACTGGCCGCGCGCGGTGACGACCGCTCCGCGCTCGACGCCGCTCGCCGCATTGCACCGCCTGCCGCGCGGATCCAGGTACGCCGAGATGGCGACTTCCTGGTCGCCACGGTGGTCGCTCACTCAAAACTATTGCCCACGTTGGATATTGCCGCCAAAGCCGTCGCGGCGGCGGAACCCGGGCGATGACCGTGGCTCGGCCACCGTTGTCGCGGCCGCGATGGTCGCGGTGCTGCTGTGCGTAACGGGCGCCGGTGCATACGTCGGCTCGGCGATCGTGGCTCGCCACCGCGCGCAGACAGCTGCCGATCTCGCCGCGCTGGCCGCCGCCGTGCGGATGCCGTCCGGAGTCGCAGCTGCGTGCGCGCGGGCGTCGGCGGTTGCCCGCGAAATGCGGGTCGGCGGTGTGCAATGCGAGGCGGAGAATCTCGACGTCGTCGTCACCGTTGAGGTGGCTGTCGTCTTTGCCGGGGTGGCGCGCGCGGCTGCGCGGGCAGGACCGGTGTCAGAGGCTTAGGTCGTGTCGGCTCGGGCTTCCGGCAGTCCGGCAGCGGCGATCTCCTCATCGGTGGGCAACCGCAGTGAAACCAGCCCGGCGAAGGTATCGGGTTCGAGTTCCACCTGGTTGACGGTGACGTGCACCGGCACCCAATCGGCGTCGTGACCCCGCATCCGCAGTACGCGGCTGGTCGGACCGTCAGCGAATTCCGTTGTCATAGCAGATATCAGGGGCTGGTCGTCGGGATGAACCTTCGGTCTGTCCGTATCGCTGCCCCGCCAGTCGTAGAAGGTGCAGGGGTCGTCGAGCCACTTCAGCAGGGTCCAGTTGTGGAGGTCGACGAGTGCACGGTGGACTCCGGCCTGCGCCAGTCCGTTGAGGATCCGCTGCGCCAGATCGTCGGCTGACGCCACCGGTCCCTTGAGCTCGGCACGCCAGTTCATCGACCGCGCAACGAGGTGGTCCTGGCGGTCCGGCCCCGGCTCCAGCGCGGTGCGCACGACGAAACCAATGCGAATTGGATTTCCTTGCCAATCGGTGAGATCCCATGTGCTGCATAGCGTCTGGCCCGGCTCGGCCCTGACCGCCATGGCAAGCACCTTGGTTTCGTTGGGATTGAGTTCACGGGACGGAAGATCTTCTGCAAAAGCTCTGCCGAAGGTGACCTCGACTTCGGGGTTTTTGCCGCTGTTGGCCAACGACTCCCTGGTGTCGGTCGCCACGCCAAGGGTCAGGTCCCACTTCAACGGGCCCGGGGTAGGCCGTTCGGGCGGTTCGATATCGGCGGGACCGGTCCACACATGCACACCATGCATGCGGCCATCGGACATCACCACCGGTTCGGTGCGGATGACCCGATCGCGCTTGGGGGTGATGCTGGTCAGGCTCTGGCCGGTCTGGACCGACTCGGTTATCGCGGTCCGAACCGCGGAGAGATACGGACTGCGACGCAGGAACGTCGTGATCGGGACGAGGTTTTTGAGTTGCCGGCCCTGCGCTACCACAGCGGGTTCGTCCCCCAGCGTCTCCACGAGCAACCAGTCGTGGGCCATGAGATTAATTTTACGGCGGAGCGATGGGTCGGGGGTGCCCTGGGTGCGGCACCAATCACGATGCGTTGCTTGATTCGTGAGAACTGCCGTCGCCGGTGCCACCCAGCGCCCCGACGTCGCATTGCCGCCGGGTACCCAGCCCATTTGCTCGCCCGCAAGTTCATCGGAATAGGCAGGCGCTATGGAGACCGTAGCCAGTTGCCGGACCGTGGGCCGGCGCTGTGCTCGCCGGCGGGGCAGCCGACGAGTTTGCAAATGCCATCGCGGCCTTGGTAGTTTCCTGCTGCGCTCGCTCAGTCGGGATTGCGAGCGAAACTGTTATCCAGGCATTCGCCGCGCTGTCTAGTGGCATACGGGCATTTCTTTTGCAAAAACGAAGTGTGCCCCCGGCGCGGCGGTCACGATGCGATCCGTGGAGGTCGACCGTTGAGGGGTCGGTCGCCGTCCGGCGGATCGCCTGGCGTGACGCTTAGGGCAACTCCGCCAGCACCAGGCGTAACACCTGGACGGCACCCGCCTTGTCCAACGGGTCGTTGCCGTTGCCGCACTTGGGGGACTGCACGCACGACGGGCATCCGCTAGCGCATTCACATGCCTCGATGGCGGCGGCTGTCGCACCCAACCAGGTGCGCGCTCGCCGGAAGCCCCGTTCGGCGAATCACGCGCCGCCCGGGTACCCGTCATAGACCAAGACGCTCGGCAGGCCGAGTGGATCGGGACCGACCGCGGTGGACATGCCGCCGATGTCGCTGCGGTCGCAGCTGGCTACCAAGGGCAGCAGGCCGATGGCCGCATGCTCGGCGGCGTGCAACGATCCGGGAATCCGTGGTACGTCGATGCCGTTGCGATGCAAGGCATCCGGCGTGATGGTGTACATAGCGGCGGTGGTGGCCAGTGTGTGCTCCGGCATGTCGAGTTCGATGAAGTCGATGACCTCCCCGGAAAGCCGGCGGCGCAGGTACCCCACGACCTGATGGGTGACCCTGACTGGCACCAGACCCAGGGTGACGGGCCCGAACGTCAAGCGTTCACCGGACCCGGTTACCGCGATGTCGGTGAGTTCGCGTGCAAACGTCGCATAGCCGGGATCTTCCGCGTGGACGAACGCGATGCCGTCCTCGATATCTAGCGAGTCGACGACGTAACTGTCGCCTTGGTGCAGGTATACCGCCCCCGGGTGGACCGACGCCGGCGCCTGACTCATCCCGACGCTGCCCAGCAGCCGCCCGGTGTCGGCCTCCACGATGACGATCTGCCAACCTGCGGAGCCCCGGATATCCACCGCACCATGCGGTTCCAGGCCGGGCGCGGGGAAGTACTTGCCGTTGCGCCGCCGCAGCAACCCGTCATCGACTAGACTCTCCGCCACCTCCACGGCACCGAGATCGGAGACCTCGGCGTCGTCAAGGGGCAGTTCGGTTGCGGCACAGAGGAGTTGAGGACCGAGAATGTAGGGGTTGGCCGGATCGATCACCACCCGCTCGACCGGCTTGTCCAGCAGCGCGGCGGGGTTGTGGACCAGATATGTGTCCAACGGATCGTCGCGGGCGATCAGTACCACCAGTGCACCCTG
>DASXMA010000261.1:0-16281 GCA_036495965.1 Mycobacterium sp.
CGCGCGCAGATCACCGTCGTGCTCCTCGGCCACCCGCCGCTGTCGTTGGTATGAGGCGCCGACTCGCGGTATGTCAGCCACCGCAGCCAGTTCGTCATCGCAATTCAGCGATTTGGCCACCGGCTCCAGCCTGTTGAGGACATCGACGAGATCCTCGGTGACGAGGCGCTCGTTGCTCTCGGCGTCCTGGATGATGATCGCGTCCAGGCCATAGCGGGCGGCGCGCCATTTGTTCTCCTGGACATGCCAGGGCGGCATGGTCGGCAACGACTCGTCGGCATCCAGCCTGCGGTCCAGATCGACAACGAGACAGTGTGTCAACGCGACCAGCGCGCCCAGCTCACGAAGGTTGGGCACGCCGTCGCAGATCCGCACCTCGAGGGTGCCCAGATGCGGCGAAGGTCTTATGTCCCAACGGACTTCGTCGAGATGGTCGATGATCCCGGTCTTCTTCTGGTCATAGACGAAACCTTCGAACTCTGGCCAGGTCTGGAATTGGAACGGCAGCCCGGCGGTGGGCAATTGCTGAAACATCATCGCCCGGTTGCTGGCGTAGCCGGTGTCCTCGCCGCCCCACCACGGCGAGGAGGCCGACAGCGCCAACAGGTGCGGGTAGTACTTCAGCAGCGACGACATGATCGGCATCACCTTGTGCGGCGAGGAGATCCCGATGTGCACGTGCACACCCCAGATCAGCATCTGCCGGCCCCACCACTGGGTGCGCTTGATCAGCTCGGCGTAGCGGGGCGCGTCGGTGAGCTCCTGGGTGGACCATCGCGCGAACGGGTGGGTGCCCGCGCAGAACAGCTCCATACCGCGGTCCCGGACGATCCGTCGGGCCGGCCCCAAGGTTTCGCGCAGGTCCTCGATCGCCTGTCCGGTGCAATCACAGATACCGCTGACCACCTCGACAGTGTTGCGCAGCAATTCCTTGTGCACGCGCGGGTTTTCGCCGATCTCGGCGATGACGGCGGTGGCTTCGTTGCTCAGGTCGCGGGTCTGCGCGTCGACAAGCGCGAACTCCCACTCCACGCCGATAGTCGGCCGCGGTGAGCGCTTGAAAGCAATGCGAGCGCGGGCCCTGTTAGCCGGCACCGATGACACCGCACGCCACCCGCTTGCCGGCGTCACCGGTGGTCATCGTCGTCGCGTCGGGACCGGGTGTGCCGTTGGTCTGGTTGTAGCGATCGCGCGGGATGTTGCCGAAGTTGTCGGCATCGGCGTGAATGATGATCGCGGTCTTCTCGCCACGCATCAGGTCCTCCATGGTGAAGGCGTCGGTGGTCGTCACCAACGTTCCGGAACCATCTTTGCGAACCTGGAGCGAGGTCAGGTCACCACTGGCAGGCTCGGCAGCGTGTCCGGGCACCTGCAAGTGCCCGCCGGCGGATAAGAAGTCGCCGGGCGCGCCGCCGGTCGGTGCAACCGAGTTGGGCTCGCACTTGCCCACCTTGTGGACGTGTACTCCGTGGAAGCCGGGCGTGAGCTGGCCCGTGCCGGTCGTAGCGATTGTGATGGTGGCGTAGCCGTTGGCGAACTCGAACGTGGCGGTCGCCACCTGGCTGCCATCCGGAGCCTTCAGATGGGTGGTAATTCGCTGCGATGCGGACGCCTCGCCGGGGGCGGGCGCCGCACCCTCGTTGCCCGAGCCTCCCGACGGCGCGGGCGATCCGGTCCAGACCGGCGGCGTGGTCCCCGGGGTTGTCGCCGCGTGTTGGGGCGACGAGCACGCGCTTATCAGCGTGACAAAAGTGGCCGCGCACAGTGCGGATGCGGCGGCTGCAGCGACATTGCGGTAACCGGCGAGCTTAGCCATAGCGAGAGCCTAGCCTGGTGACCCGCAAACTTTCGAGTGCTCCGAAACGCCATGCTGGCAGGAGAATCAGGGTCAGCCCGTCACCAAAACGATGACGCCGGGCGGCTGACTGGTGAGTGCTGGGATTCGCGGTTGGACGGGTGCGCCCAGCTTCTGACCCACGGCATCCGCGGTGGCATGCTCGTCGTCTGCATCGGTGTAGTACACCGTGGTGGCCGAGACATCGGACACCGACAGGTTCCCGACATCGGTGACCTTGAAACCGGCCCCCGTCAGCTGGTCCTTGGCGCGCGCCGCGACGCCCTCTTTGGACGAGACGTTGTAAATGTGCACCTCGGCCTGGTTCGCCGGGGGCTTATCGCTTGTCGAGGCCGGTGTAGAGGTGGTGCTGGTCACACTGGAGACCGGCGACGCCGACTCATCATCGGAGTTCCCGGAGCTACCCAGGGCCTGCCATCCCAGCAGCAGGAAAATGACGCCGAGAAACAGCAGCACCATCACCATGGCCCGCAGGGGAAGCCCGGTCGAGTCGGGGACGCGCTCTTTCATCGAGCCCACTGTAGCCAGAAACGCGTGGGAACCTGCAAAGGCACGTCAGGCGTCAGGTCACCTCGAAGCCGAGGCGGCGCGCTGCCCGGGCCTTCTGACGGCCGGCGCGCAGCCGTCGCAATCGCTTCACGAGCATCGGGTCGGCGGCCAGCGCCTCGGGTCGGTCGACTAGCGCGTTGAGTACCTGGTAGTAGCGCGTCGCCGACATTGAGAACAACTCTTTGATCGCTTCTTCTTTGACACCGGCAAATTTCCACCACTGACGTTCGAATGCCAGGATGTCGTGTTCGCGGCGCGTGAGCCCATCGGCGATTTCAGAGTCGTCCCCCGATCGATTTGCCCGCGCCATGGCGCTGTCCATATCGCTTCCCCTGGACCCTTCCGGCGATTCTCAAATTGTGCGAATGACTTGACTTACATCGGGGCATGTTTCGGCGAATATTGAACCACGCCGCGAACCCTCAAGCCGTAATCAAGACCCGCGAGTCGGCCGATTGGCCAAGATTGCCCGCATCGGATCGCCGGCTTCGAGCGGAAGGCCGATGTTCGCCATGGCCCGGCTGGCTTAACCCCAATGCCCGCCTTCCCCCTCGCCGCTGCGCGGCGCGCTCGGAACTTCGGGAGTCGGCGGGCTTAAGCTAGCCGACCATGGCAGTCGTACCCATTCGCATAGTGGGAGATCCGGTCTTGCACACCCCGACAACACCGGTCGCGGTGGCCGCCGATGGATCGCTGCCGGCAGATCTGGCCGGATTGATCTCCGAGATGTACGACACCATGGACGCCGCCCACGGGGTGGGCCTGGCCGCCAATCAGATCGGCTACGGAATACGGCTGTTCGTCTACGACTGTGCCGAGGACCGCGGAATGACGGACCGCCGCCGCGGTGTGGTCATCAATCCCGTTCTGGAAACCTCTGAAATCCCTGAGACCATGCCCGACCCGGGTGACGACGACGAAGGTTGCTTGTCGGTGCCCGGTGAGTCGTTCCCCACCGGCCGCGCGAAGTGGGCACGGGTCACCGGGCTCGACGCCGACGGCAGCCCGGTTGCCATCGAGGGCACCGGCCTGTTCGCGCGCATGCTGCAGCACGAAACCGGGCACCTGGACGGCGTTCTCTATCTGGACCGACTCATCGGCCGACACGCCCGCGCGGCGAAACGAGCGGTCAAGTCGCACGGCTGGGGCGTTCCGGGCTTGTCGTGGTTGCCCGGCGAGGGCCCGGACCCGTTCGGTCACTGATGGTCTCGTGGCCGGACCTCGGAACGCGGGTGACGGTTCGCTACCGGCGCCCGGCCGGGTTGGTACCGCCGCTGACCGATGCGGTAGGTCACCTGCTGGCGGTCGATCCGGTGGTACGGGTACGGACGAAAACCGGCGGGGTCGTCGAGTTCGCGCCCGCCGACGTGGTGGCGCTGCGGGTATTGACCGACGCACCGGTGCGCACGTCGGCGATCCGGGCACTCGAGCAAGCGGCCGCCGCGGCCTGGCCCGGAGTTGAACAGACCTGGCTCGACGGCTGGCTGCTGCGGGCCGGGCACGGGGCTACCTTCTCCGCTAATTCCGCAGCGCCACTGGATATTTCGGCCCGCACGGATACGATCCCCGCGATCGTCGCCTGGTACGAAGAACGCCACCTGACACCGTGGCTGGCCATCCCCGACCGATTGTTGCGGCTGCCGCCCGGCCTGGCCGGCAAACACACCGAGCACATATTGGTGCGCGACGTATCTGATTTCTCCACCCGCGAGCCCGATGCGTCCGTCACTTTCTCGGCTCGCCCGGACGACGCTTGGCTGCGGATACACCAGGGCGAGATTCCCGTTGATGTGCTTACCGCCGTCGTCGACGGCGAGCTGACGTTCGGTGCCCACCCGGGCGGCGCGGTCGCGCGTGCGGCGGTGACCGTCGCACCGGACGGCACCCGCTGGCTGGGCCTGTCGGAAGTGCGCGCGGCGGAGGACCAAAGCGCGGCCGTCCCCGCCGCACGGCTCTGCGAGGCGATGCTGATCTGGGGTGCGCGGCGCGGCGCGACCCGCGGCTACATGCGCGTGCACGACGCCGACGCGACGGCACTGCCTGAGTCGCTGAGTTTTCGGCCGCACCATCGCACCCGCTATTTCCTCGCCACGGCGCCCCGGATACCACCCGATAGCCTCTAGTCATGCCCGACGGCACCCTGCGGCTCGCTACCTGGAATGTGAATTCGGTCCGCACCCGCCTGGACCGCGTCGTCGACTGGCTTGCCCGCGCCGACGTCGACGTGCTGGCCATGCAGGAGACCAAATGCTCGGATAGCCAGTTCCCCACTTTGCCCTTGTTCGAACTCGGTTACGAGGTCGCACACGTCGGCTTCAATCAATGGAACGGTGTGGCAATCGCCTCTCGCGTTGGTCTGGACGATGTGCAGATCGGCTTCGACGGCCAGCCCAGCTGGAGTAGCAAACCCGAGGTGGCTGCCGCGGCGGAAGCCCGCGCCCTGGGGGCGACCTGCGGCGGCGTTCGGGTGTGGAGCCTATACGTGCCCAACGGCCGCGCCCTGGGTGATCCGCACTACACCTACAAGCTGGATTGGCTTGCCGCGCTGCGTGATACGGCGGCCGGCTGGCTGTGCGACGATCCCACAGCACCGATCGCACTGGTCGGTGACTGGAATATCGCCCCCACCGATGACGATGTTTGGGACACCGAATTCTTCAAGGGGGCCACGCATGTCTCCGAGCCGGAACGCCGGGCGTTCAACGCCATTGTCGACGCGCAATTCACTGATGTGGTAAGGCCTTTCACGCCGGGCCCCGGGGTCTACACCTACTGGGACTACACCCAGTTGCGGTTCCCGAAGAGGCAGGGCATGCGCATCGACTTCATACTCGCTTCGCCGGCGTTGGCCGGTCGCGTAACCGATGCGCAGATCGTCCGCGAGGAGCGCAAAGGCAAGGCGCCCAGTGATCACGCGCCGGTGCTGATTGACGTAAGGCTTGGCTAAATCAAGTGCGCAACATACCCGGCGCGGGTTAAGCCTGGGGAAATTACATACGGCTGCTCGTTGTATGCGCGTTTGCAACGTGGCAGGCTTTCGCTTATTAGGTGCAGAAAACAATCTTGTTGTTGCTGTGAGGTGTGCGGTTTACGGGGATACAAGCGTTGCCAACGCGGTTTGCAACGAGAGCGACTAAAAGCCAGGGAGTCATCATGGGTTTCGTCGGCGGGGCGGTCCGCAACGTGGGTAAAACGGTGAATCGTGCGGCGGACGCGACCACCGCTGCCGCCGGCGCGGTCGGTGGTGCGGCGGTGAATGGAATTGTCGGCGGGGTAACGGGAGCCGCGGAGGGCATCAAGCGCGGAGTCAGCACGGGCAGTCACTCGACGCCGGCGGCCGCGTTGGCCATCGGTGCGCTCGGCGTCGCCGGTCTGGTCGAGTGGCCGGTACTCCTGGCCGTCGGCGGCGGTGCGCTGTTGCTGCGCAGGCTGAACCGCAAGCCGGAGCCGTCCGCATTGGTGGCTAAAGCGAACCTCAAACCCGTACCATCCGAGCCAGCGCCAAAGAAGGCCGAGCCACGGAAAGCCGCGACCAAGTCGACGGCCAAGAAGACGAGCGGTCGCAGGGCCGGCACCACCGAGCTGCGCAGCACCAATTGATGGGCATCGCTGAGTAACTGTTGAGCATCGGCGCATCCCTACGACTACCCATGCCGTTGCGCGCCGTCGCGACGGCCTTCCAGATAAGCACCGCCCTGGGGAAGAGCGCGGTCAGCCAACCGCTTGGCTGCACCCCGCTCGGTCCGCTCGGGCGGGCGCAGGTTCTGCGAGCGGCGGGTGCTGCGGCCGGTGCGATAGCCGTTCTGAACGGTGTTTGGGGACGTTGGGGCACGTCGGACAAGGAACCACCAGCCCCGAATACGGCCCCCGACGCGGCGAGCGATGAGTCTCGACAATTTCCACGACGCCCGCGCGCCACAGCAGCGCATATAGCTGGCGCAGGGGCACGGTCAGCACAGAAGCTACCGTCGAAGTTATCGGATCGGCCAGGGCGTCGGTCGTCGACATATGTCCGACGTTGACCGTCCGACCCGGCTCGGCGGCAAATCCTTCGTTACTGAAAGGCAAATGATGGCGGAAAAGAAGGCTCGCAGGGCGACGTCCCAGAGCGAGGCTGTGCAGAAAATCCGCGAAGGCGAGACCTTCGCAGTAAATCTTCCAGTTGTCGGCCAGCTGGAGATACCGCGGCCAGAGCAACTCGCCTACTACGGCGGTCTGGCCGCGCTGGCCGCGTTCGAACTCATCGACTGGCCTGTGGCCGTGGTCATCGCCGCCGGACACCTATTGGCAAGCAACCACCACAACCGGCTCCTCGAGGAGCTTGGCGAGGCGATGGAAGAGGTCTAGCCGGTGCCCGGCCCGGTTACTGGTCCGGTTCGGCCGGGACGCGCTCGTGCACGGTCAGCAAAATGTGGTCGAACTGGCTTTGCACGGTAGCCGATGGGGGTGGCAGGCTAACGACTTCGTTAACGAGTTGCTTGGCCAGCGCGCGCAGCTTGATGTTGGTCTCTTGCGACCGCCACTGCAGCACCCGAAAGGCCTGGTCCGCGCTGACCCGGTAGACGGCTATCAAGACACCCTTGGCTTGCTCGATAGCCGCGCGGTTCTCGAACAAGTCCGGCAGGGCTTCGTCGAGCACTTCCTGCCGGGTCTCGAATCGGGCTTCATCGAACGTGTCGGTGAGGTCGATGTAATAGCCCGCGGTGCCCAGCACCGCACCCGATTCGTCCATGATGCGGTCGGCCACGACGATCGCATCATGCATACCGTCGGCGGTGTCGATAAAGCGGTGACGACTCGAAAACGACCCTCCCGAGTGCAACGCATGATCGAGCAGATCACGCACATGTTCACGATCATCCGGATGCTTGTGCGACAGAAGCAGGTTCGTTGTCGGCGCCACGGAGCCGGGTTCGTAACCGTGCATCCGCGCGACCTCGTCGGACCATTCCCAGCGTTCGCCCGCGAACCAGAAGCGGAAGCTGCCGACGTTCAAGTATCCGGGCGCGCCGCCCTCGGATGCGCTGGTCGTCCGCGTGGGCTGTTGCACGCCCCCATCATCCCACCGGGCTGATTCGACGGCGAGCGCTGTCGAGAGAAAGACCCGGGTGCTGTCCGGCCCGGCAGGCGCGGACAGTCCGGGTTAGGGGTAACGTCGCGTGCGGACGATCAAGCCAACTGGATTAGGACACGGGAGCGCACGCCGAGTGCGCTGAGAGGACGGCTCGGGGCCGTCGACCGTACGAACCTGACCGGGTAATGCCGGCGTAGGGAGATGACAAATGACTGAGACCTTATCGAAAACCGCTGCACCATCCGTGACCACCGGACCCATCGCGGGGAGCAGCAAGACTTACCGCGAAGTACAGGTTCCAGGCGGGGCTAGTCTGCGGGTGCCGGTCCGCCGGGTGAATCTGTCCACCGGAGACCACTTCGATCTCTACGACACTTCCGGGCCGTACACCGATCCGGAGGCGGTGATCGACCTGGCGTCGGGTTTGTCGGCGCGGCCCGGCGTGGTCGGTGACCGCGGCACTCAGCTGCAGCGGGCCCGCGCCGGCGAGATCACCGCGGAGATGGCGTTCATCGCCGCCCGCGAGGATATGCCCGCCGAGTTGGTGCGCGACGAGGTCGCCCGGGGCCGCGCGGTGATCCCGGCCAACCACAACCATCCCGAGAGCGAGCCGATGATCATCGGCAAGGCATTCGCGGTCAAGGTCAACGCGAACATCGGCAACTCGGCGGTGACGTCGTCGATCGCTGAAGAGGTCGACAAGATGGTGTGGGCCACCCGCTGGGGTGCGGACACCATCATGGACCTGTCCACCGGCAAGAACATCCACGAAACCCGCGAGTGGATCCTGCGCAATTCGCCGGTGCCGGTGGGCACGGTGCCGATCTATCAGGCGCTGGAGAAGGTCAAGGGTGATCCGACGGAGCTGACCTGGGAGGTTTACCGAGAAACGGTGATCGAGCAGTGTGAGCAGGGTGTGGACTACATGACTGTGCACGCCGGGGTGCTGCTGCGCTATGTGCCGCTGACCGCCCGGCGCGTCACCGGCATCGTGTCCCGTGGCGGGTCGATCATGGCGGCGTGGTGCCTGGCTCATCACCGGGAGTCGTTCCTGTACACCAACTTCAAGGAGCTCTGCGATATCTTCGCGCGCTACGATGTCACCTTCTCGCTGGGTGACGGGCTCCGGCCGGGCTCGATCGCCGACGCCAACGACGCCGCGCAGTTCGCCGAGCTGCGCACCCTGGGCGAGCTGACCAAGATCGCGAAAGCCCGTGGCGCACAGGTGATGATCGAGGGTCCCGGGCACATCCCGATGCACAAGATCGTCGAGAACGTACGGCTGGAAGAGGAGCTCTGCGAAGAGGCCCCGTTCTACACACTGGGTCCGCTGGCCACCGACATCGCGCCGGCTTACGACCACATCACCTCGGCGATCGGTGCGGCCATCATCGCGCAGGCCGGCACCGCGATGCTGTGTTATGTGACCCCGAAGGAGCACTTGGGTTTGCCCGACCGCAAGGACGTCAAGGACGGAGTGATCGCCTATAAGATCGCTGCGCACTCCGCTGACTTGGCCAAGGGTCATCCGCGCGCGCAGGAGCGGGACGACGCCCTATCGACGGCACGCTTCGAATTCCGCTGGAACGATCAGTTCGCGTTGTCGTTGGACCCTGATACCGCACGGGAATTCCACGACGAGACCCTGCCGGCCGAACCGGCCAAGACGGCGCACTTCTGCTCGATGTGCGGTCCGAAGTTCTGCTCGATGCGGATCACCCAAGATGTCCGCGACTACGCGGCCGCGCACGGTCTCGACAGCGAGGAAGCGATCGAAGCGGCTCTCGAAAAAGAAGTTGCCGATGGCATGGCCGAAAAGTCACGCGAGTTCGCCGAGCACGGCAATCGGGTGTATCTGCCGATCACGCAGTGAGCTACCTGCCGCTGCCGCCGCCGGGCACCACCCCGCTGCGGGTGCTGTCCATCGCCGGATCGGACTCCGGCGGCGGCGCAGGTCTTCAGGCCGACATCCGAACCTGCACCCTGTTGGGGATACACGCACTTTGCGCGGTGACCGCCGTGACGGTGCAGAACTCGGTTGGCGTCAAAGGTTTTCACAAAGTTCCCGACGGGGTCATCAGTGCCCAGATCGAGGTGGTGTGCCACGACATCGGAATGCAGGCCGCCAAGACCGGCATGCTGGCATCGGCGGAGATCATCGCAGCCGTCGCTCACAGTTGGCGCGACCATGCCCCCGAGGCACCACTGGTGGTCGATCCGGTATGCGCATCGATGCACGGTGATCCGCTGCTGGACCCCAGCGCACTGGATTCACTTCGGACCGAACTGTTTCCGTTGGCCACACTGGTGACACCAAACCTGCACGAGGTGCGGCTGCTGGTCGACATCGAGGTAGTCGACGCCGAATCCCAGCGGGAGGCCGCCCGCGCCCTGCACGCGCTGGGACCGGAGTGGGCGCTGGTGAAGGGCGGCCATCTGCGCGGATCGGCAAGCAGCACGGATCTGTTGTTCGACGGCACCGACTTTCACCAGTTCGAGTCGACGCGGGTGGACACCACCCACGACCACGGCGCCGGTGACACGCTGGCCGCTGCGACTGCCTGCGCACTGGCCCACGGCTACACCGTTCCGGGCGCAGTCGGTTTCGCCAAGCAGTGGGTGACCGAATGCCTGCGTGCCGCCTATCCGCTCGGCCACGGCCACGGCCCGGTATCCCCACTGTTTCGCCTGTCATGACCCTCGACCAGATCGCCGGCGTCGCCCATGAACCCGACGACACCCCAACCGGCGTCGTGGTGCTGACCCACGGCGCTGGCGGTAGTCGGGAATCTCCACTGCTGCAACAGGTTTGCGACGAATGGGCACGACGTGGTTGGCTCGCGGTGCGGTACAACCTACCCTACCGCAGGCGCCGGCCCACCGGGCCGCCGTCCGGTTCGGCGGCCAGCGACCGCGCCGGAATCGTCGAGGCGATCACCTTATGCCGCGGCCTTGCCGACGGCCCACTGATCGTCGGCGGCCATTCCTACGGCGGCCGACAGACGTCGATGGTCGTCGCCGCGAACGAAGCACAGACGAACGTGCTGACGCTGTTCTCTTATCCGGTGCATCCACCCGGCAAGCCCGAGCGGCCCCGCACCGAACATCTGCCCGACATCACGGCGCCAACGGTGTTCACCCACGGCACGTCGGACCCCTTCGGCACGCCTGCCGAGGTGCGCGATGCCGCGGCGATGATCG
Organism: Mycobacterium sp.; assembly: GCA_036495965.1. Classification (GTDB taxonomy): domain Bacteria; phylum Actinomycetota; class Actinomycetes; order Mycobacteriales; family Mycobacteriaceae; genus Mycobacterium. The sequence continues at coordinate 10,680 of DASXMA010000261.1, forward strand.
CCGCGCCAACCGAGGTTGTCGAAATCGCCGGCGCCCGGCACGACTTGCGCTCGAAGAGCCTCGACGTCGCCGCCCTCGCGGTGGATGCGGCGCTGCGCCTGCTGCGTCGACCCGTGCCTTAGCCTTGCCCCGCCGCTGCGCAGGAAGTGGGAAGCAGAAGTAGCGCGGGCCAAAGTGCAGCCGCCTCAACCAAAAGCGGCGATGTTTGCACCCGCGGGCAGCGCCCTGCTCCATCTGGCTTCGCGTTCGTCGAGTCCGACCTGATTTATACAGCCTAAGCTGGACAGCTTGGACTGTCTAGTTTAGGATGGTGATATGGATGACATCGGCGAGTCTGCTGTTGTGGCGGCCCGAGATCTTCGGGTGGTGTTCAGCCGGCTGCGGCGTCGGTTGAGAGATGTCGCGATTGGCGGGGATCTGACACCGTCACAGACGGCAGTGCTCACCCGGCTCTGGAAAGAGGGGGCATCATCGGCCAGCGCATTGGCCGGCGCAGAGCGGGTACGCCCCCAGTCGATGGCCACCATAGTGGCCGCTCTCGATCAACGTGGGCTCATTGAGCGCACCCCCGACCCGGAAGACGGTCGGCGCCAAATGGTCTCGCTGACCGAGGCGGGCCGTGAGCGCGCCGAGAGCGACCGTCAAGTGCGGGAGGAGTGGCTGGCACGCGCCATGCAGGAGCGGTACTCCGAACCCGAGCGTCGCATCATCCTTGACGCGTTATCGCTGCTCGAGCGCTTAACCGAACAATAAAGGCACGAAAGGACAGATTTCGCAATGGAATTGGGAGTGCATTTTATCGATTTCCTACCAGGTGACCCAGCAAAGCTGGGCCCGACACTGGCCGATGCGGCCAAGGCCGCCGAGCAAGGCGGCGCCACGCTGTTCAGCTTGGCTGACCATTTCTTCCAGATGGAAAACCTTGGTCCCGCGGGGGATCCGTTCCTCGAGGGCTATACATCTCTGGGCTTTCTGGCCGGACAGACGACGACGATCGACCTGACCTTACTGGTCACCGGGGTCACCTATCGGTATCCGGGAGTGCTGGCCAAAGCTGTCACCACGCTTGACGTGCTGTCGCAAGGCCGATCGATGTTAGGGCTGGGCGCGGCGTGGTATGACCGCGAACATACCGCCCTTGGTATTCCGTATCCGCCGCTGAGCACCCGCTTCGAGATGCTGGAAGAAACACTGCAGATCTGCCGGCAGATGTGGAGCGACGACGACGGACCGTACAACGGCAAGCACTATCAGCTGGCCGAGACAATCTGTGCGCCGCAACCGATTCGACGTCCGCCGATTCTGATCGGCGGTGACGGCGAAAAGAAGACGCTACGCTTGGTCGCGCAGTACGCCGATATCTGGAACAGCACGGCGACCGATGCCGACGAGCTGAAGCACAAGATCGATGTGCTGAACCGGCACTGCGACGTGGTCGGCCGTGATCCCGGCGGAATCCGGAAGACGGCCGGCGGCCTTTTGCCGGTCGACCCGTTTGAGGACACCGACGGGTACCTGAAAACCGTCGAACGCTACGCCGAACTCGGCATCGCGATGATCAACGTCGGTCCCCTCCCCGGAAACCCCGACCCAGTGGGCTTCATCCGCCGATTCTGCGACGAGCTGATACCGAGGCTTTCCCAGATAGGCTGAGCCGCAAGGCGATTACGTTGTCAAAGCAGCCAAACCGGCTGCTGTTCAACGGTGATCACCACGGCTGGTGCGCTGGATTTCATGTTGGACATGCTGCCGGATATAGCCCCGATGATCCCAACGAGTATCACGAGCGCGGTCACGACCGCGCCAATGACGATTCCGGCAATTGCCATACCGCGGCCGCCCTGCCCGCGCTGCTTGATCTGGCCCAGCGCCATAAAGCCGAAGATCATGCCCAGGATGCCCCCGATGACACAAACCCAACCGAACAAGGAGCACACCAACGAGGCGATGGCCATCCCATTGGTACCGGCGGTTTGCGGTGGCGGTTGATAACCATAACCACCCGGTGGTGGCGGAGCAGAGCCATAACCGCCCGGTGGTGGCGGCGGGTAGCTGGGCGGTTGTTCCGTCACGGTCGCCTCCTAGCCGAATTACGAATGGCAAACAACTGTACGCTGCGCGGTCTTACCTTGTCGCGAGATCGTTCATCCGGGATAACGCGAGAAGCACGCGTCCATGTTGCCGGCCACGCCGCCACGAAACGCCGCTATCCGCGTGAAACCAGCCGGAACACTGGTACCGTCCGCGTCGCTGGCGACCAGGTGGTTGGTGAGCAAGCCCGCAACGGCTTCGTCGAGATCGCCGGCGGTCAGCAAAAGCTGCTTCGTAGAAGGCAAGTCGATGGGTTCGGCCATCTTGCGGTGCACAACACCGGTCAGGCACGCGGTTCGCAGCGCGGTCCACGGGCTTTGCATCGGTAGACCGCGTTCGTGCTGTACCGCCAGTGCGTATCTGGACATCACGACCGACAGGGCGGTGTCGTCGCCTTGCGGCAGAGTGTGTTCGCTCTCGGCGGAGACCTTCGCCATCGTCGCCAGCCCGGACAGGTCGATCACGATGGTGTTGGTCGACGGACAGTAGGACGCCGGCGGGCTGGCTTTCGCATCCGGGCAACCGGCCGGCTTATAGGACACCGCCGGCGGATTCCTCGGGGAGAAGATCTTTCCCAAGAGCTCCATCAGCGTCGACAAGGTGTCTTCGTCGATTTTGACCTCACCGGTCTCCGGGTCACCACCGGTATCGACGCGCAGGGTGGTCGGCAGGTCACCGCGGCGCTGCTCGATTTCCTGTTTGTTGATTCCCGCGCACGCCGAAGCGCCGCTGATGAAGCCCATCTGGAAGGCACTGATCCGATCCAGGGCCGATCCGTGTTCGTCGTCGTTTTCGGTGTCGGCGTCCATAACCGGATCACGGGTGGTGATGATTCCCGCCAGCACGTGGTCGAGTCCGTCGGCGGTGCTCAGCGTGAAGCGCGGCGACTTGCCATCGGCCACCCAGAACAGATAGACGCCGGCGAAACAATCGGCCTGCTGCTCGCGAACAATGGTGGGGTCTCTTCTTGTCACCAGTTTCGCCATCTGCTGCAAGGCATGCCCGAACTCGTGCGCCAACACACCATTGACGGACATGTCGCCGAAATAGCGTTGCGCGATGGGCATGAACACCCCGCGATCCCAGGCGATCAAGTTGCAGCGCGAGGTGAAAAAGGCGTTGACGAGCTTGTAGGTGTCGTTGTGGCATACGATCGGACTATTTGGATTGGTGGAGTCGTAGGAGATCAGCTTGCCGACCGGGAGGAAAGTTCCCTTCAGCGACTCGCTGTATACGGACTTCCAGTAATCTTCGATGTCGTTGACCGATAGCAACGACAAGTTGTCGATCGTCCCGTTGTCGGTGTGGACCACCGTTCCGGTCGGACTGGGTGCATTCGGGCGGATCCCACTGCGGCCGTTGGTGGCGGGCAGACCTCCGACCCGGAACGGGTCGTTGAGCATCGACAGGGGCCGCCCCTCGACGAAGGTGCTGCAGCCCGTCACCACGAGTATCGCCGCTGCGCAGGCGATTGCCGCCCTCAGCAATGCCACCGCTGTGCACCCGCGACCACCGCCCAGTAGCCGTCGATTCCGCCCGCGGTTATCCATGACCAACCTCATCCCGACCGGCCTGCACGGCAGCATCAAAGGGACCTCATTGTAGATCCGTTGATCAACGAGCGTGCCATAAGCGAGACCCCAGCAAACCACTGACCACACTGAGATTTGACGGGCTTGCCGCTACGGCACGCGTGTGCGGTGCCGCTTGTCGTGGGGTGGGACGCCGTTGACGCCCCCGATTGACTCCGCATAGCTGCCCACCACGAACGCCACCCCAGAACCCATGACCGCCAGTGCTTCCCGATTCACGTTGTCGACCGTGTCCCGGCGGCTCTGATAGTTGGGGTCGAACGGAACACCCGCCTGACCACCCCATAGTCGTGCCTGCACCGTCGTTTTCGTCTGCGGGCCACCGGCGGTGATGCCCCCGATCGGAACACCCGCGACCATGAACGGGTGGTAGTCAGCCCTGGCGTTCAATGGCATGTCCGCGGGCCGCTTCCCGGCCAGGTTCAGATAACCGTCCAGGGTCCGCTCGATGCCGGCCGAGCCTTCGGGCACGTCTCCAAAAGCGATTCCGGCCCCCGGCGGACCGGACTGGTCGCCGTCGTCGGTGAAGAAACCGGCATTCGGTGAACCCAGCATGTCGAAGTTCAGATACAGTGCGATGTCGTTGAGTCGATCGCGGTCCAGGCCGAACACGTAATCCATTGCGCCGTTGGGCCCGTCCTGCTCGGCCCCCCAGAACACAAACCGCACCGCGTTGTTCACCGGTGGCAGCGGGCCCAGCCGGAGCGCCGTTTCCAGGACCGCGGCCACCCCGGACCCAGCGTCGTTGATACCCGGGCCACCACGCGGACCATCGAGCCGTGCGCCGACCACAACCACCTCATTCGGCGAGCCGGTTTTGGTCTGTGCCAGCACGTTTCGTGACGTGATATTGACATTCTCGGCGTCTAACACCAAATGCATCGGCGCGGTAGTGCCTGCCAGCGCGCCGGCCGCGTACGCCCCGGCGACGGCGACCGGCACCGTGAGCTGCTTGACGTAACCGGGATTGAACAACGTCGGCGGAGCTCCCTGGCTGCCGGGCGTACTGAGCACGACCAGCGCTACGGCGCCCTTGGCCACCGCGCTGTTCTGCTTGTCGACCACCGAGCAGCCGGTGTCGTCGACGACCGCGATCGCACCCTTGGGTACCGCGGCCGGGTAGTCGCCGACTGCGCAGCCGGATGGCGACGTGGGCCGGACCGGCTGCCCGCTCAGGCCGCCGGGCGGCGTCCGGACGAGCAGCGAGGCCTGGTCGACCGGATAGCTGCGGCCGGCCAGCGTCAGGGTCGGCTTACCCGGCGAAATGGTGTACAGCCGGTCGAACTGCGGCGTCGATACCTCGAAACCCCTGCCGCGCAACGCTTTCGCCACATACTCGACGCTGGTGTCATAGCCGGGTGTGCCCTCTGCACGGTTCCCTTTGTTGGCGTTGGCGATATCCTGCAGCGCGCGCAGGTGGCCGAACATCCCGTCGACGGTCACCTTGGCGGCCAAGCCACGACCCAGATCCGGTGCCGCAGCAGGCGGTGCGGGCCGCGGAGACGAGCAGCCGGCCAGCAGCCCGGTCAGCAGCAACATCGCGCCCAACCGACGGAACATGACACGAGTCATGGCTTGGAGAGCACGTGGCGCGTACGGTCCGCCATGACCGGGATGCCGTTTCGTCCGCTGAGGTCCTGGGCGTACAAGGCCACCGCGTAGGCAACGCCGCCGCCGTTGATGCCCAGCGAGGTGCGGTCGATGTGGTCGAGGGTGTCGGTCTTCTGGTGATAGTTGGGATCGAACGGCTCGTTTGCCGTCCCGCCCCACAGCTTGGCCTGCTCGTCGGACTTCTTGCCCTCCGCACCGGAGAACAGGCCGCCCGCCGGGATACCCGCCAGGGTGAATCCGTCGTAGTCGGAGCGACCGTCGAACGAGGTGTCCTGTGCGGTCTTGCCGGCCGACTTCAGGTAGGCGAC
>DASXMA010000262.1:0-10833 GCA_036495965.1 Mycobacterium sp.
GGGGTGTGCCTGGCTGATAGCTTCATTCCCGTGATGGCATCTGGTCGGGGAGTGGCACAGTAACAATGTCAACTCTTCTGGTAGCCGACGATGGCCTGCCGCGCGGCGTGTCCGGCGCCGCCGACCCGCATTTCGCAAACGTCATCAAGCTGTTCGCCGAGCGGTTTCCGGGGCGGCGGTTGGGCGGGGGAGCTCTCTGCGTCTACATCGACGGCCGGCCCGTCGTCGACGTCTGGACGGGGTGGTCGGACCGAGCGGGCACGGAGCCGTGGGCCGCGGACACCGGCGCGATGGTGTTCTCGGCGACCAAAGGTGTCGCATCGACAGTTATTCACCGGCTGGCCGATCGCGGGCTGTTGTCGTATGACGAGCCCGTCGCCGAATACTGGCCCGAGTTCGCGGCCAACGGGAAAGCCGAGATCACGGTCCGCGATGTTTTGCGCCATCGTTCCGGGTTGTCACATCTGCGGGGCGTCACCAAAACGGAGTTGATGGATCACCTCCTCATGGAGGAGCGCCTGGCCGCGGCGCCCGTCGATCACCTCCGTGGCGTGCAGGCATATCACGCGCTGACCTACGGATGGCTGCTGTCGGGTCTGGCCCGGGCGGTCACCGGCAAAGGCATGCGCGAGTTGATCCGCCAGGAAGTCGCGCGCCCGCTCAACACCGACGGCCTGCACCTCGGCCGTCCGCCCGCCGGCTCGCCCACCAACGCGGCGCAGATCCTGATGCCGCAGGGCAAGTGGCGCACGCCGGTGCTCAACCTCGTCGCACCCAGAGTGGCCGGTCTACCGTTCTCCGGGGCCCTCGGCGCGATGTACTTCCCTGGCGTCATATCCCTTGTCAAAGGAGACACTGCGTTCCTGGACGGCGAGGTGCCCGCCGCCAATGGCGTGGTGACCGGGCGCGGCTTGGCCAAGATGTTCGCGGTGCTCGCCAACGGCGGCCGCATCGACGGCAAAAAATACTTGTCCGAAGAATTGGCGTGCGGTCTGGCGGGGCAGTCGCGGTTCAAGTGGCCGGACGCGAACATGGTGGTGCCCATGCCTTTTCATCTTGGTTACCACGAATCGCCAGTTCCCGGATTACTCAGAGGTTTTGGTCACGTCGGGCTGGGCGGAACGCTGGGATGGGCCGACCCGGAAACCGGCAGCTCGTTCGGTTACGTACACAACCGGCTTCTGACGCAACGGCTGTTCGACATGGGATCATTCGCGGGCTTGGCCGGCCCGCTGCGCATCGCCACCGAAGCCGCCCGCCACCAGGGTCCGCTCGAGGTGCCGCAGCTGGGCGCGACCTACGCCAAACCCGCTCGGCGCCGGGCGGCCGTTCCAGATACGGCAGCGTCGGGGGACGCTTAGCGTTTTGGCACTAGGTTTTTACGAAGCCGCGCGGGAGTGTCAGCGGACGGCTGACGCATCGATTCAAAGCGGAGCACAGGTTTAGCTGTCAGTTCGTTTACGATCTCATCTACCGCCGCAATAAGTGATGCCAACTGCGCCGCCTCGGTTGGCTGCCTAGTTGATGCCATGGGGCAGTTTGGTGAGGCTGTGGAATGCTTCGTCGAAGACGGTGGCGATGTCGCGGTCGTTGGCGGTGGCGATTGGCTCCTTGTTGAGTAGGACGCGCAGCACGCCGATGCCGAGTAGTAGTGCGGTAACCATGTCGGCGCGGAGTCGCGGTTGGTCGGCGGTGATGCGGCCGGACAGGTTGCGGGTGAGACCGGTTTCGATCTGTTGGTTAAGACGTGCGACGACCTCGGGGTCCCCGCTGGAGCGCAGCAGCGCGAACAGCGGGGCGTCGATATCGCGGCGAGCTTGCAGGACTCGTTCAATCAGGAGCTGTCCCACCGCGTGGTCGGCGGCGCGGCGAGCGGCGGGAACGTTGTCTGAGACATCGGTGGCTTCGGTGAAAAGTTGCTGCTTGGACCCGAAATAGCGCCTGATCAGCATGACGTCAACGCCGGCCTGGGCGGCGATCGCGCGCAGCGAGGTAGCCCGGTATCCCTGGCGCAAAAACTGCTCGCGGGCGGCCTGCAGTAGTCGTGCCCGGGTGGCGGCGGCGTTGCGGCGAGGCGCTTTCGCGGTCTCGCCTGCCTGGTCAATCTGGTGTGTCATGGCGCCTCCGTTTGATTTTTATCTACGCCCGTAGACATCATGCCCTGAACCGATCTAGGATTCGATATGTCTACATTAGTAGACATAACGCCTCCGGTTCCGCGCCGGGCCAGCCTTGGAAAGTGAGCGCTCCATGGCAGACGAGCCACCCATGCAAACGGCGCCAACCGGCATCGGCGCGACGTCGCTCGGTGTCGCACTACTGCGCGCCCGGGAAAGCTGCCGCACCAACCGCCTGTTCAACGATCCGTATGCGCAAGCGTTCGTTGACCACGCCGATCCCAATGGATCCATGTTCAGCCTGAAGACAACCGCACTAAGGAGGATTCATCGTGGCCGGGGTGATGCTGGTCAAACAAAAAGTCGGCAGTATCGAACAGTGGAACACCGTTTTCCGCAATCCCGAGTTGGATGCTGTGCGCCGTGCACACGGTTTGGTGGTGACCGGGACCTACGTCGACGCCGACGATCCGAACACCGTCATCGTCGTGATGGATATGCACGACCTCGACAAGGCGCGGAGATTCGCTGCTTCCACCGAGTTAGCGACCGCCCGCGAGCAGGCCGGCGCGATCGGCTCCCCGAACGGCGTGTGGTTCGGGCCGCATCAAACCCAATGACCTGCAGCACTTCCGCTTCTGACACCAAACCCCCAGTCCGGCAAGCCATCGCGAGTGATGGACGAGAGTCGCCACGGAATTACTTGCCACCACCTGCCGGAGTGAACACGAAAGGGATCGGTCAATGAACGGCGAACATGACCAGGGCGGAATGCAATCGTTCGGTCCTGTTCCGCGCCCACAAAACGAGCCGGTATTTCACGCCCCGTGGGAAGGGCGCGTGGAAGCCATGACCTTGGTGTTGCTCGTCGCCGGCCACTTCGGTGGTGGTGGTGTTTTGCGCTATGCCATTGAGAGCCTGCCACCGCTTCGCTATTTGCAAGACCGCTACTTCGAGCGCCACCTCGATGGGTTGGAAGGGGCGCTGGTGCAGCGCATGCTCTTACACCCCGCCGAGATCCGCGATCGCGTCGAGCAACTCGGAAGCGGTGGCGATGGAGAACCGCAGCGCAGCAGCGACGGGCCACCCTCGGCCAACACACCCGGATCGCCGACACAGGGCGGTGAACCGAGTAACCGCCGCGAGGCTGACCATCCGCCACAGTTCGCAGTGGGCGATGCGGTCATTGCGCGCAATATTCACCCCCGTCGTCACACCCGGCTGCCGCGCTATGTGCGCGGTCGTCGCGGCAGAATCACCCAGATCCATCCGGCCGCTGTCCTCCCTGACACCGACGCACACGGCATGGGCGAAAACCCTCAATACGTCTACACAGTCAGCTTCGACGGTCGCGATCTGTGGGGACACACCGCCGAGCCCAATCTGAAAGTGCAGCTCGGGCTCTGGGAAAGCTACCTGGAGGCGGCATGAATCATCAAGACAGCCAACCAGATTCCGATCAAGCGGATCCCGCCCTGCGTGCCCGCGCGATCGAATCGCTCCTGCTGGAAAAGGCACTGATTACACCCGCTGCAGTTGATGCCGTTGCGGCGATGCTCGAACACGACATCGGGCCGCTCAACGGCGCACGGGTCGTCGCCCGAGCCTGGAGCGACCCCGAGTACAAAAAACGCCTACTGGCCGATGGCAACGCCGCCCTGCAAGAACTCGGCCTCACCTCCCCAACCGAGTTCATCGTCATGGAAAACACGACCACGTCCACAACATGATCGTTTGCACGCTGTGCTCGTGTTACCCGTGGACAATCCTGGGGCTGCCGCCGACCTGGTACAAATCTCCCGAGTACCGTGCCCGCGTGGTGATCGAGCCTCGCACCGTACTCGCCGAGTTCGGAGCGCACCTCAGCGAGTTGACCGAGATCCGTGTCTGGGACTCCAACGCCGAGACCCGGTATATGGTTCTTCCTCGTCGACCAGCCCACACCGAGGGCTGGAGCATCGATGATCTCGTTAGCGTCGTCACACGCGATGCGATGGTCGGCGCTGGTGTCATCGCCGACCCAGCCGAACAGCAGACGCGCCCATGACTCAATATGCAGTCGTGAAGCAACTCGACGCCCACGGCGATAGCGCACTTCCCCGAACCAATGGTGAATTGATGTTTTCCGCGCCGTGGGAGGCCACGGTTTTCGCGCTCGCGGTTGCCCTCTCCGATGCGGGCAGGTTTGACTGGCATCAATTTCACCAACAACTGATCGCCGAAATCCAGCGATGGGAGCACAAGGCGCGTCCAGCCGAAGACTGGGACTATTACCAGCGATGGCTGGCCGCGCTGGAACACGTCTTGTGCCGTCGTGGACTTCTCACCCGGTCCGAACTTCAGGACAGAGCCGCGGCGCTGGCCGCTCACGACCACCACAAATAGCAGCGGGCTACAGCCGTGCCGGTCAGGCGCTGAGGGCCGGTGGTGTGGCGGGATGGCCGTTGTTAGCTTTTCGGCACGTTGCCGCGCGGGAGTGTCAGCGGAAGATCGGCGTAGGTGACGATGCCCGGCGGCGCGGCGACGACGGCGGGGATTGCGTTGATGGTAGGCATGGCCGTCATGATGTGGCCGAGGTCCATGAATTCCTCGATCGTCGTGGCCTCGAAGTACGGCGGCGGGAGAAAGCCGACTTTCGTGGTGACCGTCGGCTGGCCGTCAACCTGGATGACCCAGCCGTCTTGGTCGATCTTCCAGTCGGGCTCGAGTGTCTGTCCCTTGCGCCACCGGACGTTGAGGTCAATCAAAGTCTTGCCGTCGACCATGCCCTGCCAGCTGATGTAGACGCCCGCGACGCATCCCGCCGCGATGGTCCAGGACGCCATTTCGAGATCCGCCGTGGTTTGGGCGAATTCGGCCACGCAGCGGACGTCGTCGAGCTCGATGCCCAGCGCGTCGGCCACCAGCTGGACTGCCTCGCCGAAAATCGCCGTCCCCTTCGCGGCCATCTGCTGCAGCTCGGGGTGGTCGATCGGCTGTCCGAATCCCACCGGCTTCTCGGTGTCCGGTGAGTCGTAGAACGTGGTGTCGGCGGCTTCGTTGACGGTGACCTTGTCGATCCGGTTGCACACCATTGCCGAGACAATGGCCAACAGTTCGGCGAAACCCGGGCTGACGCCCGACCCGAAGATCGTCGAGCCGCCCTTCTCGCAGGCTTCCAATATTCGCTCGCGGCCGCCGCCGAGGTTGTGCCCGTTGATGAAGGACGCCGTCGTGACCACGTTGACGCCGGCGGACAGGATGCGGGCCAGCTCGTCGACGTCGAACCACATCGGGTTGTAGACGACGCAGTCCGGTTTCAGGGCAAGCAGCGCGTCGACCTCATTGGTGGCCGCAATCCCTAGCGGCGGAATGCCGACCAGTTCGCCGGCGTCGCGGCCGACCTTGTCCGCCGACCAGGCATAACACCCCACCAATTCAAGCGTGGGGTTGTCGGCGATGGATTTCAGCGAGCTTTTGCCGACGTTTCCGGTGTTCCATTGAACGACTCGATAGGTGTTTGGCACTCGCTCAGCATAGGGAATTGTGTCCAACCTTAATAGGCGGATTCGGAAGCCAGGATCTCTGCCAGGAATGGTCGTCACCCGGCCGGTCTAACCGTGCCCGCACCCGCCGCCCGCACGATGGCGACGACCGCCGTACCGGCCACCTCGACGATCCACTCGATGGTGTTCTCAGCCGCATCGAATATTCCGGAGGGAACCGCACTCCAGTTGATACACGCGACGCACCTGGCGATCGGAGCCGCGTCACGCTTTATGGGCGAGTCCGGCGTCCGCGCCGGCGGCCAGCGCGTAATCGTCGCGACGCCCGCTCGGCATTACCGGCATTGTGCTCGAATCATCAAGAGCGGCATACAGTTCCGGCCATCCGATGTCGGCAACCCCGGCGCCGGCGCGTACCAAGTTGAGAATCCGCGAATCGTCACGTCGGACATGCGTGATCAAGGCCGTGGCGCCGCGAGAAGACGTTTCACTGGTGATTTCCTTCCTTCATGCGCCGCCCCGTTGGCGTCGTCATGGAGGAAGTACAGAACGACCGAGTTGCTACCGATCCCAATTTTCGTATCGTCAACCCAGGTAGGCTGCCTCGACACAGCCCGATGAAGGGAGAAACCCGATGGGCAACGTGATATGGCTGGGAAAACCTGAGGCACATGACTTTCCGGCCGCAGCCGACTACCTTGATCTGCTCGCGGACTCGAAGACCGTTAAAAAGCTGACCAAGCGGCTGAAGGCCGGAACCGTCGTGCACAAGAAGGCCAAGGACATTCTCCGGGCAGCGCAGCTGAGTCTGCTACCTGTTGACGATCCCGACGTCGCGTCTGATTTATCCAAGATCAAAAAGGGTCAATCGTTGTCGCCCATTCTGCTGGTCCGGGGCGACTTCGCGACTGGCGTTCCGCTACAAATCGCCGATGGCTACCACCGCTTGTGCGCGAGCCATCACACCGACGAGAACACCGACATTCCCGTCGTCGTAGTCAGCCGGCCCCAGTGATCGAGATCCAGACCGTTGGAGCGGTGCGGGTGTTGGCCCTGTCATCGGGGCGGGTCAACGCGCTCGACGTCGAGCTGCTGGAAGAGCTGACCGCCGCCATCCGCGAGCTGCAGGGTTCGGGTGCCGGCGCGCTGGTTGTCACCGGTGCGGGCCGGGTGTTCTGCGCCGGAGTCGACCTCAACCGCGTGCTGCAGGGCGGGGCTGACTACACCGACCGGTTGATACCAGCGCTGTCCGATGCGTTCGTCGCGATGTTCTGCTATCCGGGGCCGACGGTGGCCGCGATCAACGGTGCCGCGATCGCGGGCGGGTGTGTGCTCGCAGGTGCCTGCGACCGTCGCCTGATGAGCCCCGACGCACAGATCGGAGCATCCGAGGTTCGTGTCGGAGTGTCGTTCCCCGCCGCCGCGCTCGAGGTCGTGCGTTACGCATGCGGAGACCACGCTGCGGAAGTGCTGCTCGGCGGTCGCCTCTATCGAGGGGCTGACGCCATCGCCAACGGACTTGCTCACCGCGTCGTTGCCGACGGACTCATCGAGGCGGCCGTGGCGGAGGCATCAGACCTGGCCGAGATCTCGGCCGACGCCTATCGCCATACCAAAGCTCAGCTGAGGGCGCCGACCCTGACGCGGATCAGTGAGGCCGGCGATATTGACCGCGAGGTCCGCCAGCTCTGGGGCGCCGAGGAGACGCGGCAACGCATCGCCGATTCCCTCGAGCGCCTTCGGCGCCGCGACTGATTTACGATCGCGCTGCGGAACCCGTTGGCTATTCGTCGACGGCGACGCCGCCCCGGGTGCGCCTGCGGCGCATGCGGTGGGTGCCCTTCCCGGTCGGGCGGCGATTGCGCAACCCCCCCGTGGGCTCTTCGGCGGCTTCAGTGGCTTCCGTGGCTTCGGTGGCCGGCGCTTCTTCGGTCGCCGATTCCGCGTCGGCCTCGGCGTCTTCGGTGGTGACCGCCGCGGGCTCTTTTTCCTGCTCTGGCTTTTCGGCGTCTTTGGTTTCTTCGGCTTCTTCCGTTTCGCCGGCTTCCGCCTCGACCGTCTCGGCTTCTTCGGTTTCTATGTCTTCGTCTGCCTCGGCTTCTGGGGCTTCTGTGTCTTCGGCGGCTTCGTCAGCTTCCTCGCCCTTCTTGCGACGCTTCTTGGGTTTCTTCGCCTTGATCGGTTTCGGCGGTGGCGGCGGCAGCTCGGCGACAAACGACAGATAGAACGCGAAAATCCCGAGCACGCCGATCGCTGCGGCGGCGCCGTAGATGCCGAACAGATACTGCCCGGCGGTATCCAGGCTGAGCCAGATCTCGCTGATCGCGGTGCCGATGATCAGCACCCCTGCCAGCACATGGGCCACGATCGACCAGACCCTTATAGACAGTGCCAGTTGCGGGGTGCCCAACTCCGGCTTGCGGGTGCGCAGCAGGGTAAACACCACGGGCAGCGCGGCCAGTGCGATGAGTGCGCCCGACGCGATGCGGCCAGCCATCCCCAGTGCGTGCGGCATGTCGCCCATCAGCTCGTACCAGCGGGGCAGCACGCAGAAGAAATAGAGGACGCCGGCACCGATCGAAAACAACAAGTGCCACGGTATGGCGACCTTGCGCCCCATACGCCTCCTCATGCTGGTAAGCCCACGTCAGCCTAAAGGCAGCCCAAACCGATTCCAAACAACACCCTGTTCGGCCGCGCCGCGGACTACTGGCGGAGGATGCGGGATTTGAACCCGCGAGGGCTGTTAACCCAACCCGCGTTCCAGGCGAGCGCCATAGGCCACTAGGCGAATCCTCCGTGGCCATGGTAACCGAGCACCCCGCGGCCGCCGCCGGTTGCACGTCGCTTGCTTCGGGCCAGGTATTACACTCGCGATGGACCCCGCGCGGCGTCTATCCTGTGAACTCCCCCAGGGCCGGAAGGCAGCAAGGGTCAATGGGCTCTGTCGGGTGCGCGGGGTCCCCTACGTCGGGGGCTTGAATGACCCCCGAACCCCACGGTGTGCGATCAGCGAAAGGTCCCCTGGTGGCGTTCGATTCCCTCACCTCTGAAGAGCTAGCGGCTCTACACGCCCGCAACCAGCAGGATTACGCCGAGCTGCAGGCCAAGGAGCTGGCTTTGGATTTGACGCGCGGCAAACCGTGTGCGGAGCAGCTCGACCTGTCCAACCAGCTGTTGAGCCTGCCCGGGGACGACTACCGCGACGAGGAAGGGACCGACACCCGCAATTACGGCGGCCTGCACGGCCTGCCCGGACTGCGGGCCATCTTCGGCGAGCTGCTCGGCATCCCGGTACAGAACCTGATCGCCGGCAACAACTCCAGCCTGGAGATGATGCACGACCTCGTCGTTTTCTCGATGCTGTACGGCGGCGTGGACTCACAACGGCCCTGGAAGGATGAGCCGAGCGTCAAGTTCCTCTGCCCCGTCCCCGGCTATGACCGGCACTTTGCCATCACCGAGACCATGGGCATCGACATGATCGGAATCCCGATGCAAGACGGCGGTCCTGATGTGGACCTGATCGAAGAGCTTGTCGCCGTCGACCCCGCAATCAAGGGGATGTGGGCGGTGCCGGTGTTCGGCAACCCAACCGGGATCACCTACTCCTGGGAAACGGTTCGCCGGCTCGTCCAGATGCGGACGGCTGCGTCTGATTTCCGGCTGTTCTGGGACAACGCGTATGCGGTGCACACCCTGACGCATGACTTCATCCGTCAGGTCGACGTACTCGGGCTGGCCGCCAAGGCCGGCAACCCCAACCGGCCTTACGTCTTCGCGTCCACCTCGAAGATCACCTTCGCCGGCGCCGGTGTCAGCTTTCTGGGCGGATCGCTGGGCAACATCGCCTGGTACCTGCAGTACGCGGGAAAGAAGTCGATCGGCCCGGACAAGGTCAATCAGCTGAGGCATTTGCGCTTCTTCGGCGACGCCGACGGAGTCCGCCTGCAGATGCTGCGCCACCAGCAGATACTGGCGCCGAAATTCGCCTTGGCGGCCGAAATCCTGGATCACCGGTTGAGCGAATCCAAGATCGCGTCGTGGACCGAACCCAAGGGCGGTTACTTCATCAGCCTCGACGTGTTGCCCGGCACGGCGCGGCGAACCGTCGCCCTGGCCAAGGACGCCGGTATCGCGGTCACCGAGGCCGGTGCCTCCTTCCCGTACCGCAAAGATCCGGACGACAAGAACATCCGGATCGCACCCACCTTCCCGTCGATACCGGACCTGCGCGACGCTGTCGACGGGCTGGCTACCTGTGCGCTCCTGGCGGCTTCGGAGTCGATGCTGAACGTGGCCCCGGCCGCGTCGAGTGTGCGCTGACGGTATTGACTGTGCGCTGGGGGCGTCGAGTGTGCGCTGACGGCGGACAAAGCCGCCAAATCCTGCCCTACGTTCACACTGGAAGCCACTGATGCACAGTCGATGCCAGTCGGGCTTACGTCACCGAGCGTCGGTAGCCTGCTGAGCGTGGCCCTCTACCGCAAATATCGACCGGCAACTTTCGCCGAAGTGGTGGGGCAGGAGCACGTCACCGAACCGCTGTCCATCGCCCTGGAAGCCGGTCGGATCAACCATGCGTACCTGTTCTCCGGGCCGCGCGGCTGCGGAAAGACGTCGTCAGCGCGCATCCTCGCCCGGTCGTTGAACTGTGTTCAGGGGCCGACGGCCAACCCCTGCGGGGTCTGCGAGTCATGCGTGGCGTTGGCTCCCAACGCGCCGGGCAGCATCGATGTGGTGGAGCTCGACGCCGCCAGCCACGGCGGCGTGGACGACACCCGCGAACTGCGGGACCGCGCGTTCTATGCGCCGGCGCAGTCGCGCTACCGGGTGTTCATCGTCGACGAGGCGCACATGGTCACCACGGCGGGGTTCAATGCGCTGCTCAAGATCGTGGAGGAGCCCCCCGAACACCTCATCTTCATCTTCGCCACGACCGAACCAGAGAAGGTGCTGCCCACGATCCGGTCGCGCACCCATCACTACCCGTTCCGGCTGTTGCCGCCGCGCACCATGCGGGCGTTGATCGGGCGGATCTGTGAGCAAGAGGGCGTTGTCGTCGACGATGCGGTGTATCCGCTGGTGATCCGTGCCGGCGGCGGTTCGCCACGTGACACCCTCTCGGTGCTGGATCAGTTGGTGGCCGGAGCCGAGGGTAACCATGTGACCTATCCGCGGGCTCTGGGCCTGCTGGGCGTCACCGACGTCGTACTGATCGACGCCGCCGT
>DASXMA010000263.1:0-2481 GCA_036495965.1 Mycobacterium sp.
ACCGGAATTTCTCACCCGGTTCCCCAAGGAACTGGCGATCCTGGACTAGTGTCGTGAGTTTTCGGCGAGATCGACGCTGACGCGGGAAAGTTCGAGGCGGATTCATGGTTTGGTTGCAACAGTTGATTCTGTCGGTGGTGATAGTAGCTGCGTGAGCATGTAGGCGGGGCTGTGCCAGTCGAATCGTTTACGGGGCCGTCCGTTGAGTTCGGCTGCGACTTGGGCGAGGTGGGCCGCCGAGTGCACGGATAGGTCGGTGCCTTTCGGGAAATATTGACGCAGTAGGCCGTTGGTGTTTTCGTTGCTCCCGCGCTGCCAGGGTGAGTGCGGGTCGCAGAAGTAGACGTCAATGCCGGCCTCGATGCTGATGCGGGCGTGTTGAGCCATTTCGTGGCCCTGATCCCAGGTCACAGTGCGGCGCAGTGCGGTGGGCATGTTTTGGATGGCCGCGATCATGGCATCGGCCACAGTTTCGGCGTTGCGGCTGTCGGGCAGATGCAGCAGTTGGACGAACCCGGTGGAGCGTTCTACCAGGGTGCCGATCTGGGAGGCCTGGTTTTTGCCGATGATCAGATCGCCTTCCCAGTGCCCAGGCACGGCTCGATCATTGGCCTCGGCCGGCCGTTCAGAGATGTTGACCATGCCCGGGATGCGGCCACGGCCATCGCCGCCGCGGGCCCTGTTGCGGGGCTTGCGAAGAGCTCTGCCAGTGCGCAGACAGCGGTGCAGCTCGCGGCGTAGTTCGCCGCGTCCTTGCACGTAGAGCGCACGATAGATGGTTTCGTGGGACACCTGCATCTCCGGGCGATCGGGATAGCTCACCGCCAGCACCCCCGCGATCTGCTGGGGGCTGTACTTCGTCGCCAACAACCCTTCCACCTCGCCGCGCAGCGCAGGACAGCCGGCCAGCTTGCCGGTTTTGGGGCGGCGAGCTCGCGCTTCGCTTCGGGCCTGGGCCATGCTGGCTCGATACAACGACTTCGCGTCCCAGCCACCACGATTGGCGCCAAAGCGGTGCAGAGCACGGTAGCGGCCCGGCGCATTTCGACAGCGGCCGTTGGCATAGATCTCACGCATCACCGTCGAGGGTGCCCGACCCAACCGTCGCGCTATCGACCGAATCGACTCTCCACGGCGAGTGCCGACCATAATCTCTTCGCGCTCAACAATGGATAACCGCGGCCTCACCTGGCCCCTGGACTGACCTAACTGCGGATTCACACCACCGAATCTGCGGAACCACTCCAGCCCACAAGTCGTCGACACGCCGACCATCTCAGCCGCATCCTCAATCGACCAACCCGCAGCCACCAACTCCCAAAACCGACGCTGCACCGACATCAAAGACCAATGGCGCATAACACCCCTCAAGCGAAGTGTTGCAACCATCCCTTGACGCCAAGTCGATCTTTTACGCGCTGGCGTCGATCTCGACGAGGCTTAGACTCCCGCCAGCGCCTTTTCGTCTTCGGCGGCGAAGGTGTCCTCCAGCTGCACCGGCGAGTAATCGAGGTCGATTTCGCCAAGTGGCCGACCGCGCGCACTGGAGATGGTGCCGAACCTGCGCATCCCCTTGTCGGCGGCATACTGCGTCATTTCGTCCTGAACCAGACCGAACGGCGGCACGTCGAACAGCGCAAAACCCTGGGCGGTGGCGTCGAGAGCGAGCGGCATCAACTCGTTCATCCGCGATTCGAAGACGCCCCAGTTGGCGTCATCGGCGGCGACGTGGCGCCGACAGGTGAACGTGCCCCACGCCATGTGGCGGCGCTCGTCGTCGCCGATCCGCCGGACCAACTCCCGCATACCGGGCAGGATGTTGCGGTCCACGCAGATCTTGTGCCAGGCGTAGTAGCCGGTCAGCGCCAACATGCCCTCGACGACGTGGTTGTAGGTGACCGACGCCCGAATCTGGGCCGCCGGTGACGCGTCAGATGACAAGGCGTTGAGGCAGTCCGGCAGCTCGTCGTAGAACATCGTTCGATACGCCAGTAGCGGTTCCAGGTAGCCGTGTAGGTCCTCGGTCAATCCGACGGCGTCGAGCCACAGTCGGAACACCTGGGTGTGCTTGGCCTCCTCGAAGGCGAACTGAGTCAGGTACATCTCGTCGCCGAGCCGTCCTTCTTCCCGCATCGCCGACATGAACGGTTGGATGTCCTCGGTGACCGCTTCCTCGCCGGCGATGAACTGCGCACACAAGCGGGTGGCGAAATCGCGTTCATCCTCGTTCAGTCGCTCCCAGTCGGCACGGTCCCGCGAGAAGTCGATGTCGGCCGGATTCCAGAATTTCGCGTTGCCACCGGCGAACAGCTTGAGCGGCAGGCTGTCCCAGTTCAGCCCGCCGGCAGCCAGTGATCCTGAATGTGTGCGTGTCATCAGACCTCCTCAGATCTTTTGCGAACGAATTGCTCTGCTGTCAGCGGCAATTGGAGAAAATGCCGCGCTCAACACTGCCACCAGCCTGCGCACCGCCAGCGCCGG
>DASXMA010000264.1:0-13583 GCA_036495965.1 Mycobacterium sp.
TTGCCCGAGTTGATCAATAACTCTACGGCCTCGGACTTAAACTCAGGTGTGAACTTCCGACGCGTCGAACCCATAACTGTTTTTCTCCTCGTAGACAATCATTCCACTTCGATGACTGTCTACGAAAGTGGTCGCCCTCCATACCTGCCGATCCAGGTCCGATCGCTGATCGTGCGACGAGACCCGCGCGTACACCACCATCCGCTGCTCGGCGTCGGCCGGGGCTACATCGACCAGGATCGTGCCCGACGCCAACCGGCGAAACGGCACCGGCATCCGATCCTCCCGCACCCACGTGTACGCCGTCTGCGGACGACACCCACCGACCGCGCCCACTCCGCAAGCTTCACACACCAATTCAAACGTACATTCGCTAACAAACGCTCACATCCAGTCACGTTCCGCCGAACAGCTCGAAGCCCCCGACGGCTTGGTGTGTGCCACCCGGTCGAATACGGTTGGCCGGTGAGTTTTTTCGCGGCGGCCAGCGGCATCGGATCGTGGCCCGGCACCACTGCGCGGCAGGCCGCCGAGGTCGTCGTTGGTGAGCTGGGCGGCGCGCTGGCCCACATCGTCGAGCTGCCCGCCAGGGGAGTGGGCGCCGACACCGTCGGGCGTACGGGCGCGCTGCTGATCGACATGGCCATCGACACGGTGCCTCGCGGCTACTGCCTGGTAGTCCGGCGCGGCGCCGTGACGCGCCGGGCGGCCAGCCTGCTGGGGGAAGACATCGATGCGCTGGAAGAGGCCTGGGAGGCGGCGGGCTTGCGCGGCAGCGGGCGCGCGGTCAAAGTTCAGGCGCCCGGGCCCATCACGCTGGCCGCCGAGTTGGAGCTGGCCAACGGGCACCGGGCGATCACCGACCTCGGCGCTGTACGCGACATCGCCGCTTCGTTGGCCGAAGGGGTCGCCGCACACCGCGCCACGGTGTCCCGTCGACTCGACACGCCCGTGGTGGTCCAGTTCGATGAGCCGTCGCTGCCGGCGGCCGTGGCCGGGCAGCTGGCCGGGGTGACCGCACTGACCCCGGTGGCCCCGATCGATGAGGCGTTGGCCACCACACTGCTTGACACCTGCGTGGCCGCCGCCGGCGGTGACGTGGCGGTGCACAGCTGTGGCGCGAAATTACCGTGGAAAGTGTTGCAGCACAGCAATATTACGGCGGCATCGGTCGATGCCGCGACACTTCGGCCTGCCGACCTGGACGCTATCGCCGAATTCGTCGAATCGGGGCGTGTCGTCGTGCTTGGCGTCGTCCCCGGCACCGCGCCGGAGCGGTGGCCGTCGGCGGCGGAGGTGGCGACCGCTGTTGTTGCGGTCACCGACCGGCTGGGGTTCAGCCGGTCGGCGCTGCGCGATCGCATCGGCGTCAGCCCGGCCTGCGGCCTTGCCGCGGCGACGCCGAAATGGGCGCGCGCCGCTATCGGGCTGGGGCTGCGGGCGGCCGAGGCCATCGCGAACGACGCCGACGCCATATAGAGAAAACGTAACCAAACAACCCGGGCTCGGTGAGTGCGAAGCTGATGTAGGCGGTGCCGACCGCTCCCAACCGGCAGCGTGGGTCCTTGGTGCGGTTGACCCGTCGGTCACATCGCTGATCGTCCAAGAGGCGAAAGGAAATTCCAATGACAAACACGGTCTGAGCGAGGATGGGCACAAGCACCGCTGCGATGGTGTTCAATGTCCAATCTAGCAGTTGCCGCGACACACGGTGCTTGCCAAGGAAATACTCGTACCTGCCGTTCATCTCCATCCAGTCACCGATGTCACGAGCCATGGGCGCCCGCATCTGCGCCGCGACGCTGGCGCGAATTTCGTCAGGATTGTCGTCGCTTTGCAGCAGCATTGGTGTCACCGTGCCGCTCAGGATAAGCCGGGCGATGCGCTCGGGTCCATGCCGGGTGATGTAACGGGGGACTTCGGCTGCTCCCATCGAGTGGCCGATCAAGGTGATGTCAGTCAGATCAAGTTGGTCGATCACCGCGCCCAAATCATCGGCCAGCGTGTCGATGTCATAGCCTGCTCCGGGCCGATCGGAGCGGCCGTGGCCGCGCCGGCCGTAGGTGATACATCGGAGTCTGGCCGCCATTAGATCTGGCAGCTGGTAATTCCACATATCTCCAGTGAGGGCCCAGGCGTGGACGAACACTACGGGGTGGCCGCCCGGGTAGTCGGTGTAGAACAGCGAAACACGGTCTGCGGCACCGCGTCGTAGCAGTAGTAGGTGGTGCCGTCGGCGAGACTCTGCTCGGTGAAGCCGTGACCGGGCGACTGGGTCGGACTGTCCAGATGCGCCCTGACGTACTCCTCGGGCCGTCACCAGCGCCTGGAATTCCGGCGTGAGCGGTGCGCGGCCCTGAACCAGGCAGTCGTGGTTGCCGAAGCAGCCCAGCTACGGCACGCCGAGACTCTCGGTGTGGAAGGGGCGGCCCGCCGCGGCCAGCAGTCCCGGGACGTCCGGGAATCCGTGCTCGCGCTTGTACACATCACGGGATTCCGGTTATCGCTGATAGAACTCCGCGGAGATCGCCTGCGAAGGATGCGATTTCGGGTCCTCGACTCCGAAGTTCGGATCCAGCTCGGTGCCGCCGTCGAGCAGCGCCAGCAGCGCGGCCAGCTCATTGGCCTGCGCACTGTCGATGCTGTCGCCGGTGGTTCTGGCGAAATCCGGTGCGGTGCCGTCAATTTCCCGCGAGATCGGTGCGTTCCAGGTGTGGCTCCCCGGGTGCCCGCGTCAGCGCCCGGTAGTGGCCGGAAGGTTCTGGGGCAAAGGTGAATTCGTCGGACGCCACGCGCTCAGCCCTGCACCGCCGCCGGTTCGGCGCGTCGGGTGTGGGCCGCGGACAGCTCCTCGAGCGTGCGGCCCTTGGTTTCCGGCGCGAGCGCCACGGCAATGATCAGTCCGATCACGCTTGCGCCCACCAAGAGCCAGAGTACGTGGTGCAGGCCCCATTTCGAGATGAGGGTGGGCAGCCACAGGGTGCCGATGATCGCGCCGATGCGGGAGACGGCGGTGGCCAGGCCATTGGCGGTGGCGCGCACCTGGGTCGGGAAGACCTCGCTCGGGTAGACCAGGTTCACGATGCCGGGGCCGGAGTTGGCGAACAGCACGGCCGCGCCCAGCAGGATAACCAGCCCGGTCAGGCCGGGGTTCGGCCACAGCGTCAGCGTCGTCAGGGCCAGGAACATGCCGATGAATCCGGTGATCAGGAGCGGACGGCGGCCCACCCGGTCGACCAGCAGCACGCCGGTGGCCGCGCCGACCACGCCGACCAGGGCGATGATCAGCGATCCGGTGTAGGTGCCGGTGGTGCTGGTGGTGACCTGTTTAAGGATGGTCGGCGTGTAGAGGGTGATGCCGTAGTAGGACATCGTGTACATGAACCAGAAGCCGCAGCAGAAGAAGGTGAATCGCATCAGCGGCAGGGTGAGCAGCATCCGCCACGGCGAAACCGGCTCGCGGACAGGCGCTTCGGCGAGCACCTCGCCGGTGTCGCCGAGCTCGGTCAGCACGGCCCGGGCCTCGTCCTCACGGCCCTGCGCCGCCAGCCAGCGCGGGGACTCCGGAATGCTGCGCCGCATCCACAACACGACCAGCGCGAAGACCGCGCCCACGACCAGCATGACGCGCCACATGGAATTGCCCAGCGGTAGGAGCAGCAGGGCCAGCACGTAAGTCGTTGCCGCACCAACGAACCAGGTCGCACCCAGGCGGCTCATCAGCGTGCCGCGGCGGCGAGCCGGGGCGTACTCGGCGAGTAGTGACGTGGAGATCGTGTAGTCCGCGCCGAGGGCGAGACCGAGGAGGAACCGGGCGGCTAGCAGCTGCCAGGCGTCCTGGGCGAGGGCGGCCAGCAGGGCCAGCACTACGAACCCGATCAGATTGACCAGGTACATCTTCTTGCGGCCCAGCCGGTCGGTGAGGCGGCCGAAGACGAACGCACCCACGAACATTCCGATGACTGCGGCGGCGGAGACCGCGCCGGTCATGAAACTGGACATGTGCCACTGGTTGATGACGGTCGGCAGCGCCACGGCAATCACCGTGATGTCGTAGCCGTCGAGGAACATTCCGGCGGCCGACAGCACCGTCACCTTGCGGTGGAAGGCGGTCAATTCGGCGGAGTCGAGTACTGCGAAGGCAGCGCGCGACACGATGCTCCTTCCGGGTCGTAGCTGTGTTACGAAATCGTTTTAGCAGAGGTAGTTAGTCCGCCGAATAGTATCGCGCGAGAGTCACCTGGGTTTCCTCGTCGGTCGGCACGTTCGCCTTCGGGCAGCAGACCCGGCCTCAAACCGGAGCGGCGGCGGCAGCTGGTGGCACCGCATCGCTGAGCATCGCCAGCTCCGCGCCGCTGTTCTCACAGCAGTCGCGGACACAGCTGGACGCATTACATGCAGCCCCCGACCCAACGATGACCCGTCCAGCTGACGGGCGCGGCGAAGATCAACAGCGACAACGGAAAAGCGATTGCCGGACGACTGCCGATCGTGCTGACACTGATCGCGGTGACTACGTTTGTCTTGCTCTTCGCATTGACCGGCAGTGCGTTGGTTCCGCTGAAAATGTTGGCGCTCAACGTTATATCGCTCAGCACGACCTTTGGCGCTCAACGTTATATCGCTCAGCACGACCTTCGGCGTACTGGTATATCTCTTCCAAGAAGGCCATCTCGGCGCGCCAGGCACCACCAACACCGGCACTCTGTGCACACGGCATTGTTATGCTCCTAGGCAAGTTTCAGCTCGCCAGCTTGTTGAGGAAACCGATGGCGCGTGCCAGTTGTGTGTCGGCCGCCCAACGCCGCCACATCCCAGCCGATAATGAGCGGCTCGTCGCCGTTGGTGCCCAGGCCCCAGCTGATTCATGCGACATGGCGATAATCCGGCTTCCGATTAAAAGGACACCAGCATCGTGTTCCACCGTCAGGCGCATGTCGATTACCGCAGAGGTACTTGCGAGCGCGACCAGGCACAGCAACGCTCGTGCTTTGACGACATATGTTCAGCCGCGTCCGACTATCGCCTGCGGTCGGTCAGCTGGCGTGTGAGTGGCGAGTGCGGCGCCGGCTCAGGCAGCCCGACTTGTCGATTCAGGCTCAGATTTCCACCGCGAATTTGAATTTTCTGGAGACCGGTCGATCGACGCCGACGCCCGGGTTGATCCTTCGGCTCAGCGAGGGATGCGGAACCTGTCAACCTGAATGAGGCACCGTTGCGCGATATTTACTGAGTGTCCTCCTCTGGATGGTGGGGTGGATTGATCCAGGAACTGGTGGGTAGTTGTGGCGGTTCGGGCGGTTTGCGCACGAACCGTTCCGGGTGTTGGGCGTAGGCGGCGTCGAGTACGCCGGCACGCTTGCCGCGGACTGCCTCAGCCAGGCCGTAGTGGACGTCGGCGGGGGTATGCAGGCCCAGCCCGCTGTGGCGGTGTTCATCGTTGTACCAACCGAAGAAGACCTGACAGTGCGCCCGGGCGGCCTCGATCGAGCCGAACCGTCCGGGGAAGTCGGGCCGGTACTTCAACGTCTTGAACTGGGCCTCGCTGAACGGGTTGTCGTTGGAGACGTGCGGTCGCGAATGTGACTGGGTGACACCAAGATCGGCAAGCAGAAACGCCACCGGCTTGCTGGTCATCGAACTGCCGCGGTCGGCATGGATGGTCAACTGGTCACGGTCGATCCCTTGTTTGGCGCAGGTCTGACGAATCAGCACCTCAGCCAACGCGGCCGATTCGCGGCTGGCAACCATCCAGCCAACGACATACCGCGAGAAGATATCCAAGATCACGTAAAGGTAGTAGTAGGCCCATTTTGCTGGGCCACGTAATTTCGTTACATCCCAGGACCACACCGCATTTGGGACTTTGGCGGCGAGTTCGGGTTTTACCTTCGCAGGATGGGTGGCCTGCCGACGGCGCTCACGCACTTCACCGGCTTGGCGTAGCAGCCGATAAAACGTCGACTCCGAACCCAGGTAGACGCCTTCGTCGAGCAGGGTGGCCCACACCTGCGCCGGTGCCAGGTCGACGAATCGGTCGCTGTGCAGCACGTCGAGGATCGCCTGCTGCTCGGCGCTGCTTAGGGCACGCGGCTGCCGCCGTTGGCGGTGTGGGACGGGCTCCGGCCGCGCCGGTGCCGGGCTTTGCCGGTGGCGCCGGTAGTAGCTGGCCTGGGCAGCACCCACCGCCTCGCCGGCGGCCCGCACGCCCAGCTGCGGTATCAGCTCCATGATGGCCCGGTCGGTCACGGCGTCGACCTCGGCTCGGTATCCGCGCTCTCGGAGAGCGTCTCCAAGAGCGCGTGTAGTTTTGACTGCACATCCACCACGGCGCGGGTCTTGGCCAGCTCCTGCTCCAGTCGCAGTTTCTCGGCCTGTAAGAGGGCGATTTGCTCGGCCCGCCGATCGCGCCGCTTGCGCCCGCGTGGGGCGGCCAGTGCGGCCAACGCACCGGCGTCGCGGGCCTTGCGCCACTCGGTGATGTGGCTGGAATACAACCCCTCACGGCGCAGCACCGCACCCTTCTCACCGTCGGCCGCCGAATCGTAGGCCGCCAAGACCTCCAACTTGAACTTCGCGGTGAACGTCCGCCGCCGAGCGCGTTCGGGCACTTCGGGATCGGGACGTTGCGTTGCATCGTCAGCCACCCGGCCAGGATCTTCCATCCCTGCCCCGCGGGCCAACGTCGTCACCTTGCTTGTCATCTCGGGGAGTCTCTCCATCCCCGCCCTCAGGTCACTAATTGTCAGGGGGCGGGTGCCTCAGCCCAGCTTGACAGAGAGGGGGCTGACCGAGCGGTAGCAGACGAGCCATGGTTTCGGCGGCCAGGACCGCTGCAGCCATAACGGTGCGGTTCCGGACCGCCCCGGATATCGATGTGTCCTCGGTTGCGCTTTCCGACGCCGATCCGAATGATCTCGCGGAGGCGCGTCCGTGGCGTGAGTTCCGTTGGCGCGCGGGGCAGAAGCACTACTCGGGCACCTATTGGTTGGCTACCGAGGGCGGGCATGTCATCTATGAGTCGCGGCTGGAGTTCGCCAGGCTGTTGTTCGCCGACTTCGACCGGTCGGTCCAGCGGATCTGTGCACAGCCGTTCCTGTTGGTGCGCGAATCTAACGGTGATGAGCGCAAACATGTTCCGGACTACCTACTGATCACTGATAAAGGACCAAAGGTTGTGGATGTGAAGCCGGCGCGGCGGTTGTCCAAGCCGGAGGTGGCATTGACATTTGCTTGGACGCGGTCTGCGCTGGAACGCCGGGGGTGGCTGTATGAGGTGTGGAGCGAACCGAACGACGTGGAGCTCCAGAATGTTAGGTTCCTCGCTGGTTTCCGGCGTGTCGACGGCACGTGAAAACTGACCCCCTGGTCCGGTGGCCTAGCTCTACCCGAGCTAGGAGGACTGAAAGGAATGTTGTCTGTGGAAGATTGGGCAGAGATTCGTCGTCTGTACCGGGCGGAAGGTTTGCCGATTAAGGTGGTCGCCCGAGTGATGGGAATATCGAAGAACACGGTCAAGGCTGCGTTGGCCTTGGATGTTCCACCGAAATATGAACGGCAGCAGTCTCCTTCGTGACGGCGTGAAGGTCCATAAGCAACTTGTCGCGTTCGAGAAGCTCAGCGGATGCAGAGTGTCGGTCGCGTGTCTTTAGCTGCAGAAGGGGGCGATTTGATCGCCGGTGGCCAGCATGCTGGTCGGATCATTGGCAGCGTCGCTGGGGCTTTTCGCCAGACGGATAGCTGTCACGCCGTGCGGCATGATGACTACCAGATTGCCACCGCGGCCTAAAGCCACGGGCACATGTAACGCGCAGCCGCCTGATCCCCGAATAGGGGTTTCCCAGAAGGCATGGAAGTACGTCGTCTCGCCGAACGTGTTCTTCGTTCCGGTGGGCAAGCCGGGGGCGTGTTCGCCGGCCTGCGACGCCGTTACTGCTGGCTCATAAAGTATTTGGTTTCCCCCAGCGGCTCGGCCGTCGCTCTGGTAGAGCCGTGCGATCTTGACCATGTCGCTGATAGTTGGGTAGTACCCATACGCCATGATTGGGTGACCGAGGTGATTGCCGGGCTCCCATGTCCGGCTTGTTGGTGCGTAATAAATCCCAATCGGTTCGAAGACCTCTCTCTCAAGCATCGACCAGATGTCAGCGGCAGGCCCCTCTTTCGACTTGAGAAAGTTGTTCATTGCAACACCAAGAATGAACATGTCTTGGTTGCGGTATCTCGCAACCTGTCCGGGTCCCCAAGGGTAACGGGAATTCTTCAGCACTGCGGCGGTAAGCCCCTGTTGGGAGTGCGCTGTGAAAAAGTCCGGGTCGGCAGTAAAGCCTTCCCCGTCGTAGATATCGTTTGGCTCACGGCGCGTACTGCCGTTTCCGAACCCTGTTGCCATATTGATAGCATCTTCGAACCGGACTGATTCCCAGCCCGGATGCGAGTTCGCGCCGGGGAGGTAATCGGCGATCTTCACATCGAAGACAGTCGGTCCGTACTTCTTCGCAAGCCGCAGCAGTGCAGTGGTGTTCGCGAGCGCCTTTGTAGCCGACCACACCCCAAAACGTGCTCGGTCACACCAGGGCAACGGTCCTCCCGCGCTGGCACAATATTTCAGGTAGAACGTCCCGCGAAAATCGATTCCAGCCATTCCCCCGTCGGCGTCTGGGAGCCCTGAGTCAAACCCCTCAAGGGCCTTCCCGCCGACGGAGTCGACCAGCTTGGACCAATCAGCGATCGGCACCTGGGCGGCCAACGACGCCCGATACCTTGCGGCGAGTGTGGCCTGGTTTTCGATGGGGCCAGGCTCGAATTTCGCGCGCACACTTCCTGTGCCGGTGAAATAGGACACGTCATCGTATGGCCTGGACTGCTGTACGATCTGGAAGCGAACATTCGAAACTTCGTTTCCTCGATAAAGAAACAGAGCCAGTCCGTTGTAGGTTTCACCTCCGTTGAAACCGTGGACAAGAGCGAAGGGGAATGCGGCCCGTGTCCAGCCACTGTCGCGCTGGTCGGACCAGACGCGACCCGGCTGGACGAGAATGTCCCAGGGACTGGCGCCGATGTGTTGGATTATGTTCTGACAGGCAGGTACCAAGTCACCATCCAGCGTGAAAAAGCTGATACTGATGCTGGGAAAGAGGCGGAAATCTCCCTTTAGGGTGCCCCAGGGTTCCGTCTGGTTGAATGAATTGGGGATAGTGGCCATAGGAGCCTCGCTGATTTTCAGCGTGCCAGAGAATTCCTCGTGTGTCGGTTGAGCGTTTCGAGGAGGAGTGAACGCGACGTTGTTGATGACTGCGCCACTCCATGTCGATTGCAGAAGTTCGTGTTCGCTGATATAGGCCGACAGTGTGTCTTCTTGAGGTGCCGCACAAGCAGCAGCTGCAATGGTGATGCACGCACTGGCGGCGTACACCACTAAGCGTCGATGAAAGGTCACCCTCGGCCGCCGCGACGCAAGGCGCCTGCACCACAAGGCTTTTCCATTGCTCACGTCGGGTACAGGTTGGGAGCCCAAGCCGGCCGCCGGGTGAGCGCGTGAGCCGTCTTGCTGCCCTCCTTGAAGATGGGGGAATTTGTTTATTATGGTCATGGAATTCCCCTGTAAAATCTGCTCGGCACTGGCTGGACCCTATTCCACCGGCTGTAACACCGGATGCTCTGTGCCCCTTCGAGGGGCCTGTGCAAGTCGGTTTCAAAGTTCGTGGTTGCGCTGACAGACGCCATGATGACATGCTGCGCAAGGCAATCCCGCGCCTCACCTTCGATGACCAAGGTGGTGAGCAACACGCTCTCGATGATCGCCGCGGGGATTGGTTCAGCCGGATTGATCCGCGCCGACTCATTGGCCGGCCTCTGCGTCGCGTGCGTCGTAGGAAATGAAGCGCTTTGTGAGATAAACCGTGGTGCGGTCGACGTGAGACAGCTTATAAACATCCAGGTCAGCAGCATGAGCGGATGCAGTCAAACGTGAGAACCTACACTGTAGGTTCTCATTCGACCTGGCCAAATCTCAATTTGAATGGCCAGTGAGTGGCCAATTGGCCATGGGGTGAGATTTTTGCGGGTTGGTCACCGGCGTGTCGGGAAGGGATGCCCGTTGAGCGGGTGCACGCTTGGCGTGAAATCCGATCCAGAGCGGGAGCGCCGGCCGATGGTCACTGTCTCAGTAGCGGCGGTGGTCGATGGCGCTAGCGAATGCAGCAGCGTGGCTGGGCCGGAATCGGCGGTGGTGAAGTTCCGGTCGGGTAGCGACGGCTCGGAACTGTGCAGGCCGTGGTCGGCGGTATCGAGTGACGCGTTGCGTGAGGCTGCATCGTGGCGGACGTTTCGCTGGTACAAGGGTCAGAAGCACTACTCGGGCACCTATTGGTCGGCAACCTGCACCGGCCATGTGATCTACGAGTCTCGTCTGGAGTTGGCGCGGCTTCTAATGGCAGATTTCGATCGGTCCGTCTCCTGGATCGTCCGCCCAGCCCTTTCTGCTGGAGGCTATTGTCGACGGTCGCTGCCGCCGCCACATTCCCGATTTTCTGCTCTTCACGGGCGCCGGTCCGATCGTGGTTGATGTGAAACCTCCTGGCCATTTAATCAAACCTGTTGTGGCACAAACCTTCGCGTGGACTCGGAAGGCGATTGAAGAGCGGGGGTGGAGCTATGAAGTATGGACCGGTGTCACGCCGACTCTGCTGGCCAATATCCAATTTCTGGCGGGGTATCGCCGGAGGAGACTCTTTCGGGTGGAGGTCGTAGAACGTATGTCGGCTCCGGATCTGATGGGTTTAACGGTGGCCGAGGCGATTTCACGTCAGGATGGCTATCCTCCCGAGATTGCGAGATCAGCGCTGATGCATGTGCTGTGGCGCCAACATCTCACAGTCGATCTGAGCAGGGCGCTCTCCGGCCGCCATGTTCTGGAGGGTCCGCCGTGAGTTCGATGGCCGTACCGGTGGGTATCGGAACCCGCCTTCTCCACGACGGCGACATCGTCGAAGTCGTAGAGCTGATACCCAATGCCGCCGGGACGGCGGTGCTCCTGCGGAACAACCGGACGCAGCGGGTCTCTCGGATTGCGGTGGCCGAACTTTTCAATAGCGAGCATGTCCGGATCCTGTCGAGCACGCCAGGACCGTCATCGGATGATCCGGTCGAACCGGCGGCGGTGGTGCTGTCGAATCTGGCTACGCCAGAACGCCAACTTGTTCTGGAGCGTGCAGGGCATCTGCGGGAAGTATTGACCGGCTACCGATCTGGATCACCGGAGGAAGCTGCGGCTGGCGAGCCCCGGCCAACAGTACGACCCAGAGATCGCGTTGATGCAACGGTACGAGACCAAGGCCGCCGAACTCGGTGTGGGTATGCGGACCTTGCGCCGCTGGATCAGCAACTTTCGCCAGAGCGGAGAGGCCGGCCTGGTTGAGGCCAAGCCCGCCGTCGTGTCCACCGGGCATGTCGACCCACGTTGGGTGGAAACGGCTGTCGAAGTCATGGTTGAACATCGCGACCAATCCAAACCCTCGCGCACCATGGTGATCGAACGCACCAGCGCGCGTGTTGTTGCCCGGTTCGGAGAGGGCAGCATCAAGCTGCCGTCACGGGCGACTGCCTACCGGGTGCTCGAGCAGTTGGAGCGACGCCATCCGACATTCCGGTTGAGCACCAAACGCAATCGCGACATCGCCGATCGACCCGGCGGCGTCTACGGGAAGCTGCGACCAACCCGTCCGGGAGAGTACCTGCTCATGGACACCACTCGGCTGGATGTCTTCGCATTGGATCCCCTGACGCTGCGGTGGGTGCAGGCCGAACTCACGGTCGCGATGGACTGGTACACGCGCTGTATTACTGGGATCCGCATCACTCCGGTATCGACGAATTCGACCGACGCGGCCGCTGTGCTTTACCAGGCGTTGCGGCCACCGCCGGCACCGCCGACCTGGCCGGCGGGCGCGGTCTGGCCCGAACACGGAATTCCGCGCTCGGTGCTGCTCGATCAGGAGGCCATCGAACGTCCAGAGGGCGGGGGCTGCTCGGGTCCGGCGATCGTGCCCGAAACGATCGTGGTCGACCACGGCAAGATCTATATCTCTGAGCACCTGACCAGTACGTGTGAACGCATGGGGATATCGATCCAGCCGGCACGGTTGCGCACCGGGCGCGACAAAGGACCGGTCGAACGGTTCTTCCGTACTCTGCGTGAAGATCTGTTGCAGGTGCTGCCGGGATACAAAGGCCCCGATGTGCATTCACGCGGTCTGGATGTGGAGGCAGAAGCCTTCTTCTATCTCGACGAACTGGAAGCGATCGTCCGTGAGTGGGTGGCGGTGATATACCACCACCGGCCACACGACGGACTGGTAGATCCAGGCTTGCCCGGGCTGGACCTGTCACCGGCGACGATGTTCGAACACGACGTCGCCCGCGCCGGCTATATCGACGTGCCCCGCGATCCCGATCTGGTCTATGAGTTCCTCAACGTGGAATGGCGGACCATCCAGCATTACGGGATTGACTTCGGTGGTCGCCGATATAACGGGGCTGGTCTGAATCCCCACCGCGATCAGATCAGCCCCTATATGGGAAAAGCTAAGGGGCGCTGGCCTATTCACTATAACCCCGACGACATCGCTCGCATGTATTTCCGTGACCCGAATACCCGGAAGTGGCACACGCTGACCTGGGAACACGCACCGGCGTTGGACATGCCGATGAGTGAGGACGCGTTGAAATTCGCCCGGACCTTGGCCGCCTCAAAGTACCGCTACCCCGACGATCGGCTGGCCGCCGCCGACCTGATGGAGCGTTGGAGCCTCGGCCTGGGCACGACACCGGCTGAACGGCGCATCGCATTGCGGCTGGCCCGTGAAGCCACGCAATTGCAGGCCGGCAGCGGCGCTTCTGTGAGTGGGGAGGTGGCGGTATCAAGCCTGCCATCAGTGGCCAAAGCGCTTGGCGCGACTGCTCTGGGGCAGCTGCCCCCACCGATAGACGACGGCCCAGCCGAGATGATCCCGGACGGCGGCGATGACGATGTTGCCGATTTCGACACTGACAACGAGGCCGAGTGGGGCAACTTCTACGCCGAAGCTCTGGAGGATGTATGACACAGACTGCGGTACTACCAGCCATTGAGAAGACCCCAGCTCGGCTGGACAATCTGACCCTGGCCCGCAAGGAAGGCTGGCGTCGGTTCGTCAACACCGCGGCCCGGATCCCGCCAGAACCGTTGACACGAAACGAACTCGATGCGTTGGGCGAGGATGCGGCTGAAGACTACAACCGGCAGCGCCGGGAGTGGCACGCAACATCGGGCCGATCAAGACCCCGCAGTTGGGCGCATTGCACGAAGACCTGTGGGACATCATTGACAGCAACGCCCAAGACGGCGACAAAGCCAAAGGTGCGGTAGCCATCGATGCGTTCCCGGGTCTGGGGAAGACCACCTCGGTACTGGCTTTCGCCCGCCAGTACCACCGACGCGAGATCAAGGCACTCGGCGAGACCACCGAGTCCGGCGACGAACGCTGGCCAGTATGTCGGGTCGGGTTGACCGGCAACACCGGGATGAAGGAGTTTAACCGGGC
>DASXMA010000265.1:0-2339 GCA_036495965.1 Mycobacterium sp.
TACGAAACTCTCGGGCCGACCCTGCCGGAGGGATTGTCCGGTGCGGCCGCGCTATGGGGGCTGGCGCAGAAGACTGCGATGACCTATCCGGACGCGGTGCGGCGCGCTGGGCACGCCGACGGTAATGCGCTGTTCGACGCCATCCTCGACAGCCCGTCGGGCGTCACGTTCACCGTGCACAACTACGAGGACGACTTCACGCTGATCAGCCAGGCCGATCACAAGATCGCCCTGGAAATCCCCGAAATGCTGGACGACTTATCGGCGTTGACCGCAGCACCTCCGCAGCTGACCAGGTCGGAGTTCCCCATCGTGCTGTCGGTGGGCGAACGGCGCGCCTACACCGCCAACGACATCTTCCGCGACCCGTCCTGGCGTAAACGCGACGCCGACGGGGCGCTGCGCGTTAGCGTCGAGGACGCCCGGGCCCTGGGACTAGTCGACGGAGGCCGGGCCCGGGTCAGCACGGCGGCCGGCGATGCCGAGGCGACCATCGAAATCACCGAGACGATGCTTCCCGGGCACGCGGCCCTGCCCAATGGTTTCGGGCTCGACTACATCGACGAGGACGGGCACACCGTCGTTCCCGGCGTCGCGCCGAACATGCTCACGTCGACGCGATGGCGCGACCGCTACGCCGGCACGCCGTGGCACAAGCACGTACCCGCCAGAATCGAGGCCCTGATCGGGGTCAGTTCCAGATCCTGACTCTGCGCTGTGGCTCAAGGAACAACGCGTCGTCCTCGGCTACGTCAAAGGCGTCGTAAAAGGCGTCTACGTTGCGGAGGACGCCGTTGCACCGAAACTCCGGCGGTGAGTGCGGATCCACTGCCAGCCGTCGAATCGCTTCTGCTTCACGGGATTTGGTCCGCCACACCTGCGCCCAGCCGTAGAACACCCGCTGTACGCCGGTGAGGCCGTCGATGACCGGGGCGGGCTCACCGTTCAGCGACAGCCGGTAAGCCAACAGCGCGATGGACAGCCCGCCCAGGTCGCCGATGTTCTCGCCCACGGTGAATGCGCCGTTCACGTGGTGGCTGCTTTCGAGTCCCCTCGGGGTGTACGCCTCGTATTGCTCGATGAGCGCTTTCGTGCGCGCGCCGAACTCGGTGCGGTCATCGTCGGTCCACCAGTCGACCAGATTGCCATCCCCGTCGTATTTAGCTCCCTGGTCGTCGAAGCCGTGCCCGATCTCATGCCCGATCACCGCGCCGATCCCACCGTAGTTGGCGGCATCGTCGGCCTGGGCATCGAAGAATGGCGGCTGCAAAATTGCTGCGGGAAAGACGATTTCGTTCATGCCAGGGTTGTAATAAGCGTTGACGGTTTGCGGCGTCATGAACCATTCGTCCCGGTCTACTGGGCCGCCCAGCTTCGCCAGCTCGCGGTCATGGTTGACCGCATAACCGCGCTGGTAATTGCCGTAGAGGTCGTCGCGGTCGATCACCAGCTTGGAGTAGTCGCGCCACTTCTTCGGGTAGCCGACCTTGGCGGTGAACTTGTTCAGCTTGGTCAGCGCGCGCTCCCGCGTCTGCGGCGTCATCCAGTCCAGCTCGCTGATGCTGATTCGGTACGCCTCTTGCAAGTTTTCCACCAGTGTGTCGATACGGGCCTTCGCATCTGGCTGGAAATGCCGTTGCACATACAGCTTTCCGACGGAATCGCCCATCAGGTTCTCCACCAGCGACACCGCACGCTTCCAGCGGTCCCGGATCTGCTCGGCACCGGTCAGTAGGCGGCCGTAGAAGTCGAAGTCCGCGGCGACGATGGCGTCGGTCAGCCAGGGGGCACGGGCACGGATCAAGCGCCAACGTGCCCATCGTTTCCAGTCTTCGAGATCTTCCCCGTGCCAGAGCGCGGCGAATGCGGTGAGATAATCAGGCTGGCGCACAACAAGTTCCGCAAACGCTTCCGGACTACTGCCCAGCGAGGTCACCCACCCGGCCCAGTCGAAGCCCGCCCCTTCGGTCTGCAGCTCGGCGAAGGTGCGCAGGTTGTAGGTTAGGTCGGCATCGCGACGCTTGACCACATCCCAATGTGCGGCAGCAAGTTTGGTCTCCAGAGCCACGATCCGGGCCGCGGTCTCGGCGTGGTCGCTTGCGTTGTTGCCATACACCAGACCGAACATCCGCGCGATGTGTCCCGGGTAGGCGGCCAGCACCTCGGCGTGCTGCTGGACGCGGTAATAGGACTCGTCGGGCAATCCGATGCCGGATTGGTTGAAGTGCATCAGGTAACGAGTCGAGTCTTTCGAATCGGTATCCACATACGCTGCCACGCCGCCACCCATCCCGGTGCGCTGCAGGGCGCCGACGGCGGCGGCCAATGCCGTGGCGTCG
>DASXMA010000266.1:0-13385 GCA_036495965.1 Mycobacterium sp.
TCGAGCGGTTCGACGAAGCCGCAGTCCTCGAGCATCACGAACTCGACGGCCTGCTCAACGGCATTGCGTCAGCGCGCGCGGCCACCAACCCGACACCGCGGATCCTGGGGCAACTCGATTCACTCATGCGATCGCTGCGCACCGCGAAGGAGGCGCGGGCCTTTTCTGAAATCGCGGGGGATTATCGGCGCACCGTCAATGATGAGTACGCTGGTCCGCGGTTGCACGCCACCATCCGCGCCTCACAAAACCTCATCCCCCGCATGTTTTGGATGACATACCAGAACAACCGCGACGACATGTTGCCGTTCTACGAAGACGAAACCTCCGCCATCCACCGGCGTGACCCGGAAGCCGCGCGGGCTGCGTGCGCCGGTCGCTCCTCCTTGATGGCCCAGACCATGCTGTCCGAACTGTTTCGGCGCAGAGTATTCACCCCCGCCGAAACCGTTGTTCCCGGGCCTCTCCGCGTGCTCGCCGGCGCCGAACCGGTTTGCACCGAGCCGTCGATCGTGCTCTGAACCGACTATAAAACCTGCCGATTCACCCACCTGCCGATACGGTTAGCGGTAATGAGTTTGTGCGTGGGCCGGCGCGCCAAGCGCTGCCGAAAGCTGCTCGGACTGACCGCGACAATCCTGATGCTGTGCGGTCTGGCATTGGTTGCACCGGCCGCGCCGGCGGTTGCCGACCGAAACCAATGCGCGCCAGCAGGGTTGGACAGCGCGACGCCCTTGCCCAAAGACTTGACCAAGAGCAATGCCGTCGGCCAAGACGACGACACCACACCTACCGTTCAGCCACTGAGCGCGGTGAACAGCGGCGCATTGGGGCTCGGCACACCGGGCGTGCTGACGGTGGGCACGCTGTCGGATGCCCCGCCGAACATCTGCGTCAACTCCACCGGAGAGTTCAGCGGCTTTGACAACCAGCTGTTGCATGCCATCGCAGACAAGCTGGGCCTGCAACTCCGCTTCTTCGCCACCGACTTCTCGGGGCTGCTCGCCCAGGTGGCGTCCCGGCGCTTCGACGTCGGCTCGGCGAATGTTAAAGCCACCGACGCGCGGCGGCGCACTGTCACCTTCACCAACGGCTACGACTTCGGCTACTACTCGCTCGTCGTGCCGGCGGGCTCTGCGATCACTAAATTCAGTGATCTCGCTGCCGGACAACGTATCGGCGTGGTTCAGGGCACCGTCGAAGAATCGTACGTTGTCGACACCTTGCACCTGCAACCAGTGAAGTACCCCGGCTTCGCCACCCTGTACGCCAGCCTCAAGACCCGCCAGATCGACGCGTGGGTAGCGCCGGCGACTCTGGCATCGAACATAATCCGACCGGGCGACCCGGCGGTGGTCGTCGCGAACGCTTTCAGCCCAGGCAATTTCGTCGCCTATGCGGTTGCCAAAGACAACAAGCCGCTGGTCGATGCGCTGAACTCCGGGCTGGACGCCGTCATCGCCGACGGTACCTGGGCGAAGTTGTACTGCCAGTGGGTGCCGCGGACCCTGCCGCCTGGCTGGAAACCCGGGTCGCAAGCCGCCGCTGCTCCAAACCTGCCGGATTTCGCCGCGATCGCCGCAAATCAGGATCGCAAGCCGGTGGGCCCGGCCGCGCCGAAGTCCACTTTGGCCCAGTTACGCGACGCTTTCTTCGACTGGGATATGTACCGAGAAGCCATCCCCATTCTGTTGACCACGGGATTGCCCAATACGTTGATCCTGACCAACAGCGCCATTGTTATCGGGCTGGCGCTTGGCATGGTGCTGGCGATGGCCGGAATGTCACATTCACGCTGGCTGCGCTGGCCGGCGCGGGTGTACACCGATATCTTCCGCGGTCTTCCCGAGGCGGTGATCATCCTCATCATCGGGATGGGCATTGGGCCGTTAGTGGGCGGGCTGACGCACAACGATCCCTACCCGTTGGGCATTGCCGCATTAGGGTTGATGGCCGCCGCCTACATCGGCGAGATTCTGCGCTCGGGCATTCAAAGCGTCGACCCCGGCCAACTGGAAGCCTCCCGCGCGCTTGGATTCAGCTATCCGGCTGCGATGCGGCTGGTGGTGGTGCCGCAGGGAATACGGCGGGTGTTGCCGGCACTGGTCAATCAGGCCATCGCGCTGTTGAAGGGCTCCGCACTGGTGTACTTCCTGGGCCTGATCGCCCAACAGCGAGAGCTGTTTCAGGTGGGCCGCGACCTCAACGCGCAGACCGGCAACTTGTCGCCGTTAGTGGCCGCCGGTCTCTTCTACCTGATATTGACTGTTCCGTTAACGCATTTGGTGAACTACATCGACGTCCGGCTTCGCCGCGGCCGTGCCTCTGAGCCCGACGACCATGCCGACATGGTGACATCCACATTCGGGCAGGGCATCACGTGACCGGCGCCACCGCGGGGCGGCCATCAGTATCGTTGGAAGCCAAGGATATTCACCAAACTCTCGGCGGGACAAAGGTACTGCGCGGCGTCGATATCGAGGCCGCCGCGGGCAGCACAGTGGCCGTGATCGGGCCGTCTGGCTCGGGTAAGTCGACGCTGCTGCGTAGCCTGAACCGGCTGTATGAGCCCGATGGCGGCGATATACTGCTGGACGGCCGGTCGGTGTTGCGCGACGATCCCGACGAGCTGCGCCAGCGCATCGGCATGGTGTTCCAGCAATATAACCTCTTCCCGCATCTCAGCATCCTGAAGAATGTTGCGCTGGCGCCGGGCAAGTTGCGGGGACTGTCTACCGACGCGGCCCGAGAGCTCGCGCTGACTCAGCTGGACCGAGTTGGCCTGAAGCACAAGGCCGGCGCCCGCCCCGGCATGCTGTCCGGTGGCCAACAACAACGGGTGGCGATCTCCCGCGCGCTGGCCATGGCTCCGCAGGTGATGTTCTTCGACGAGGCTACTTCGGCGCTGGATCCGGAAATGGTCAAAGGAGCTCTAAAACTTATCGCCGACCTCGGCGCCGACGGCATGACGATGCTTGTCGTCACCCATGAAATGGGTTTTGCGCGGTCGGCCTCCGACACCGTCGTTTTCATGGATCAGGGCAAGGTCGTGGAATCCGGGCCTCCCGAGCAGATATTCGAAGCCGCGAAGACCGAGCGTCTACAGCGGTTCCTATCCCAAGTACTTTGATGAGCTAAAACTCGTTGGCGATAGCTACCGTGCACCCGATATCCGGTTAGACTGTCAAATTATGGCAAACAGCACATCCACCGCGCCCGAAGTCACGGAGCTTGCGGAAGGGTTGCACCGTGCGCTGTCCAAACTGTTTTCGATTCTGCGCCGCGGTGACCCCAATGGGGTCGTGGCCGGCGACTTGACCCTGGCGCAGCTCTCGATCCTGGTCACGTTGCTCGATCAGGGCCCCATCCGGATGACAGACCTGGCCGCACACGAACGGGTGCGGACCCCCACCACGACCGTGGCAATCCGTCGGCTGGAGAAGATCGGGCTGGTGAAACGCTCGCGCGACCCGTCCGACCTGCGGGCCGTGTTGGTCGACATCACCCCGCGCGGGCGGGCGGTTCATGGCGAGTCGCTGGCCAACCGGCACGCCGCTCTCGCGGCGATGCTCAGTCAACTCCCCGACTCCGATTTGAACACCCTGATGAAGGCGTTGGCGCCACTGGAGCGTCTCGCCTCCGGCGAACCGGTGCCCGATCCTGCGGACGAATCGGAGGCACGTAAGCAGGCGTGAAAGTGGCTGCTTCACAACGTCATTGGTGATGCCCGTAAACTTAATTGCATGCCAACTGCTCTCATCACCGGGGCCGGCGGTGGTATCGGCTCCGCCATCGCCACCGCGCTGGCGCCCACGCACACCCTGTTGTTGGCCGGTCGGCCCTCTGACCGGCTGGATGCCGTCGCGGATCGGCTCGATGCCACAACGTTTCCGCTGGACTTGACCGATGTCGATGCGATCGAGTCCAGCTGCGAAATCGTGGACGCGCTCGACGTGCTGGTGCACAACGCGGGCGCGTCCATCCCGGGCCATGTCGCCGATTCGAGCGTTGAGGAATGGCGCGCCACATTCGACGTGAATGTCTTTGGGGCGGTGGCTCTTACATTGGCGCTGTTACCCGCGTTGCGGAGTGCCCGCGGTCGGGTGGTGTTCGTCAACTCCGGGTCGGGACGCCAAGTCTCGTCGGGTATGGCGTCTTATTCGGCCAGCAAGTTCGCGTTACGCGCGTTCGCGGACTCACTGCGCGACGACGAGCCGGAACTGCGAGTGACCACGATATATCCGGGCCGGACCGACACCGACATGCAGCGCGAACTTATCGCGTTCGAAGGCGGCGAGTACGACCCCGCCAACTTCCTGCGGCCCGAAACCGTCGCGACCGCGGTCGCCAATGCGGTTGCCACCCCGCCCGACGGCCACGTCCACGAGGTAGTGATCCGGCCGGGCCGGCGATAGCCGGGTTGCGGACGACCTCAGACGACCAGATTGACCAGCCGACCGGGGACCACGATTACCTTGCGCGGGGTGGCACCCGCTAAGAATGCCTGGACCTTTTCGTCAGCCAATGCGGCGGCTTTCAGGGTGTCGTCGCCGGCGTCGGGAGCCACCACCACTCGCCCGCGTACCTTGCCATTGACCTGCACCGGGTATTCGACGGTGTCCTCGACGAGGTAGATGGGATCAGCCTCCGGGAACGGGCCATGCGCCAACGATGTGGTGTGGCCCAGACGCAGCCACAGCTCCTCGGCCATGTGTGGGGCCAGCGGCGCCAACATCAGCACGAGCGGCTCCACCGCCACGCGGGGCACCGAGTCGCGGTGCTCTTTGGTGAGGTGGTTGGTGTACTCGATCAGCTTGGCGGCTGCAGTGTTATTTCGCAGTGCCGCATAGTCTTCCGCTACTCCGGCGATGGTGCGGTGCAGCGACCGCAGTGTGTCGGTGTCCAGGTCATGCTGGCGAGCGTCATCGACCACCCTTGTCTCACCCGTGTTCTCGTCGACCACCAGCCGCCACACCCGCTGCAGGAAGCGGTACGCGCCGACGACGTCTTTGGTGGCCCAGGGCCGGGACGCCTCCAGTGGGCCCATCGACATCTCGTACAGCCGCAGTGTGTCTGCGCCGTATTCGTCGCAGATCTCGTCTGGTGATATCGAATTCTTCAGGCTCTTACCGATTTTGCCGAATTCCTGGAAGACTTCGATTTCGCCGTCAGGCCCCGGATAGACGAAACCGCTCCCGCGTTCGATCACCTCGTCCGCCGGTACATATGACCCCCGAGCATCGGTGTAGGCGAAGGCCTGGATGTAGCCCTGGTTGATCAGCCGTCGGTAGGGCTCTCGAGAGCTGACCTGACCCAGGTCGTACAAGACCTTGTGCCAAAACCGGCAATACAGCAAGTGCAGCACCGCGTGTTCGGCACCTCCGACATACAAGTCGACACCTCCCGGATCGTCCGGACCATGTTCAGCCGGTCTCGGACCCATCCAATAAGCCTCGTTTTCCTTGGCGCAGAATCGTTCAGAGTTATGCGGATCGGTGTAGCGCAGCTCATACCAGGAGCTGGCTGCCCACTGCGGCATCACGTTGGTGTCGCGGCTGTAGGGCTTCAGGCCATCGCCCAGATCCAGCTCGACGTGCACCCACTCGGTCGCCTTGGCCAGCGGCGGTGACGGCTCGCTGTCGGCGTCGTCGGGGTCGAACAGCACCGGCGCGTAGTCCGGCACATCGGGCAACTCAACCGGCAACGCGGCCTCGTCGAGCGGATGTGGGCGTCCGTCACTGTCGTAGACGATCGGGAACGGCTCACCCCAATAACGCTGCCGTGCGAAAAGCCAGTCGTGCAACTTGAATTCGATGCGCGCCCGGCCGCGGCCTTCGGCCTCCAAACGGGCGATGATGGCTTCCTTGGCCGCTGCCACATCCATTCCATCGAGATAGCCGGAGTTCACCAGCACGCCGTCGCCCGTGTACGCCGCCTCCGAAATATCGCCACCGGCAATGACTTCCACAATCGGCAAGTGCAGCTCCCTGGCGAAGTCCCAGTCGCGCTGGTCATGACCGGGCACCGCCATGATGGCCCCGGTACCATATCCCGCCAGCACGTAGTCGGCAATGAAGATCGGCACCGGTTTGCCGCTGGCGGGGTTAGTCGCGTAGTTGCCCAAGAAGACGCCAGTTTTGTCCTTACTCTCCTGCCGCTCGAGGTCTGACTTCGCGCCGATCGCGCGCCGGTATGCCGCGACTGCCTCAGCCGGCGTGGCGGCTCCGTACGTCCAAGCGGGATTTACTCCATCGGGCCAGGCCGAGGCGACCAGATCGTCGACCAGGTCGTGTTCGGGGGCCAGGACCAGGTATGTGGCACCGAACAGGGTGTCGGGCCGGGTAGTGAACACGTCGATGTCGGTGACATCGCCATTGGTTTTGGTCGCAGAAAATAGCGCCTGCGCGCCACGGGAGCGGCCGATCCAGTTGCGCTGCATGGTTTTAATCTTTTCCGGCCAATCCAGCAGGTCGAGGTCGTCGAGCAGCCGGTCGGCATAGGCAGTGATGCGCATCATCCACTGCCGTAACCGTTTCCGGAATACCGGGAAGTTGCCGCGGTCGCTGCGCCCGTCGGCGGTGACCTCTTCGTTAGCCAGCACCGTGCCCAGGCCTGGGCACCAATTGACCATCGCGTCCGCCCGGTAGACCAACCGATAGCAGTCGATTACATCGGCCCGCTCCCCCGCCGACAGCTGCGTCCAGTCCCGGCCGTCTTCGAGATGGCGAGCACCGGAATCGAATTCGGCGATCAGCTCAGCGATCGGACGCGCCTTGCTGATCGCGGTATCAAACCAGGCGTTATAGATCTGCAGGAAGATCCACTGGGTCCACTTATAGAAGTCGACATCGGTGGTGGAAAAGCTTCGTCGACTGTCGTGACCGAGACCCAGCCGGCCCAGCTGTCGCCGGAAATTCACCACATTGGCCTCGGTCCTGGCACGCGGGTGCGTGCCGGTTTGCACCGCGTATTGCTCAGCGGGCAGCCCGAACGAGTCAAAACCTAAGGCGTGCAACACATTATGGCCGGTCATCCGGAAGTAGCGGGCGTAGACGTCGGTGGCGATGTAGCCCAGCGGGTGTCCGACGTGCAGTCCTTCGCCGGACGGATACGGGAACATGTCCTGCACGAACAACTTGTCGTCGGGCACCGAGGAGCCGTCGGTCGGAGCCAGCGAGCCGACCGGGTTGGGTACGTTGAACGTCCCGAGCCGTGCCCAGTTGTCGTGCCAGGTGCCTTCGATACGACCCGCCAGCTCCGCTGTGTAGCGGTATGGCGGCGCATCGGAGTCCGTCGGAGCACCAGCCGAGGTGCTCTTAGCCGCGGCGGTCCGGGATTCGGTCACCTGAACAGGGTATATAGGGCGGCATCGACAAGCCCGCCGGCCACAGGTTGGTCTCAGTTGCGTTGCGCGCCGATCAGAGGTTCATCCCAGCTCTATTTCAAGCCTATTCACCGTGTTTGACCACTGGTTACAGTCAGCCTCTACGCAACGGGTAGTTACGCCTGAGCCATTGGGAAGGACCGACGCAATGATTCAGATCACCCCCAATTACCGGTTTTTAGGGGGTATGGCCGCCGGCCTTATCGGCGTCGCGGTTTTTGCGGGCGCCAACGCCTCGGCGGATCCTTTGGTTCCTGCGCCACCCCCTGCCCCCGTTGCCCCCGGTGTCGCCGGGCCGGCGCCACAAAACGTCACCACCAGTCCCGGCGCGGTCAACGGGAACAGATTTATCGCCACCCCGCCGTCGGCAAACCCGTTTGTGCCGCCGAACACCGCTACCGCGCCCGGAGCCCCCGGACCCGCTGCCGCGGCCCAGATTCCACCGTCGGTGACTCCTGCGGTCTCCGGCACGATCCGCGAGTACTTGCAAACGAAGGGCGTCAGGCTCGAGGCGCAAAAACCGCAGGGATTCAATGCCCTCGACATCACGCTGCCGGTGCCGACGCGGTGGACGCAGGTACCCGATCCCAACGTGCCCGATGCGTTCGCAGTGATCGCGGACCGGCAAGGCAACAGCGTGTACACATCGAATGCGCAGGTCGTGGTGTACAAGCTGGTGGGTAATTTCGATCCCAAAGACGCCATCACGCACGGCTACGTCGACAGCCAGAAACTGCTCGCCTGGCAGACCACGAACGCCTCGATGGCTGATTTCGGCGGTTTCCCCTCGTCGGTCATCGAGGGCACCTATCGCGACGGCGACATGTCGCTCAACACCTCGCGGCGCAACGTTATCGCCACGTCTGGGCACGATGAATACCTGGTTTCGCTATCGGTGACCACCGACCGTTTGCAGGCGGTCGCAGATGCACCTGCCACAGACGCCATCATCAACGGGTTCCGGGTGACCGCGCCCGGGGCCTCCGTTCGGACGCCTTCCCCGGCCCCGGGTAACGCGCCGGTTGGGGTTCCGGGGCAGACAGCCGGTACGGCGCCCGTCGGGCTA
This sequence comes from Mycobacterium sp., assembly GCA_036495965.1. Classification (GTDB taxonomy): domain Bacteria; phylum Actinomycetota; class Actinomycetes; order Mycobacteriales; family Mycobacteriaceae; genus Mycobacterium. The sequence continues at coordinate 8,451 of DASXMA010000266.1, forward strand.
CCCGGGCAGACAGCCGGTACGGCGCCCGTCGGGCTACCTGGGCAGGCGGCGGGCCAAATGCCCTCAGCGCAGCCCCAGCCGAACCTATTGACCCTGGTGCCCGGGCTGCCGCCGCTGCCGAACTTCAGTTTCCTGCAGCAGCGCTGATTCGGCACCAATACGAGCCCTGTGGAGCCGGGCGAGTGGATCGACGGCGGGACTCGTATTGTGAGGCCCATGTTGATCGCGGGTGTGGTGTGCGTGTGTGCGGCGGTGGCTTCCGCCGGGTTCGGAACCTGGTCGCTCTCCCACAGCCAGACCATCGGCACCACGCAGCTGGCGCTGCGTGCCTTGGCGCCAACACAGTTGGCCGCCGCGATAATGCTGGCCGCCGGCGGTGTGGTGGCGCTGGCCGCCTCCCCGCACACCGCTTTGGTGGTGGTGATCGTCTGTGTCGCAGGCGCTTTCGGCACACTGGCCGCTGGGTCGTGGCAGAGCGCGCGCTTCGCGCTACGCCAGGACGCTGTCGCGGCCAGCTGCGCCGGCAACTGCGCCATGTGCACACAGTCTTGCCACTGAAAAGTCCCGCCTACTCCAACCTGGTGCTCCGGCCGTCATGTTGAAGCGGCTGTCGACCATCCCGTTCGACGCGTTTCTGTTGGCGCTGGGGGCCACGGTGGCCCTCGCCGCTCTGTTCCCCGCGCACGGCGACGCCGCCGAAGTCGTGTCCGATGCCGCGAAGATGGCGATCGCGCTGCTGTTCTTCCTCTACGGGGCTCGGCTATCGCCGCAGCAAGCCTGGCACGGTGTGCGTCAATGGCGACTGCACCTGGTGGTGCTGGCCACAACGTTCGTGATTTTCCCGGTGCTGGGGCTGGCCGCTCGCGCGTTGGTGCCTTCAATGCTCACCGTCGGCCTCTACAACGGGCTGCTGTTCCTGTGCCTTGTCCCGTCGACGGTGCAATCGTCTATCGCGTTTACGTCAATCGCGCGCGGCCACGTGTCAGCCGCCATCGTCAGCGCATCGTTGTCCAACATCCTCGGCATAGTGCTGACCCCGCTGTTGGTGGTGCTGCTGATGAACACCAGCGGCGCGCCCCGCGTCGACGGTACCGCGATACGCGACATCGTGCTGCAGCTGTTGCTGCCATTCGGGGCGGGCCAGCTGGCGCGACGGTGGATCGCCGGGGCAATCGCCCGGTATGCCGCGCTGCTCAAGGTGGTCGACCGCGGCTCCATCCTGCTGGTGGTGTACACGGCGTTTTCCATGGGCATGGTGGAGGGGATCTGGGGCAGCGTCGATGTGTGGCAATTGATCTTGTTAACCATCGTCGCCGCAATACTGCTCGCGGTGGTGCTTGCCATCACTACCCTCATCGGCCGGTTGGCCCGACTCGACCGAGGCGACGCGATCGTCCTACTGTTCTGCGGTTCGAAAAAGAGCCTGGCTTCAGGGCTCCCGATGGCGCTGGTGTTCTTCCCGGCCGCCACAGTCGGGCTGATCATGTTGCCGCTCATGATCTTCCACCAGATCCAACTGGTGGTCTGCGCGGTGATCGCCAGCAGACTCGCGCGAGAGCCTGACGAGTCATCGGCGCATTCAGTGGCGGGTCCGGCTGTACCGGCGCCGGAAGCGGGGGAGGAGCCCTAGTTTCGGCTGACGTCGATCGGGTGGGTAGCAAGCAATGAAAGCGGCAGCGGCTGCCGGCGTAGCACCTGCCCCCACAAGTCGGCCCTCGGCCCGACCAGAACGTCAGATGGCAATGCGGACAACACAATCCAGTCGTCGCGCTCGATCTCACCTTCAAGCTGACCGATGGTCCAGCCGGAATACCCCGCGAAGATCCGCACTCCCTCAACCAGCGGCGCGATCAGGTCAGGCGCGGCGTCCAGATCGACCATGACCATGCGGCCGGCCACGTGCCGCAGGCCCGGCACGCCGTCCGGATCGGCGCCGATTCGCAACGCGGCCAGGCACAGGGCCGCGTCACGCTTGACCGGCCCGCCAATGAACATCGTCTTGGGCTTGGCGACAAGTTTCGCCCACTGCGGCAACACGTTGTAGACCGCAGTCTCGCTGGATCGGTTGAGCACGACACCCAAAGTGCCGCCGTCATTGTGCTCGACGATGTAGATAACGCTTCGCCGAAACGTCGGTTCAAGCAGGTCGGTGTTGGCAAGCAGCAACGTACCCGCACGCACCCGCTGCGCGGCGGGTGCCACATAGTCCTCTGGATCTTCAGGCGGCGGCACACCACCATCATCGCACCCCCGCAGCATCGTCCGGTGGAAACGAGCCCGCGCCAGGAACATTTGTACTGTGATTAGAGCGGCGCCGAGCACGACGGCCCCTGCCTGCCCCAATCGTGGAAGTCGGTTCTGTGTTTCAAACCCGGATGCGATCGCACGCACGCGTCGAACTTTGGCGCTCGGTGCGCAGTTTGCCGGATTTCTGGCGATTGCTGCAGGTGCGCATGGCGAGTCAGTTCGGTGACGGCCTCTTCCAGGCGGGGATGGCCGGAGCGCTGCTGTTCAACCCTGATCGAGCCGCCGACCCGATGGCGATCGCCCGCGCGTTCGCTGTGCTGTTCTTGCCCTACTCGCTGCTGGGACCATTCGCCGGGGCGCTGATGGACCGTTGGGATCGACGGCTGGTCCTCGTCGGCGCCAACATTGGCCGTCTGATATTGATCGTTGGGATCGGCACGATTCTGGCTGTCGGGGCCGGGGAGATGCCGCTGCTCATTACAGCGCTGCTCGCCAACGGCTTGGCCCGGTTCGTGACATCGGGACTTTCGGCGTCGCTGCCTCACGTGGTTCCGCGCGAACAGGTGGTGACGATGAACTCGGTATCCACCGCGGCCGGCGCCGTCGCGGCCTTCCTGGGTGCCAACTTCATGCTTGTGCCCCGCTTTTTCGCCGGCGCTGGCGATCAGGGGGCGTCGGTCATTATTTTCCTGACGGCGATCCCGGTAGCGATCGCGTTGCTGCTGTCGTGGCGGTTCGGACCTCGGGTACTCGGCCCGGACGACACCAAACGCGCAATCCACGGATCGGCCGTCTACGCGGTGATCACCGGCTGGCTGCATGGTGCGCGCACGGTCGTGAGCTACCCGACGGTTGCCGCCACCTTGTCCGGCTTGGCCGCGCACCGGATGGTGGTCGGCATCAACTCGCTGCTGATCTTGGTGCTGGCGCATCACACGAAAGACACCGCGGTCGGTGGGTTGGGTATCGCGCTGCTGGTCTTGTCCGCCTCGGGGCTGGGATCCTTCCTGGCTACGGTGTTGACTCCGCCCACGGTGCGCCGCTGGGGACGCTACGCCGCGGCGAACGGCACGCTGGCGGCAGCCGCACTGATCGAGGTGGCCGGGGCCGGGTTGTGGCTACCCGTGATGGTGGCGTGCAGCTTCTTCCTCGGCGTGACCGGCCAGATGATCAAGCTGTGTGCCGATTCGGCGATGCAGATCGACGTTGATGACGCCCTCCGAGGCCACGTGTTCGCGGTGCAGGACGCTCTGTTCTGGGTCACATTCATCGTCTCGATCACCGTGGCCGCGACCGTGATTCCCGACGACGGACACGCGCCGGGATTCGTGCTGTTCGGGTCGGCGCTGTACCTAATCGGGCTTGTCGTTCACAGCATCCTCGGCCGGCGCGGCCAGCCGGCGAACGGTCGCTAAGGTACATGGGTGATTTCCCCGACGGGGTGTCGGAGGCGATGATGGCGGGACCCGGGTCGATCGTGGCCGACTTACGTGCCGAAAGCGACGACCTCGACGCGTTGGTGACGCCACTTCCCGCCGACCGCTGGGCAGATCCGACGCCGGCGCCCAGCTGGACCATCGCACACCAGATCGCACACCTGCTGTGGACCGACCGGGTTGCCCTGACCGCGGTTACCGATGAGGCTGCGTTCGCCGAATTGCTGGCCGCCGCGACGGCGGATCCTGTCGGCTTGGTCGACGCGGGCGCCGAGGAACTGGCGACCCTAGCGCCGGCCGAGTTGCTCGCCGACTGGCGGGTGACCCGAGGCCGGCTGCACGAGGCACTGCTGACAGTCGCCGACGGGCGCAAATTGCCGTGGTTCGGGCCGCCGATGAGTGCGGCCTCGATGGCGACCGCGCGGTTGATGGAGACCTGGGCGCACGGACTTGACGTTGCCGACACCCTGGGCGTCAAACGGCCCGCCGCTGAGCGACTGCGGTCGATCGCGCACCTAGGTGTCCGCACCCGCGATTATGCGTTCTTCGTCAATAATCTGGCTCCGCCGACCGAGCCCTTCCTGGTCGAGCTGCGAGGACCTGGCGGCGACACGTGGTCTTGGGGACCGGCGGATGCGGTCCAACGCGTCACCGGCTCGGCCGAGGATTTCTGCTTCCTGGTCACCCAACGACGTCCGCCGAGCACCCTGGATATCTCGGCGCATGGTGCGGACGCACAGCGTTGGCTAGAGATCGCGCAGGCCTTCGCCGGCCCACCGGGTGCCGGTCGCTGAGCGCGAAGGGGAAGAGAGCAGGGGCAGTTCGCCCCTAAGCGACCTACGCGTCCTGCGGGTCCGTCGGGTCGCCACCGATCACAACGCGGGCGCGTGTCACGGCATCCTTGTCGGATTCGCCGCCGGTCCCGCGCGCCAGCATGCCCGCCGGCGACATCGGCATTGGGGTACCGCCCATCCCCGTCGAGGCCGTGGGGCCGCGGACGTCGGCGGCGTTGAGCACGCCTGCGCGCAGACTGGTCGGTCTGCCGCCGGTCTCCGGCTCGAAACTGCTGGTGGGACGGGTGTAGCTGGTCAGTGCGGTCGCCGGGAAGCCGCCGATTCCACTGCCCACGCCGCCTACACCCGCGGCACCGACGCCGCCCGCGGCACCGCCGCCGGCCAGCACGGGTTCCGCGATGGCACCAGCCGAAGCAGCATTCGGCGCCCCAGCCGCCGAAAACATCCCACTCATCGAC
>DASXMA010000267.1:0-32855 GCA_036495965.1 Mycobacterium sp.
AACCAGGGCCAGATGGCGCAACGCCTTGTCCACCCGGGTGGGCATGGGGTCGTTGACATCGGTGAAGTACGGGACTTGGCGGACGAGGTCGAGATAGACCTCGGCGATCAAATGATTCTTCGAAGAGAAGTAGGTGTACGCGGTGGCCGGGGCGACCTTGGCGCGGGCTGCCACCGCGCGCACTGTCAGGTCGGCGTACGACTTCTCGCGCAGGGTTTCGATGCCGGCGGCGAGCACCTTGCGGAAGGTCTCCTCCTGGCGGCGGTTGCGCGGCGCCTGACCGGTCTGCTGCTCGGCCTGGGATGTGATCGTAACCAGGGCATCGCTGGACACGTGTCCAAGCTATCGGATAGCCGCGACGCGAGGCAAGTCCGATGAGCAAGTATCTCGCTTAATGTGCATTTTTTCCCAGCTTTGGCGCCGCGGCTGAGATCGACCCTTGCACCGCCGACAACCTGACGGCTATGGTGCGATGGGACAATATCGGACAACTGTCCACTCGATTGACTTTGTGGATTTGCCCCTTGGAATTGCCAAAGACGGGAGCGGGAGATGGCCCTGTTGGCCGACGGCGTTAGTGCGCTGTTCATCGACGGCAAGATGTCGACCGGAAATGCGGGCACCTTCCCGACGATCAATCCGGCAACCGAAGAAGTGCTCGGCGTCGCCGCCGACGCCGACGCCGATGACATGGGCCGCGCGATCGATGCCGCGCGGCACGCCTTCGACGACACGGACTGGTCCCGCAACACCGAGTTGCGGGTGCGGTGTGTTCGGCAGCTGCGCGATGCGATGCGCGAACACATTGAAGAGTTGCGCGAGATCACCATCGCCGAAGTCGGCGCACCGCGGATGCTCACCGCCGCGGCTCAGTTGGAGGGCCCCGTCGGCGACCTGGGCTTCGCGGCCGATACCGCGGAGGCCTACGTATGGAACCAGGATCTCGGTGAGGCGTCGCCGATGGGAATCCCTACCCGGCGCACCATCGCGCGTGAGGCCATGGGCGTCGTCGGCGCGATCACCCCGTGGAATTTCCCCCACCAGATCAATCTCGCCAAATTGGGTCCCGCGCTGGCCGCCGGCAACACCATCGTGTTGAAGCCGGCGCCGGACACACCGTGGTGCGCGGCGGTGCTTGGGGAGATCGTCGCCGAGCACACCGACTTTCCGCCCGGCGTCGTCAACATCGTCACATCCAGCGACCACACCCTCGGCGCACTGTTGGCCAAAGACCCTCGGGTAGACATGATTTCGTTCACCGGCTCGACGGCCACCGGACGCAGCGTGATGGGCGATGCCGCCGTGACGATCAAAAAAGTGTTCTTGGAGCTCGGTGGCAAATCCGCATTCGTTGTGCTCGACGACGCCGATCTCGCTGGGGCGTGCTCGGTATCGGCGTTCACCGCAGCTATGCACGCCGGGCAGTGGTGCGCGATCACGACCCGACTGGTGATGCCGCGGGCCCGCTATGACGAGGCCGTCGCCATCGCGGCGGGCACCATGGGTTCGATCAAGCCCGGCGATCCCGGCAATCCCGGAACCGTTTGTGGGCCGCTGATCTCGGCGCGCCAGCGCGATCGGGTACAGAGCTACCTGGATCTGGCTATCGCCGAGGGGGGTACGTTCGCGTGCGGTGGCGGTCGGCCCGCGGATAGGGATGCGGGCTTCTTCATCGAGCCCACCGTGATCGCGGGTCTGACCAACGAGGCCCGTCCTGCCCGAGAAGAGATCTTTGGCCCCGTTCTCACGGTGATCGCCCATGATGGTGACGATGACGCGCTGCGCATCGCCAACGACTCGCCATACGGCTTGTCGGGCACCGTGTTCAGCGCCGACGCGGAGAGGGCCGCCAAGTTTGCATCGCGGATGCGGGTGGGCACGGTCAACGTCAACGGCGGCGTTTGGTATTCCGCCGATGCGCCGTTCGGCGGGTATAAGCAATCCGGCAATGGCCGGGAGATGGGGCTGGCCGGCTTCGAGGAGTACCTGGAAGTCAAAACCATTGCGACAGCAGTCCAGTGACACGCTCGAGAGGAAAATATGGGGTTTGAAAATAAGGTAGCCATTGTCACCGGGTCGGGCGGTGGCATCGGCCAGGCATACGCCGAGGCGCTGGCCCGTGCTGGTGCGGCGGTGGTGGTCGCCGACATCAACGTCGATGCCGCCGAAGGGGTGGCCAAGCAGATCGTCGCCGACGGCGGCACGGCCATGAGCATTCCGGTCGACGTTTCTGATCCGGACTCGGCCAAGGCGATGGCCGATCTCACGCTGGCCGAATTCGGTGGGATCGACTACCTCGTGAACAACGCGGCGATCTTCGGCGGCATGAAGCTGGATTTCCTGCTCACCATCGACCCCGAGTACTACAAGAAGTTCATGAGCGTCAATCTCGATGGCGCGCTGTGGTGTACCCGTGCGGTGTACAAGAAGATGACCAAGCGCGGCGGAGGTGCGATCGTCAACCAGTCCTCCACCGCTGCGTGGCTGTACTCGAACTACTACGGCTTGGCCAAGGTCGGCATCAACGGCTTGACCCAGCAGCTCTCGCGGGAACTAGGCGGCCGGAACATCCGGATCAACGCGATCGCCCCTGGGCCCATCGACACCGAGGCCAACCGGACCACCACGCCCAAAGAGATGGTGGACGACATCGTCAAGGGGCTTCCATTGTCGCGCATGGGAACTCCCGACGACTTAGTCGGCATGTGCCTTTTCCTGCTGTCGGATGAGGCTTCGTGGATCACCGGGCAGATCTTCAACGTCGACGGCGGACAGATAATTCGGTCATGACGGATCAGGTGAAGCTCGGATACATCGGGCTAGGAAACATGGGCACGCCCATGGCCAAGAAGATGGTCGAATGGCCCGGCGGCCTGACGGTTTACGACATTCGCACCGAGGCGATGACTCCGTTGGCGGAACGGGGTGCCATGCTGGCCGACAGCGTCGCCGACGTCGCGGCTGCCGACATCATCAGCGTCACCGTGCTCAACGACGCCCAGGTGCGTGAGGTCGTCGCCGACCTGGCGGCCAACGCCAAGCCCGGTACAATCATTGCAATTCACTCCACGATCAGCGACACCACCGCGGAGGATCTTGCGCGCGAACTGGAACCGCGCGACATTCACGTCATCGACGCACCGGTCAGCGGCGGCGGGCGTGCCGCACGTTTCGGCCAACTGGCGACCATGGTGGGAGCCAGCGACGAAGTCTTCGCCCGTGTCAAAGAACCGTTCTCGCATTGGGCGGAGCTGGTCGTCCACGCTGGCCCACCCGGCGCCGGCACCCGGATGAAGCTGGCTCGCAACATGCTCACGTTCACCACCTGGGCGGCTGTGGGTGAGGCATGGAAGCTGGCCGAAGCCAGCGGGCTGAACCTGCAGGACCTGGGCAATGTGGTGCGCCACACCGACAAGCTGACCGGTGGCGCCGGGTCGATAATGTACCGCGATGACACGAAAGACCTTGAGCCGGGCCACTTCCTCTATGAGGGTTTCACGCATACCCGGGAACTCGGGGAAAAGGATCTGAGCCTGGCGCTAGGGTTGGGCGAGGCGCTGTCAGTCGACCTACCGCTGGCCAGGCTCGCGTTGGAGCGGCTGGCGGCCGGCCTCGGGGTACCGCACACCTCGGACTGATTGGGAGAGATTATGGACGAACTGCGCCGCAAGGGCCTCCAGAAGATGAATGAGGTCTACGGCTGGGAGATGCCCAACATCGAGGGCGACGCGTACTTCGACCTGACCGTCGATCACCTGTTCGGCACCATTTGGACCCGACCGGGGTTGTCGATGCGCGACAAGCGCATCATGACGCTAACGGCGGTCACCGCAGTCGGAAATCGCGACCTGGCCGAGATCCAAATCAACGCCGCGCTGCTCAACGGGGAACTCACCGAGACCGAACTGAAGGAGATGGCCGTCTTCCTCACCCACTATCTCGGGTTCCCGCTGGGTTCGGCGCTCAATGGCGCGGTCGATACCGTCGTGGCAAAGCGCAAGAAGGCCGCGGCGAAGGGCGCCGAAGAAGACAAGAAGGCCAACGTCAACGACGCGTTGAAGATGCACTCGGGCAATACCCTCGACTGACACACGGAGAGGTCGACCGCCGTGTCGCCGCCCAACCGGCCCGCTAAAGTGACCTTTCGTGCGCGTCCTGGTGATCGGTTCCGGTGCCCGTGAACATGCCCTGCTGCTGGCGCTTAGCAGAGACCCGCAGGTCAACGGGCTGGCTATCGCCCCCGGCAATGCCGGCACCACCCGGCTGGCCCAGCAGCATGACGTTAACATCACCTCCGCCCAGGATGTCGTCGCCCTGGCTCGTGAGGTCCGGGCCGACATGGTGGTCATCGGTCCCGAGGTGCCGCTGGTGCTGGGGGTGGCTGACGCCGTGCGGGCTGCCGGCATAGTGTGCTTCGGACCGAGCAAGGCCGCCGCTCGCATCGAAGGCTCCAAGGCGTTCGCCAAGGAGGTCATGGCAGCGGCCGGTGTACTCACCGCCGCGAGCGAAATCGTCGACAACCCAGCGAATTTGGATGCCGCCCTGGACCGGTTCGGACCGACAGCCGGCGACCCGGCTTGGGTGGTGAAAGACGACGCTCTCGCTGCCGGCAAGGGCGTGGTGGTGACACCGGATCGCGACGTCGCGCGTGCGCATGCCGCCGGACTGCTCGAGGCCGGGCACCCGGTGCTGCTGGAGACTTTTCTAGACGGCCCGGAAGTGTCGCTGTTCTGCGTTGTCGATGGTGAGACTGTGGTGCCGCTGTTGCCGGCGCAGGACTTCAAGCGGGTTGGCGAGGGCGACAGCGGACCTAATACCGGGGGCATGGGCGCCTACGCGCCACTGCCGTGGCTCCCCGAGAGTGTGCTTCGGAACGTGATCAGCGGGATCGTCGAACCTGTTGCGGCCGAACTGGTCAAACAGGGAAGCCCCTTCTCCGGATTGCTGTACGTCGGGCTCGCCATTACGACGAAGGGGCCGGCGGTGGTCGAATTCAACTGCCGCTTTGGTGATCCCGAGACGCAAGCCGTGCTCGCGTTACTGGACTCACCAGTTGGGCAGCTCCTGTATGCCGCAGGCTCTGGCAGTTTGGCAGATTTCGGCGAGTTGCGCTGGCGCGACGGCGCTGCTGTGACGGTGGTGCTGGCGGCCGAAAACTATCCCGGACGCCCCCGGGTCGGAGATGTCGTTGTCGGCTCCGAAGCTGACGGGGTACTGCATGCCGGGACAACTCGCCGCGACGACGGCGCGATCGTCTCTTCTGGCGGCCGGGTGCTGTCGGTGGTGGGCATCGGCGCCGACCTGGCCGCGGCGCGTACCCGTGCCTACGAAATTTTGGGCTCAATTCGATTGCCGGGCAGTCACTTCCGGAACGACATCGGTCTTGCGGCGGCAGAGGGCAAGATCAGCGTCTAGGCATGCTCGACGGTGCGGATGTGTTCGCGACGGATACCGAGTCCCACCGTGCGGCCCAGCAGCCGTTTGACAGGTGCACAGTGGCTCAGCAGCCGCAACATCCAGAGCGGCGGATCCGCCTTGCTCATACGCGCGAGATTCGCTGTCTGTGCGCCCTGCAGCCGCTGCGCGATCCTGGTCGGGGTCTGCCTGCGGTTTTGCACCGCACGCAGATCCTCGTCGGAGGCCCGCCCAAGCCGCAGCGGTTCAGCGAGTGCATTGGCGGCAGCGACCGCGTCGGCGATGGCGTAGTTGACGCCGATCCCGCCAACCGGAGACATCGCGTGGGCAGCGTCTCCGATGCACAACAAGCCCGGCAGCCACCACTTCCGTAACCGGTTGGCACGCACCGACAGCAGCTTGACTTGGTCCCAGTCAGTCAGTGCGTCGAGGCTGGTGGTCAGGAATGGGGCGGCCTCAGCAACACTGGACCGGAATGCTTGAAGCCCTTCGGCCTGCACTCGTTCGAAGCCGCCCTTGTCAATGATCGTGCCACACTGCCAGTACTCGCCACGATTGATCGCGATGACGATCTGACCGCCGCCGAGGTATCCGAGCGTTTCGGGAGCCGAGTCAGTACGCGTAAGCCGAAACCACAGCACGTCGATCGGCATCGGAAACTCCTTGACCGGCAGCCCCGAATGGTCGCGAATAACCGACCACCGTCCGTCGCACGCAACCGTCAGGTCGGCGCGGATCTCGACTGGATTTCCCGCGGCTTGGGCAGTGATGCCGGCGACGCGATCGCCCTCCCACACCAGGCTGGTTGCTTCGGTGCTCATCTCAAGTCGAAAGTTCAGGTACCGCTTGGCCTTGTCTCCCAAGAAGTTCAGGAAATCCCATTGCGGCATGAAGACTACGTACTTGCAGGCGGTTGGTAGGTGGCGGAAATCGATCAGATCGAACGTCTGCCCGTTGAATCCGATGCCCAGCTGTTCCATCGCGTCGTGCGGGACTTGCTGCAGGAACTCGTCTAGCAGTCCGAGCTCATGCATCAGCTCGGTGGTTGAAGGATGGACCGTATCGCCACGGAAGTCGCGGAGGAAGTCGCCGTGTTTCTCCACCAGAATCGTCTGCACTCCCGATCGCGCCAGCAGATAGGCCAGCATCATGCCGGCCGGACCGCCACCGACTACCAGGCATGTGGTCTGCCAAATCTCCATGGGCTCTAGCGTTTCCCATCTGCTGCGGTATTGGCGCGGTGTAACGTCGCGATCCAACTCTTCACTGCCCGGGCGTCAACGCGATTCAGCGTTTTCGTCGGCACGCCGAGGTACCGCTCGATCGCTTCCATGTGCGCCCCGTGCGTGTTCACCATCTCTTTGACGCTCGACGACGACGGTGACCGGTGCCGGACGTCAAGCAGCCGCTGTGCCATCGCGTCTTGGAGTGCCTGGATGATGGAGAAGATGATGGGTCCGGCCTGATCGGGATAAGCGGTCACAAACCGGCCCTCGTCGACACCCTGACGGACGATTGCGCTCAAGAGCGGTGCCGTTCGTCTCGCGCTCTCGCGATCCACTAGCAGCCTGAAGGCGAGGTTGTCGGGCGCGTACCATACCGGCAGCATCGCCACAAATAGGTTCTGGCGCTCCGACTTCCAGCGGATGATCTGGCCGAAGAAGCCCCGCAATTTCTCCAGCGCCCCCATCGCGGGGTTCTCGACAATGGGCGCAAGAGCCCGCTCGGAGTCGCTGACCAGCCGTGTGGTGAGGGCTTCGATCACCGCCGGCTTGGAGCCGAAGTAGTGGTAGAAGGCTCCCTTGGAGATCTGCAGGTCGTCGAGGATGTCGTGAACCGTCAGGCGTTCGTAGCCCGTGGACAGGATCAACCGCTGCGCCGCATCAAGGATTTCATCACGCCGCGCGGCGTGCTCAGCAACGTTGACCGTTCTAGCCACCGAGAGCTCTCTATAATTAGACCGACGGTTGGTTTATTAATTTGAGTCTGACTGGCAGTCCGCAAGTTGTCAAGATCAGCGTCTAGAAAGCTGCGGCTTGCCCGTCGCGACGCGGATCGCTCACCGCGAGATACCCGCCGTCTAGGCGCCAAATCGCTTGGCAGCTACCGAACTGGTTGTAGTCGTCCACAGCAACCAGGTCGTGCCCGCGCCGTCGGAGATCGTCGAGTGTTGACTCTGGGAAGCCTCTTTCGCAGCTGACCTGCGTCCCGTGCACCCAACGGAACCGCGGGCCGTCACACGCCGCCTGCGGATTCTGGCCGTGGTCGGCAACGCGCACCATCACTTGCACATGGCCCTGGGGCTGCATGGTGCCGCCCATTACTCCAAAGCTCATCACGGGGTTGCCATCCTTGGTGACAAAGCCCGGGATGATCGTGTGGTAGGGGCGTTTGTGCGGGCCGACCTGGTTCGGATGTCCTTGAGCTGCAGCGAAATCCGCACCCCGATTTTGCAGCGAAATCCCGGTACCCGGTACCACCACCCCGGAGCCGAACCCCAGGTAGTTGGACTGGATCATCGACACCATCATCCCCGCCGCGTCGCCGGCGGTCAGATACACGGTGCCCCCTGTCGGGGTGCCGGCGCCCGCCGGCTTGGCCCGACCGCGATCGATCAGCGCGGCGCGCTGCCGGAGATATTCCTTATCCAGCAGGCGTTCTGCAGGCAAAGGCATGTGGTCGATGTCAGCCACATATGCCTGCGCGTCGGCGAAAGCCAGCTTCACTGCTTCGATTTGCAGATGCACGCTATCAACGGAATCGGCTGGCAGCGAGGCCATGTCGAACTGCTCCAGGATTCCCAGAGCGATCAGGGCCACGATGCCCTGTCCGTTGGGTGGTATCTCGTGCACGGTGTATCCACGGTAGGTGGTGTCGATCGCGCCGACCCAATCCGCGCGGTGAGCGGCGAGGTCGCTGGCACGCATGGCGCCGCCGTTGGCCGCCGAGTGCGCGGCGAGTTTGTCGGCGAGTTCCCCGCGGTAGAAGGTTTCACCGTTGGTTGCCGCGATCTTCTCGAGCGTGGCCGCATGGTCGGAAAACCTAAACCGCTCACCGGGTTTCGGTGCGCGCCCGGTTGGCATGAACGCCTCGGCGAATCCGGGCTGGTCCCTGAAGAGCGGGACCTGCGCCGCCCATTGGTCGGCGATCGTCGGTGAGACCAGGAAGCCTTCGCGACCGTAGGAGATCGCGGAATCGAAGAGCTTCTCGAACGGGAGCTTTCCGAACTTGGTGTGCAGTTCGGCCCAGGCCGATACGGCTCCGGGCACGGTCACCGAATTCCAGCCGAGCGGGGGAACAGCGTTGCCGCCGAAGTACTCCGGCGTCCACGCCGCGGGCGAACGGCCCGATGCGTTCAGTCCGTGCAGATTCTCGCCATCCCAAACGATGGCGAAGGCGTCCGACCCGATGCCATTGGACACCGGCTCCACAATGGTCAGGGTGATCGCCGTGGCGACGGCGGCGTCCACCGCGCTTCCGCCCAGGGCGAGCATCCGAAGACCCGCCTGGGCGGCAAGCGGCTGAGACGTGCAGACAACGTTTGCGGCCAGAATGGGCTTTCGCGGCCAGGCGTAGGGGAAGCTCCAACCGAAGGGTGTGGTCACGTCGGCGAGCGTAACGCTGCGGCGATCTTCGGCGTGATTTTTCGCCGTGGCGTTACGGTGGCAGCGCCAAGCCTATGCCGTCAGCAGCGGCGCCATCCAGGTCAGCTCGGCCGGCAGCTGTGAGCTCCAGAATTCTGCGTTGTGCCCGCCGGGGGAGAAACCGCCCGCGGGCGGATTGGGCAGTTGAGCAATGAACTGCTTGGTCGCGGCATGAAACGGGTCGCTGTCGCCGCAATCCACCCGGATCGGGATCGATGCCAGCGCAGGCATTCCGAACACCGAGTTCGCCGCGAAGTCGTCGGCGCCGTCGAATGCGCCGGGTGCGGCCGCGCCGGGGGACAGCCACAGCGCCGGGCTCACCGCACAGATCGCTGCGGTACGCGCGGATCCCAGCCGCCCGCCCAGCAGCAATGCACCGTAGCCACCCATCGACCAACCCAAGAACGCCACCCGCGAAGTGTCCAGACGCTGGGTATCCAGCATCGGTATCAGCTCGTTGAGCACCATCGCCCCGGCATCTTCGCCGGACGCCCTCTTGTGCCAATAGCTGCCGCCACCGTCGACCGCGACCACCGCGAAGGGCGGCAGCCCGGCGTTGACGGCCTGGGCCAGACCCTGCTCGACGCCGCCGGCCATCACGGTGGACGCGTCGCTGCCCTTACCGTGCAGCGCGATCACCGGTCGCAGTGCCTTGGTTTGGCCCGGCGGACGCGCGATCGCCCAATTGGTCGATACGCCGCCCCGCGCCGCCGACACGAAGGATCCGGTCGTCATGGTTGGCGCTGCCTCAGCCGACGGTGCCGGCTCAAGCGGCGGCGCCGGCGCCAACGGAACCTGAGTGCTGGCCCTCGACACCGGGATGGCTTGAGAGGTACGGGATTGGAACAGGACGTCGAGTCCATATGCGCCGGCCGCGCCGGCGGCCACGCTGACACCAAGACTGAGCACTGCGCGGCGGCTCAAGTCGGGCATGCGGGCAATCATGCCATGGCCGTTTGGCCAAAATGGCATCGCAGTACCACTTTGACTGGCACCATGGCTATTCATGACAGCAGCAGTTACTCCGAAAGGAGAACGTCGGCGGTACGCGCTTGTCAGCGCGGCCTCCGAGCTGCTTGCCGAAGGCGGGTTCGAAGCGGTGCGACACCGGGCGGTCGCTCAGCGGGCCGGCCTGCCGTTGGCGTCAACCACTTACTACTTCTCGTCTCTCGACGATTTGATCGCCCGCGCGGTCGAACACATCGGGATGATCGAGGTGGCGCAGCTGCGGGCCCGGGTCAACTCGTTGTCCCGGCGGCGTCGTGGACCCGAGACCAGCGCCGAGGTGCTGGTTGACTTGCTCGTGGAGGACGTGTCCGGTCCGGGACTCGCCGACCAGCTGATATCGCGATATGAGCGACTGATCGCCTGTACCCGCCTGCCCGCGTTGCGTGAGACCATGCGCCGCAACTTGCGGCAGCGCGCCGAGGCTGTGGCCGAGGCCATCGAGCGATCCGGCCGATCCGTGCATATCGAGCTAGTCCGCACTCTGCTCTATGCGGTCGACGGTTCGGTGGTTACCGCATTGGTCGAGGGCCGCGATCCCCGCACGGCTGCGCAGCAGACGGTGGTCGAACTCATCGAGATGCTGGCACCCATCGATCACCGACCCGTACCGATCTGACCCCGGTCGCATTACGGGCGGACCAGGTTCGGGGGCAGTGAAGGCGTCACGATGTACCCGGTGGCGAAGTCCCCATAGACCGTGACACCGGCCGGGCAGCGCTGGGCGTACAACGCCACGTAGGCGCAGACGACGGCGTCGACGGGATCCTCGGCGCGGCGCAGATCGCTCTTGCGTTGCGCGGCGACCACCTGCCGGCGCAGCTCGACCCAGGCGTCGTGGCCCGCGACACGCAGCGGCACCGGGGTGCGCGCGAGCTCCTCGACGCCGTCCATCAGCAGTAGCAACTCCGATTTGAGTTGGTCGAAGCTGCGGCCGGGCTTGGCTTTGTACTTCAAAGTCCGCGCCAGCCGGAACAGCACCACCGTTGCCGGGTGCGGATACACCTCGATCGCGCGCCGCGCAGCCGATGACCGAGGGTCCACATCGAGCTCCAGCGCCTGAGCCAATCGCGCCGCGCGCGGAACATCGGCGAACTCGGGTTTCCCGGTGTTGGCCGGGTGGGCGCCGGCTTCGAACCTGCGGAAGTCACGGTTGAGCGCGGTCTCGGCCGGTCGCTGGCCGGTGCTGTTGGTCACCACCAGCGGGGCATCGAAGGCGACCAGGCAATCGCTCCGCACGTACGGTCGCAACGCGGCCAGGATCTCGTCATCGTCGTGCACCGCGCCGACACTCGCCAGATAGCCGTCGGCATCGACGACGGCCACACCGGTCGGATTACGACCCGCCCAGGCGAGGTCGACGCCGGCGAGGAACATCTGCATAGGCTATGGCCGCAGCGGGCCATCGGTATCACCGCGACCGTAAGCTGTGTCTTTGTGAGCATTCCGAACGTGCTGGCCGCCCGGTACGCCAGCGCCGAGATGGTCGCCATCTGGTCGCCGGAGGCCAAGGTCGTCGCGGAGCGGCGGCTGTGGCTGGCAGTGCTACGCGCACAGGCGGAACTGGGCGTTGCGGCGCCCCAGGAGGCGGTCGCCGACTACGAGCGAGTGGTCGACGATGTGGACCTGGCTTCGATCGCCGCCCGCGAACGCGCGCTGCGCCACGACGTGAAGGCCCGCATCGAGGAATTCAATGCGCTGGCCGGTCATGAGCACGTGCACAAAGGGATGACCAGTCGTGATCTGACCGAGAACGTGGAGCAGCTGCAGATCCGACGGTCGCTGGAATTGGTTTTCTCACACGGTGTCGCGGTGGTAGCGCGGCTCGCGGAACGGGCGGTGACCTATCGCGATCTGGCGATGGCCGGACGCAGCCACAATGTGGCTGCGCAAGCCACCACGTTGGGGAAGCGATTCGCCTCCGCGGCGCAAGAGACGCTGATCGCGCTGACCAGGCTGCGTGAGTTGATCGAGCGCTACCCGCTGCGCGGCATCAAGGGCCCGATGGGAACCGCGCAGGACATGCTCGACCTGCTGGGCGGCGACGCGGCGAAGCTGGCTGAGCTCGAGCGTCGTGTCGCCGAATTCTTAGGCTTCGCAACGGTTTTGACCAGCGTGGGGCAGGTGTATCCACGTTCGCTGGACCACGATGTGATCTCGGCGCTGGTGCAACTCGGTGCCGGACCTTCCTCGATGGCCCACACCATCCGGTTGATGGCCGGGCACGAACTCGTCACCGAGGGCTTCGCGCCGGGCCAGGTGGGGTCCTCGGCGATGCCGCACAAGATGAACACGCGCAGTTGTGAACGCGTCAACGGGCTACAGGTGGTGCTGCGCGGCTACGCGTCGATGGCGGCCGAACTGGCGGGCGCGCAGTGGAACGAGGGCGATGTGTTCTGCTCGGTGGTACGCCGAGTTGCCTTGCCGGACGGCTTCTTTGCCATCGACGGACAGATCGAGACGTTCTTGACGGTGCTCGACGAGTTCGGTGCCTACCCAGCGGTGATCCAGCGCGAACTGGATCGCTACTTGCCGTTCCTGGCCACCACCAAGGTGTTGATGGCGGCGGTGCGCGCCGGTATGGGGCGAGAGGCCGCGCACCATGTGATTTCCGAACACGCCGTGGCGACGGCACTGGCGATGCGGGAACGCGGTGCCGAGCCCGACCTGCTGGACCGGCTGGCCGCCGACGAACGGCTGCCGTTGAACCGCGCGGCGCTGGACGCTGCGCTGGCCGACAAGAAGGCGTTCACCGGTGCCTCCGGTGACCAGGTCGACGATGTCGTCGCGATGGTGGACACCCTGGTCGGCCGATACCCGGACGCGGCCAAGTACACCCCGAGTGCGATCCTGTGACTCTGGCCGGCGCGCTCGCGGATATCGACTTCACCGATCTGGACAACTTCGCCAACGGATTTCCGCACGCGCTGTTCGCCGTCCATCGGAAAGAGGCGCCGGTGTACTGGCACGAGCCGACCGACAATACCCCTGACGGACAGGGTTTTTGGTCGGTCGCTACGCATGCCGAGACACTTGACGTACTGCGTGATCCGGTCACCTACTCATCGGTCACCGGAGGTTTGCGACCGTTCGGTGGCACGCTGTTGCAGGACTTGGCTGTCGCGGGCCAAGTGCTCAACATGATGGACGACCCGCGGCATTCGCAAATTCGGCGATGCGTCAGCTCCGGTCTGACACCGCGGATGATTGGGTTGGTCGAGGACGATCTGCGCGCCCGGGCGCGCCGGCTGCTGGATGCGGTGGTGCCGGGCGAAGCATTCGACTTCCTGGTCGACATCGCCGCGGAACTGCCGATGCAGATGATATGCATCCTGCTGGGAGTGCCTGAATCCGAACGGCATTGGCTCTTCGAGGCCATCGAGCCGCAGTTCGACTTCGGCGGCTCGCGGAAGGCATCCCTTTCGCAGTTGTCGGTCTCAGAAAGCGCTCAGGAGGCCGGCTCGCGGATGTACGCCTACGGCCAGCAGTTGATCGCGTCGAAGCGCGCTCAGCCGACCGACGACATGCTGTCGGTCGTCGCTAATGCGTCGCTCGACGACGCCGGCGCGCCGGCCCTTTCGGATCTCGAGTTGTACCTGTTCTTCAGTCTGCTGTTCAGTGCCGGTGCGGAGACCACCCGCAACGCGGTCGCCGGTGCGCTGCTGGCGTTGGCCGACCATCCGGAGCAATTGCGTGTGCTCCGTGAGGATCTCGAGATGTTGCCGACGGCGATTGAAGAGATAGTCCGGTGGACGTCACCTTCGCCATCGAAGCGCGCACCGCTACGCGTGATGTCACGCTCGGCGGACAGTCGATCGAGGCGGGACAGAAGGTGCAGATTTGGGAGGGCTCGGCCAACCGTGATGCCAGCGTGTTCGATCGCGCCAACGAGTTCGACATCGGCCGAAAACCGAACCCGCACCTGGGCTTCGGCCAAGGTGTGCACTATTGCCTGGGCGCGAATCTGGCCCGGCTGGAACTACGAGTCCTGTACGAGGAACTGCTGTCGCGGTTTTCCACCGTGCGGGTTGTGCAGCCAGTTGAATGGACGCGCAGCAATCGGCATACCGGCATCCGCCACCTCGTCGTGGAACTAGCTGAGGAACAGTGACATTCCGGCTCGCCGATGTCGAGCCGTCACCCGATGTGTTCGCCGCGGTGATGGCGACGGGAATCTTGTCAATCGCTGCGGCTAACCACCACTACCGTCAAATCAATGAAACGATGGGCGTTCTCGCATCGCTGGGTCTGGTGGTTCTTGTCGCCCTGGTGATCGTCACGCATCGGTTTGCGCACTGGGATCTGAACGATCCCGATGTCACGTTGCGGCTATTCACATTTGTCGCCGCGTGTGCCGTGTTGGACAGCCGGCTGGCGTCTCCGCCCGTGTTGGTGCGGGCGCTGGGCGTGGTGGCGCTGGTGTCATGGCTGGTGCTGATCGTGCTC
The DNA here is from genome assembly GCA_036495965.1 of Mycobacterium sp. Lineage (GTDB taxonomy): Bacteria > Actinomycetota > Actinomycetes > Mycobacteriales > Mycobacteriaceae > Mycobacterium. Next base: position 14,511 of record DASXMA010000267.1, read on the forward strand.
AGCACGCGCAATATGGCGGCATGTGCGTGGTCAGGGTTGCGGGACCGTGCGCACGGTGCGTGGGAGCTGGCCAGCGTGGGCACCTCGGGTCTGGCGATCGTGGCCGCCGAGGTGGCCCGGTACACCCCCGGGCACTGGTGGCTGGCGGTGGCCGTGCCGGTTTGGTTGGTGGCGCTGTGCATCTACGGCCTGATGACCTGGCTGATCCTGTGGCACAGCGTCGCGCGGCGACAGAATCCCGCACGGGAAGGGGGAGCGTTCGAGCCCGACACGTGGATTTTGATGGGCGGCATGGCCATTGCGACTTTGGCCGGCGACAACATCCACACCCTGGCGCCCCCCTGGCTGACTGGGCCGGTGCTCGTCGTCACCGTGGTGACCTGGGTGGTGGCCACGCTGTGGATTCCGCCGCTGATCTACTTCGGTCTGCACCGGATCAGCCACCGCCCCGAAATGCTGCACTTCGCCGGTGTGTGGTGGGCTTTCGTCTTCCCGCTGGGTATGTACTCCGCGGCCAGTTACACCATGGCAGCCGAGATCGGACAGCGGTCGTTGGTCACCGTGTCGCTGGTCTTTTTCTGGGACGCGTTGGCGGCGTGGCTGATTGTCGTCGTCGCCGGGTTACTGCGCCTGGCGCGTGGTCGTTAGCCCGCACGAATCGTGATCCCGGCGGACCGCAGTTCGAGCGCGGCCAGCGCCCGGATGGTGACGGGATCCTCGCGACGCCACCCACCGACCGGATCGGCGCTGACGGCGGTCAGTTTGCGGGGCGGCCGGTTGGTCAGTGCCCGCAGCGCCAGCAGTTGCTCGCCGGCCGGGCTGGCGGCCAGGGCGGTCACCATTCGTTTGCGCCGGAAGAAGCGGAGCCGCAGGAACAACCACGGCATGACGACTATCAGGATCGGGAGGGCGACGACCGCCATCGCGAGCAACACCGCGAGCCAGCTTGCTGTGGTGTCCAGGTCATGTCCGGCGCCCGCGATGTCGAGGGCAGCCTGGCTGGCAGCGCTAAGCGGCTTGCTGACCGCATCGCCCACTAGCGGAATATGCTGCGCGCCATGGCCGGCTGACGCCAGGTTGCCAGCGATACCGTGCGCGCCGCTTTCGACTTGTCGGCCGGCTTCGGCGATCGTCGAGATGGCGTCGTAGACGGCCATACCGACGAGCAGCCAGATCGCTGTCCACACGACGACGGCGAAATCGCTGAACAGCTGCGCCAGCAGCCGGACGGGTCTGGTGGAGTAGGGCAAAAACCGGGATGTCATAACCTAAATACCAGCACAGCTCCCGGCACGGGGTCGGCCGTGCGGCGCCCGATAGGCTGACCCGATGCGCCCCGCACTGTCCGGCTACCAGCATCTGGCCAGCGGCAAGGTCCGTGAGCTGTACCGCGTCGACGACGAGCACCTGCTGCTGGTCGCGACCGACCGGATCTCCGCGTACGACTATGTCCTGGCCAGCACGATCCCGGACAAGGGCCGCATCCTGACCGCGATGAGCGTGTTCTTCTTCGGCCTCGTCGACGCCCCCAATCACCTGGCCGGGCCGCCGGATGACCCGCGTATCCCCGATGGGGTGCTTGGCCGCGCTCTGGTGGTGCGACAGCTCGAGATGCTACCGGTGGAGTGTGTGGCACGCGGTTACCTGACCGGCTCGGGATTGCTCGACTACCAGGCGACCGGAAAGGTCTGCGGTATCACGTTGCCGCCGGGTCTGGTCGAGGCCAGCAAGTTTGCCACGCCGCTGTTCACCCCGGCGACGAAAGCCGCACTGGGGGACCACGATGAGAATATTTCGTTTGCCGGGGTGATCGAGATGGTGGGCGCGGTGCGCGCCAACCAGCTACGCGACCGCACGCTGCAGATTTATGTTCAGGCCGCCGATCATGCCCTGACGACGGGAATCATCATCGCGGACACCAAGTTTGAATTCGGCACCGACCGCGATGGCAACCTGCTGCTGGCCGACGAAATATTCACTCCCGATTCCTCGCGGTATTGGCCGGCCGCGGATTACCGGGCGGGTGTGGTGCAGACCAGTTTCGACAAGCAGTTCGTTCGCAACTGGCTCACCAGTCCCGAGTCCGGCTGGGACCGTCACGGCTCGCAGCCTCCGCCACCGCTCCCGGACGACATCATCGACGCCACCCACGACCGCTACATCAACGCCTACGAACGGATTTCCGGCATGAGCTTCGACGACTGGATCGGACCGGGCGCATGACGGAGTCTGTTGCACAGACGCCTTTGCCGCCAGCCGCCAAGCGGGTGGAGACCCGGCGGGAATACCACGGAGACGTTTTCGTCGATCCGTACGAATGGCTGCGTGACAGGGCTGACCCTGAAGTCATCGACTACCTCGAGGCTGAAAACGACTACGTCGATCAGTTGACCGCGCACCTTGAACCGCTGCGGCAGCAGATTTTCGACGAGATCAAGGCGCGCACCAAAGAAACCGACCTCTCGGTGCCGACTCGTCAAGGTGACTGGTGGTACTACGCCCGCACCTTCGAAGGAAAGCAATATCGTGCCCAATGCCGCTGTCCAGTAACCGATCCCGATGATTGGACCCCGCCAACGCTAGACGAGAACACCGAAATACCCGGTGAACAGATTTTGCTGGACTCGAATATCGAGGCGCAGGGATACGACTTCTTCGCACTGGGCGCCGCCATGGTCAGCCTGGACGCCAATCTGCTGGCATACTCTGCCGACACCGTTGGCGATGAACGCTATACGTTGCGATTCAAGGATTTACGCACTGGCGAGATGTTCCCTGACGAGATCGCCGATATCGGCGCCGGAGTGACGTGGGCTGCCGACAACCGCACCGTCTACTACGTGACCTTGGACGCCGCCCACCGTCCCGACAAGGTGTGGCGGTATCGGCTGGGCTCCGGCGAGCCGTCGGAGCTGGTGTATCACGAAGCCGACGAACGCTTCTGGCTCGGGGTCGGACTCACCCGAAGCGAAGCCTACGTATTCATCGCCTCCGGTTCCTCCATCACCTCCGAGATGAGCTACGCGGACTCCGCTGATCCCCACGCAGAGTTCACAGTGGTGCTGCCGCGACGTGAAGGTGTCGAGTATTCAGTGGAACATGCGATAGTCGGGGGACAGGATCGATTCTTGATCCTGCACAACGACGGTGCGGTGAACTTCACGCTCACCGAGGCGCCCGTCAGCGACCCAGCGCAGCAGCGCACCCTGATCCCGCACCGTGACGATGTCAGGCTTGACGGCATGGATGCCTTCGCCGATCAACTGGTGGTCAGCTACCGCCGCGAGGCATTGCCGCGAATCCAGCTCTGGCCCATTGACTCCGACGGTGGCTACGGTGAACCCGAAGAGATCTCATTCGAATCCGAGTTGATGTCATCCGGCCTGGGTGGCAACCCGAATTGGAAGTCACCCAAACTGCGGATCAGAGCCGGGTCTCTCGTCATTCCGACGCGGATCTATGACATCGACTTGGGCACCGGTGAGCGTGTCTTACTGCGTGAGCAACCCGTGCTTGGCGGCTACCGGCACACTGACTACGTAGAACGCCGCGACTGGGCGCGCGCAGACGACGGCACCAAAATCCCGGTGTCGATCGTGCATCGCGCCGGCCTCGAGTTCCCGGCGCCCACGCTGCTTTACGGCTATGGCGCCTACGAGATTTGCACGGATCCAAGCTTTTCCATCGCACGGTTATCGCTGCTGGACCGGGGCCTGGTGTTCGTCATCGCCCACGTCCGCGGCGGCGGCGAGATGGGCCGGCTGTGGTACGAGCACGGAAAATTGCTTGAGAAGAAGAACACCTTCACCGACTTCGTCGCGGTGGCAAAGCATTTAGTGAACTCGGGACTGACCCGACCGCGTGAGTTGGTGGCACTGGGCGGCAGTGCGGGTGGTCTGCTGGTGGGCGCGGTGGCCAACTTGGCACCGGATCTCTTTGCCGGAATCCTCGCGCAAGTCCCGTTCGTCGACCCACTGACCACCATCTTGGATCCCTCGTTGCCGCTGACCGTCACCGAGTGGGACGAATGGGGAAACCCGTTGAGCGACAGCGAAGTCTACTCCTACATGAAGTCGTATTCGCCCTACGAGAACGTCGAGACGAAGCAGTACCCCGCCATCCTCGCGATGACGTCACTGAACGACACCAGGGTCTATTACGTGGAGCCGGCCAAGTGGGTCGCGGCGTTGCGGCACGCGAACGCCAACGGCAACCCGGTACTGCTCAAGACCCAAATGGCGGCGGGTCATGGCGGCGTCAGCGGTCGTTACCGGGCATGGCAAGAAACCGCGTTCCAATACGCCTGGCTGCTGGCCGCTGCCGACGGCGACCGCTACGGCCGCGGCCAGGAAAACAACCTCGACGGCGATGCGCAGGGGTAGCTGCGTCGTCATCGAGTTAGGCGGATTGGGCATCCGGGCGGCGTAGACGTTCGCCGGGAACATGGCCAACATCAGCACCAATAGGCACACGGCGGCTGCCACTCGGGTCACGGGAAGCAACAACCCCACGGCGCCCAGCAGCTCGAGCAGGCCGGTGATGGTGACCAGGTAGCCGGGCGCGGGCAACCGGGGTGGCACGATCGCGATGAGGTCACCACGCAGCCGCGGCGCGAAGTGGGCAAACCCCGTCAGTATGAACATGGCCGCCAGTCCGACGGCGATCGCTGCTGTCCAGCTGTTGACGTAGCCGACGCCAAGCCAGCCAATGCACCGAGCGGCGATGCTGCTCAGGAGCAGGGTGATCAACGGAGCCATCTCAAACTTCCAATCTAGGCACTGACAAGTTCACTGTCCGCTAAAGATAAGGCGGGGATCTAGTCACTGTCAAGTTGCGTCGTTATGCTGGCTGTATGAACCGCACGAACTACCATCACGGCGACCTTCGTGCGGTGATCCTGACCGAAGCCGCGCGCCTGGTGGCCGAGCGCGGTGCCGACGGAGTCTCGCTGCGCGAGTTGGCCCGCGGCGCGGGCGTCTCCCATGCCGCGCCCGCGCACCACTTCACCGATCGCCGCGGCCTGTTCACCGCGTTGGCCACTCAGGGATTTCTGCTGCTGACTGAGGCGCTGATCGATGCCCGGGGAGACTTCGCCGACGCGGCCCTCGCCTATGTGCGGTTTGCCATCGGGCACCCCGGCCACTATCAGGTGATGTTCGACAAGTCGCTGCTTGACGTCTCAGACACCGAATTGGCCGCCGCCGAGGCCGCCGCCGGCGCCGAGCTGTCACGTGGGGTGGCGACGCTGCGGGATCACAATGCACATGCCGACCCCGCGGGCGCGCAGTTGGCGGCATGGTCACTGGTACATGGGTTTTCGATGCTGTGGCTCAACGACGCGGTCAACGCTCAAGTCCGACAGGCCGATCCGATGGACACAGTGAAGCGGATCGCGGCAATGCTGTTCGAGGGGTAATCGTACTATTCGCCGGCTGTTTGGCTCGCCGGCTTCTTCGGGAGAAACGCTGCCGGGATGATAGTGGACACCACCAACACGACCGCGATGACGAACACCGCCGTATAGGCGTGCGAAAGGTCGTGCAGCACGTTGCCCGCGAAGCCGGGGGCAAGTGCCTGCCGGGGTATTGCGGCTTGATCTACCGGCACCCCGCTGGTGGCGGCCTTCTGGTGAAGTGACGCGAGTTTGTTTGCCGCGGAGATGTTCTCGCTTCGGTTGAACTGGTTGGTCAGGATCATGGACATCAGCGCGGTTCCCATCGAGCCGCCCACCTGATGGCTGACGCTGATCAGCGTTGTGCCCCGGGCGATCTGGTGCGGGCTCAACGCCTGCACCGACGCGACCGACAGCGGCATCATCGTGCAACCCATGCCGAGGCCCATGATCGCCAACCCGACCAGGAGGGTGGGGAGGTACTCGGCCTGTTTGGCCACACCGAAGGCGAAGGCGCCCAGGCCGGCGGTGATCAGCGCGATGCCGACCAACACGATCTTGCCAGGCCCTTGTCTGTCCACGAGCGGGCCGGTCAGCCGCATGGTGAGCATGGCGCCGAGTCCCTGCGGAATCATGTGTACGCCGGCCTGCATCGGCGTCAGGTGGTGCACCTGCTGGAAGTAGCTCGGGAGCAGCAGGCCGGCGCCGAAAAAGGCGGTGGCGAATACCAGCATCGTCAGATTGGCCTGGGTCAGCACCTTGTTTTGGAACAGCCGCAGATCTATGAGTGGGTGATCCGCGCGGTGCCACGCGTGCAACACGAACCCCGCGATCAACGCGAGGCCGATGGTCGCCGGTATCAACACGCGGCGGTCGGCGACGGTGCCGCAGCGCGGGATGGACGACACCGCGAACAGGAACGTCGCCAGGCCGGGTGACAGCAGCAGCGCCCCGATGACGTCGAAAGTCTCCGACCTCGCCGGGTGATCCCGTGGGAACACGACCGCCGCGAGGACAATGGTGACGAGGCCGATTGGCATGTTGATCAGAAAGATCCACCTCCAGCTCGAGGTGTCGATGAGCCAGCCGCCCAGGATGGGCCCAGCGATGGGGGCGAGCAACATGGGGATGCTCAGGATCGACATGAGGCGGCCGAGCCGCCCGGGGCCCGCTGCGCGGGTCAAGATCATGAATCCCAGCGGCATCAGCATGCCACCACCGATGCCTTGCACCACTCGAAACACGATGAGCTGAAGGATATTTGACGCCACCGCGCACAGAAGCGAGCCCAGCGCGAATGCCAGCACCGAGCCCATGAAGAGCCGTTTGGTGCCGAATCGGTCGGCTGCCCAACCCGTTACCGGAATCACGGTCGCCAGTGCGAGCGTGTAGCCGGTCATTGTCCATCCAACAACAGCCTGGGACGAGCCGAATTGGTCGATGAAGGTGCGTTGCGCGACGCTGACGACGGTGATATCCAGGATCGCCATCACGGTGGCGAGGATGCAAACGCCGGAGATCCGCAGCAGCCCGGCGTCCAGCTTGTCAGGATAGACATGTCCACCGGCGCCAAATTGCCGGGTGGGGGCGGTGGGCAGCGGGGTGTCGGCCGCTGCGGAACGGGCCTTCTCCATGGCGTTGCTTAGCATATCGAATCGATCACCGGCGTCGATGGCGGTACGCGTTTGCTGACCTCGCGCGAATCTGGTTGTCGGTCACACCCGGGGGCCGCGCTCGACAGGGTCCGGCACCGGACCCCGAGTGCCGTCTGGCCTGCATCCTTGCGGGCTTGATATACGCCTGCTGTCCGCGTGTCCTTCACCATCCCGACACCTGAGATCGGCAAACTGCGGATGTGTCTGGAAAACTGATCGTCTCGGTCTCAGGGATAGGGGAGCGCACCCTGGGCGACGTTGAGGCGTTCTGCGCACAAATGGATGCCCGCAAGGTGCCCGTGTCGCTGCTGGTGGCCCCACGGTTGTCCGGCGATTACCGACTCGACCGCGACCCGCACACAGTCGAGTGGCTGGCTGCCCGGAGGGCCGGAGGCGACGCCATCGTGCTACACGGCTACGACGACGCGGCCACCAAGAAGCGGCGCGGCGAGTTCGCCATGCTGCGGGCACATGAGGCCAACCTCCGGTTGACGGCCGCTGACCGGGTGCTCGAGCACCTCGGTTTACGCACCCGGCTATTCGCGGCGCCGGGCTGGGTGGTGTCACCGGGCGTTGTCAAGGCGTTGCCGCGTAACGGGTTTCGACTGCTGGCCGATCTGCACGGCGTCACCGACCTGGTCCGCCACACTACGGTCCGCACCCGTGTGCTAGGCATCGGAGAGGGCTTCCTGACCGAGCCGTGGTGGTGCCGCATGGTTGTGCTTTCCGCCGACCGGATCTCCCGTCGTGGCGGGATCGTGCGTATCGCAATAGCCGGACGTCAGTTGCGCAAGCCCGGGCCGCTGCAGGCCGTGCTCGATGCCGTCGACTTGGCTTCGATGCACGGGTGCACCCCGACGGTCTACCGATGGCGGCCCGACAAGGCCGTTGTCGATGCGGCGTGACCAAGCCGTCTGACTAATCGCCGGGCGCGGGGCACTACCCTGTTCCGACATGAGCGATTCCTCAGCTGCCGGTTTCGCAGCCGACGCCATCGTTGTCGGAGCGGGCTTGGCGGGCCTGGTCGCGGCCTGCGAACTGGTGGAGCGCGGCTTGCGGGTGCTGATCGTCGACCAGGAGAACAGTGCCAACCTGGGTGGGCAGGCCTTCTGGTCGTTCGGCGGTCTGTTTTTCGTCGACAGCCCTGAGCAGCGCCGCCTGGGCATTCGCGACAGTCACGAACTTGCGTTGCAGGACTGGTTGGGTACGGCGGCGTTTGATCGTGAAGAGGACTATTGGCCACGCCAGTGGGCGCATGCCTACGTCGATTTCGCGGCCGGAGAGAAACGCAGCTGGCTGCGCGACCGGGGCCTGAAGATCTTTCCTTTGGTGGGCTGGGCCGAGCGTGGCGGCTACGGCGCCCAGGGCCACGGCAATTCCGTGCCGCGCTTTCACATCACGTGGGGTACCGGGCCGGCTTTGGTCGAGATCTTCGCGCGTCAGCTGCGGGACCGCTCGAGCGTGCGCTTCGCGCACCGCCACCAGGTGGACGAGTTGATCGTCGAGGGCGGCACGGTGACTGGGGTAAGCGGTACCGTCCTGGAGCCATCGGCCGAACCTCGTGGTGTGCCGTCATCGCGAAAAGCTTTGGGAAAATTCGAGTTCCGTGCATCAGCAGTGATCGTTACCAGCGGTGGCATTGGGGGCAACCACGATCTGGTGCGCAAGAACTGGCCGGAGCGGATGGGCCGCGTTCCCGAGCAACTGCTGAGCGGGGTGCCCGCCCACGTGGACGGCAGGATGATCGGAATCTCGCAGAAGGCCGGCGCGCGGGTCATCAACCCCGACCGGATGTGGCACTACACCGAGGGCATCACCAACTACGATCCGATCTGGCCGCTGCACGGGATCCGGATCATTCCCGGTCCGTCGCCGCTGTGGCTGGATGCAGCCGGCAAGCGGCTGCCGGTTCCGCTGTATCCCGGCTTCGACACGCTCGGCACGTTGGAGTACATCACGAAATCCGGATACGACTACACCTGGTTCGTGTTGAACGCCAAGATTATTGAGAAGGAATTCGCGCTCTCCGGTCAGGAGCAGAACCCCGACCTAACCGGGCAGAGCGTCAGGGAGCTGCTGCGCAACCGGGCCAGTTCCGGCGCGCCGGGGCCGGTGCAGGCCTTCGTCGACCGAGGCGTGGACTTCGTCAGCGCAAACTCGTTGCGCGAGTTGGTGACCGGCATGAACAAGCTGCCTGATGTGGTTCCGCTGGACTACGCGACGGTGGAAGCCGAGGTCACCGCCCGCGATCGTGAGGTGGCCAACAGGTTCAGCAAAGACGGTCAGATCACCGCGATCCGTGCCGCGCGCGGTTATCTGGGTGACCGACTGGGCAGGGTGGTGGCGCCGCACAGGTTGACTGATCGCAAAGCCGGACCGCTGATCGCGGTCAAACTGCACATCCTGACTCGAAAGACATTGGGCGGCATCGAGACTGACCTGGCTGCGCGGGTACTCAAGACCGACGGCACCCCGCTGACTGGGCTGTACGCGGCTGGCGAGGTAGCCGGATTCGGCGGCGGCGGCGTGCACGGCTACCGGGCCCTGGAGGGCACGTTTTTGGGCGGCTGCATTTTCTCCGGTCGGGCCGCCGGCCGCGGCGCCGCGGACGACATCACCTAGCCACTTTGTTGGGCCAGTAGAACTCGGCTCTAGAAGGTGACTCCGCTCTCTTCGGGCAGCACCTGAAAGTCGGTGTTTGTCATCTCGGTGAGCCGGCTGTAGTAGATGCCCCTCGCGTCCGGGGCGACGACCCCTTGGTGAATGGGTACCGCGCGGGCCGGCGCCACCGCACGCAGGTAATCGACGGCCTCGGAGATCTTCATCCACGGCGCCGCCGCCGGAGCGGCCAAGACGTCCACCGGCTCGTCGGGTGCGAACAATGCGTCACCGGGATGCATCAACCTCGCACGATGGTCGCCGTCCCCAACCAGATACGAAATATTTTCTATTACAGGGATTTCCGGGTGGATGACCGCGTGCCGGCCGCCGACGGCCCGAACGGTCAGCTCACCGATCTGCAGTTCGTCGCCAACATGTACCGCCTGGCAGGGCTCGCCGAGCTGTACGGTGGTTTGCGGGTCGGCGTAGAGCGCGGCATCCGGGTTGCCCTCGAGCAGCGACGGCAGCCGGGCGATATCGACGTGGTCGGGGTGCTGATGGGTGATCAGGATGGCGGACAGGCCGGTGATTCCCTCGAAACCGTGCGCGAAGGTACCGGGGTCGAAGAGCACGCGCGTGTGATCGAACTCGGCAAGTAGGCAGGAATGGCCGAAATGCGTCAGTTGCATGTCTACGATTGTGCCCTGACGGGGGTGATGCCGATGCGGGTGATCCTGGCGACGATGCTGGTTGCCGGCGGCCTCGCGGTGGCCCTGGTCGTCGTCCTACCGGCACATGCAGAGCCGCAGACATGCCCGCCGGTGTGTGACCAGATCCCGAACACCGCGTGGATCCAGCAGCGTGCCGTGCCGCTGAACTCGGTATACAGCTGGCCCGTGCCGGCCGGACTGGCGGTGCAAGTGACGGGGACCGGGCCGCGCTTCCGGTTCGAGGGTCTGTGTGCGGCGCCGCCGGTACCGCAGGACCCGCGCGATTCGGCGGTTGCGGCCCGTGTGACCGTCGTCCACCCGGACGGTCAGTGGCAATTGCAGGCCCAGATCCTGCACTGGCGCGGTGATACGGCCCGCGGTGGTGCGACCGCGGGCTCGGTGTTCAGCAATGCTCTCGCCGCGCTGCGTGGCTGTCAGCAGTGGTCGTCGCAGCAGTCGCCGTCGATCACCAGCGACGAACCGAACCGGATGGCCGCTGTCATCAGTGGACCGGTCATCATGCATACCTACCTGGTCGCGCACGTGGCTAGCAGCACGATCACCGAGCTCACGCTCTGGTCGTCGGGTCCGCCGCAGGTACCCTGGCCCTCGATGGCAGACGACCCGGTGCTGGACTCCATGACCGCACCATTGTGCGAGGCTTACATCGCTTCGTGCCCGTGAGCCGCGTGCGGCACCTGTCGCCGGTAGAGTTAGCGCCGAGCAAGATCTGAGGAGGAGCGCCGGTGGCCCGGGTGGTCGTGCATGTGATGCCCAAAGCAGAGATTCTCGACCCGCAGGGTCAGGCGATTGTCGGCGCGCTGGGCCGACTCGGCCATGCCGGGGTCTCAAATGTCCGCCAGGGCAAGAGGTTTGAGCTCGAAGTTGACGACACCATCGACGATTCGGCGCTCGCCGAAATCGCGGAATCACTGTTGGCGAACACCGTGATCGAGGACTGGACGATAAGCCGGGAAGCGCTGTGACACCGCGAATCGGCGTCATCACTTTCCCCGGGACACTCGACGATGTGGACGCCGCGCGGGCCGCGCGGCGTGTCGGCGCCGAGGCGGTCAGTCTGTGGCATGGTGATGCCGAGCTCAAGGGAGTCGACGCCGTAGTGGTGCCCGGTGGTTTTTCCTACGGTGACTACCTGCGGGCCGGCGCGATCGCCAGATTCGCCCCGGTGATGGCGGAAGTGGTCGACGCCGCAGGGCGCGGTATGCCGGTGTTGGGAATTTGCAACGGTTTTCAGGTGCTTTGCGAAGCGGGGCTGCTGCCCGGCGCCCTTACTCGCAACGCGGGTTTGCACTTCATCTGCCGCGATGTGTGGCTGCGGGTGGCCTCGACCGCGACGGCGTGGACTTCGCGTTTCGAGCCCGACGCCGACCTGCTGGTGCCGCTGAAGTCCGGCGAGGGCCGTTACGTGGCACCTGCGAATGTGCTCGACGAGCTGGAGGGTGAGGGCCGGGTGGCGTTTCGCTACCACGACAACGTCAACGGCTCGCTGCACGACATCGCCGGGATCAGCTCAGCCAACGGCCGCGTCGTCGGGCTGATGCCGCATCCCGAGCATGCCATCGGGGCGTTGACCGGTCCGTCCGACGACGGGCTGGGCCTGTTCTATTCGGCGCTGGACGCTGTTCTGGCAGCCTAAGCGGAAACGCCTGCGGCATAGCGTAGTTCGGCAAACGCCGCGCTGAGCGCGTCGGTCGCCTCGTGCGGGTCGTTGAATGTCTTGTCGTCAGTGAGCACCGCTACTCCCAGCTGGTCGATGTAGCTCCACACGGTGATGTTGACCGGGGCGCCCGGGGAAAGGACGCCGGTGGAGTAGATCTCGCTGACTGTGGCGCCGCCGAAGTGGCCACGCTCACGCGGCCCTACGACGCTCGACACAGCTACGTTCATCATCTTGTTCGGCGCATCCCGCCTGCCCAGCCACCGGAACGCGGCCGGAGCAATCGCGGTCGGCAGATACGCCATCATCCGTCCGTAGAGGCGGGGACCGAGAATTTCGTGGTCTTCTTTGGCAATTCGGGTCGCCAGCGCAACCAGTCGTGCCCGTTCGGTCGGGTCGGCGATGTGGACTGGCAGCGAAATGGACAGACCGCTGATCTCGTTGCCGGTTATCCGGTCCGATTTGTCGGTGGCGGTTGGCACCGATGCGATGATCGGCCGGTCGGCTCTGCCGTCGTAGGCCAACAACAGTTTCCGTAATCCGCCGGCGGCCATCGCCAGCACCACGTCATTCATTGTGATGCCCAACGCCTTCGCGGTGGCTTTGACGTCGGCCAGCGGCAGCGTCGCGCTGGCGAACCACCGTTGCGGTGACACCAGGTGGTTGAGGAAGGTCGGGGGTGCGTCAAACGCGTCGGCCAGATCGGGGTGCTTCCCGCGTTGCCTGGACCGGCGGCGCACTCGGGTCAATCCAACGGCCGCGTCTCTGATGAGAACAGGCAACTTGGCGACTTGCCGGGCGTGGTCGCGTGCGGCGGCGCTGAGCAGATCAGCAGTCGATGCTGTGACACCGGCTTCGTCGTTGTCGCGCTCGTCGGTCGGCGCGTCCGTGAGATCCATGGCGCGGGAGAGCAGATTGACCGAGGCGACGCCGTCGGCCAGCGCATGATGAATCTTGCCGATCAATGCGAACCGACCGCCGGACAGGCCCTCGGCGAAATGAAACTCCCACAGCGGGCGGCTGCGATCCAGCGGCGTGGAGGCGACCTCACCGATGACCCGGTCGAGTTCTCTCCGGCCACCCGGCGCGGGCACCTGTACCCGCCGCAGGTGGTAATCCAGATCGACCTCGCAGTTTTCCTGCCACATCGGATGATGCAGCTGCCAGGGGATGTCGACGAGCTTGTAGCACAGCGGTTCCAGCAAATGCAGCCTACGGCGCACGTGGTGCCGGAACACCTCGAATCCGAACTCGCCGTCGAAGTTGGAAGGGTCGATGACCGCCACCTTCAGCGTGTGGGTATGCAGGTTCGGCGTCTCGCTGTAGAGCAGCATCGCGTCCATACCGTTGAGTCTTTTCACACGCCACCTCGCCGTGCCGACGCATCCAGAACACAACCTACGCCGAAGCGCATCGCCGCGGCTGTCCGATTGCGGCGTTGATCGCCGGCATTGATCAGCCCAGCACGGGGAACCGGCGCTCGCCGGCCAGCCGGTCGAGCGCGGTCTGCATCACTGAACGCACGTAGGCGTCGACCTCGTCGACGTCGGGATCCTTGCCGAATTGGGCTGTAACGTCGATCGGCTCGAGTACTTCGGTGACGATTTTGGCCGGCAGCGGCACGTTCGGCGGGAAGATCACACTCAGCCCGAACGGGAACCCGAAGCTGAGTGGCACGATGCCCATCCGAGCCCTGGTGATTCGCAGCTTGCGCGCTAACCAGTGGCCACGGGTCAGGAAGAGCTGGGTCTCCTGGCCGCCGATGGACACAGTGGGCACGATCGGGACCCCGGCTTCGATGGCGGTCCTGACGTAGCCGGTACGGCCATTGAAGTCGATGGTGTTCGCGCTGAACGTAGGTCGATATGAGTCGTAGTCGCCGCCCGGGAACACCAGCACCACCGCACCCGAATGCAGTGCTGCGGCGGCATTTTCGCGGCTCGCCTCGATGACTCCGAGACGTCGCAGCCAGCCGTCCAGCGGGCCCATGAACAGACCGTAATGGCCCAGGGTGTAAACGGGGCGATCGTAACCGAAGGTCTTATAGAAGGCCGGGGAGAAGATCAACACGTCGGGCGTGAGCATTCCACCGGAGTGGTTGGACACCAGCAGCGCTCCACCGGCCGCGGGGACGTTGCGAACGTTTCGCACCTCGGCGCGATACCACCGCTTGATCCAGGGCCCGATGGCGTTGGCGACCTGTTTGGTGAACGCCGGATCCCATTTCGCCGTCTCGGGATTGTCGGCTGCAGCGCCCATCATGGTTCTCTCCGCTTGTCTTTGTGCCGTATTTGAAGACGTGATGAGGATTACCCCGCAGGCGCTCTACATCTGTAGTGGATATGGTACTCTCCACTTACGAGAATGCCATATCCGCAGGTGTGACCTACCACACTTGGTGCCTATTCGGGAGAAACGATGTCTGAAAGGGTTCTTGTCACAGGCGGCTTCGGCCTGGTCGGATCGCAGACCGTGCGACGGCTGGCTGCCGACGGCCATCATGTGGTTGCCACCGACCTCGGCACCCCTACCCAGCGCAAAGCGGCCGGATCCCTGCCCGCCGGGGTCGAGGCGCGCTGGGCGGACCTGACGGATCCCGGTGAGGTCGACCGTCTCGTTGCCGAGACGGCACCGACAGTGATCATCCACCTGGCCGCGGTCATCCCGCCGGTGATCTACCGGCAGCGCGAACTGGCCCGCCGCGTTAACGTCGACGCGACCGTGGCGCTGCTGCGCGCAGCGCAGTCATGCCCACGTCGGGTGCGCTTTATCCAGGCCTCGAGTAACGCCGTGCACGGTGCCCGCAACCCGCACCGGCACCACGAACTGCTACACGAGGACACCCCGCTGCGCCCGTCAGATCTCTACGGGGCACACAAGGCCGAGGCGGAACACCACGTCCGGGCCTCCGGCCTAGAGTGGGTGATCCTGCGCCTCGCCGGGGTAGTGAGCGTCGAACCGGGCGCGATGCCCTTCAGCTTCGATGCGCTCTTCTTCGAAGGTGCACTGCCGACCGACGGGCGACTGCACACCGTCGACGTCCGCGATGCCGCGGCCGCATTCGCCGCTGCAACCACAGCCGATGTTGCCGGTGAGACCCTGCTGATCGGTGGCGATGAGTCGCACCTGCTGCAGCAGGGCGACGTCGGTAAGGCGCTGGCCGCCGCCCGGGGCCTGGTCGACGTCTTGCCCGGGGGCCGGCCGGGCGACCCCGACAGCGACGAGGAATGGTTCGTCACCGACTGGATGGATACCACTCGCGCTCAGCAGGCACTGTCGTTTCAACATCACACCTGGCCGGACATGGTTGCCGAGATGCGCGCGGCCGCCGGGTGGCGGCGCTACCCGATGCGGCTAATCTCCCCGGTCGCCCGGCATTTCCTCAAACGCCGCGCCGCGTACCGAAACGCCCCGGGGCGCTACGCCGACCCGTGGGGTGCCATCCGGACTGAGCTAGGGGACCCGCGCCCCGACATCAGGGAGCACGCGACGCGGTCGTGAGATCGCTCAGCCGGCGTCTAACACCAACGGCCGCACCATCGATGGTTGCTCGACAATCGGGTTCAACTCACCGAAGAATTCGATCGCGGCCGCGATGGTGCGGTCGACGAAAGCAGCGAAATCGTCGAAGGCAACGCAACCCCGGATCCATTGCGAGTGGCGTGCGACGACACCTATGCGCTGTGGATCAGATGAGCCGTGCACGATCGCAGTGACTTCGCGATCCTGCTGATTCCACGTGTCGGCGAGGTGTGTCAGCCAGGGGCGGTCGGAAGCGGGGAAGAAGCACGACGGAGCGACCCGAATGATCAACACGTCGTGGTGATCAGGGGAGATCTCGAGGTGAACGTGCAGCCGCCGGGGACGGGTGTTGGCGACATAGAAAAACTCGCCGTCGTGCTGCCCGCGGAAGTATCGGCTGCCGCGCGTGCACAGGTAGCGCTCGATCAGGTTTGCGCAGAGCGGCTCACTCGTCATGCAATCAATGCTGAGGCCAGTGACTTTGCGGATCCTTTGAGCCGAGCGAAGCGGGACCGAAGAATTTGTTGAGAATTCGCTGAGCGAGCCGGCCGCCGTCAGGGCAGCACTCGCACCGGAACGTTGGACCAGCCCGCGACGTTGGTCATGCTCACCCGTTTACAGCCGTCCCAGATCACCTCGTAGCGGGGCATCAGGTCCAACAGCTTCTCCAGCGCAACCGCGCTCTCCAGGCGAGCCAGCGCGGCGCCCAGACAACTGTGCACGCCGTAGCCGAAACCGAGGTTCTGCGCCTCGGTGCGGTCACGGTCGATGTCGAACTTATCGGCGTCGGTGAAGGCGTCGGAATCGCGGTTGGCCGATCCGCCTAACAGAAATACCGGGTTGCCGGCAGGGATGGTGACGCCATGTAAATGGGCGTCTTTGAGGGAATAGCGGACGTTGTACTGCGTGGGCGCCTCGAACCGCAACACCTCCTCGACCGCGGCCGGCACCTTGGAGCGGTCGTTGAGCAGTCTTTGCCACTGGTCGGAGTTGCGCGCAAACTGCACAATCGCGTTCCCGACCAACTTGGTGACGGTCTCGGCACCCGCGCCGCCCAGAAGCGTTGCAAAGCCCGTGATTTCGATGTCATCCAGCTTGGTGGCGCCGCCGCTGTCGCGTTCTACCTCCGCAGCGATCAGGCCGCTGATCATGTCGTCCTGCGGTTTTTTGCGTCGCTCCTGGATCAGGTTGTAGTAGAACGCCCCGGTCTGATGGACTGCTTCCCAATTGGTTTCGTCCATCTCGATCTGTCCCGGCTCGCGATGCAATGACGTGTCGACCCAGTGCCGGATTTGCTGCCGGTGTTCGGCGGGCACCCCGAGGACCGTGCTGATCGCTTCGACCGGGAACAATGCTGAGAAGTCGGCGACCACATCGAATTGCCTCGTGTCGACCTGTGCCAGGTGGTACTCGATCAGCTCGGTAACCGTGTCTTTCAACGCGGTGATCGCTCGTGGGGTGAAGACCTTGTTTACCAGGCTGCGCATCCGCCGATGTTCCGGCGGATCCATGAAGATCATTGACTTGGACTCCGGTGGAACCCCGCCCTTCTTGATCATGGACAGCTCGATCCCGCGCGCCGACGAATACGTCTCGTAATCCTTGAACGCCGCGGCGACATCCTCGTGCCGGGTCAGCGCGTAGAAGTCGTATTCCTCGCTGTAGTAGACCGGCGCCTCCTCGCGCATCCGCCGGTAGGTCGGATACGGGTCGGTGAAGAACTCCTCCGAGAACGGATCGAAGACCAACTGCGTGGCCGTCATTGTGTCCTCCTCAACCGCGGAGCCGAGATAACACGTTCCCGGTGCTCGCCAAAGCCGTTAACCCACTTTGCTGAGCACTTGCTTAGCATCAAGTCCGCCCGGCGGTCAAGGTCGTGCGATCAATGCGTTCCCTCATCCGTTACGGGCCAGGTAGCGTCGCGATTGGGGTCGTATCACGCGTCTCGACTATTCCGGAGCCAGGTTCTGGCATTGTCCGGGGCAACGTGACGGAGAAGCGGTACCGCTCCGGACGATAGTGGAACTCCACCACCTCAACGGGTTTGTCCGCGTCGGTGTAGCTGGTGCGCTCGAGGACCAACACCGGTGAGCCCTTCGGCAGATCCAACGCGGCGGCGACCGCTAGGGTGGCACCCGCCGAATGGATCTCGTAGGTGGCCCGGGCAATATGGACTCCCACTCGCTCCCACATCGTGTAGGTGGATTCCATCGCGTACCTGATCTGCGCACCCGGTGCTTTCGACATCAACGGCTCGACAGCTTTTCCCAGCCCCAGCGGAAGGTAGGCCGTCATCAGGGCCAAGGGTCGGTCCCCATCGCGAAAACGCCGGTTGATGCATAGGACTTTGGACAGGCCCAGCGTTTCGGCTACACGTCGCGGCGCCTCGCCCACGTGATGGGACAGCACATCCACCTGCGGAGTGATGCCGGAGCTCGCCAGGACCTCGGTAATCGTGCGTACACCGGAGCTCAGTTCCTGCCTCACCGGCTTGGCGACGAACGTGCCCAGCCCTTGCCGGCGAACCAGCCAGCCCTGGCGCTCGAGAATTCCCACTGCCGCGCGCACGGTCACCCGGCTCAAACCAGAACGTTCGATCAACTCCCGTTCGCTGGGCAGACGCCCCCCGCGGGGCAGACGCTGCTGGATGATCTGCGTCTTGAGCGCTTCGGCAAGCTGGGTGCTCGCGGGCACGCTGCCGCGTCTTATGCGCAGATTGGCGGCGTCGAGATCCAACGACCCACTGGTCACAAGACGTATTAAAACGTCTTACGACTAGTCGATCAA
>DASXMA010000268.1:0-4535 GCA_036495965.1 Mycobacterium sp.
CCATGGCCGTTACTTCGCCGGTATCGGAGCGAATGACCGTTGCAGCGTTGTTGTTGCTGACCTTCGCCACCGGCTTGGCCGACTCGATCAGCATCCTGGTGCTTGGCCACGTGTTCGTCGCCAACATGACCGGAAACGTGATCTTCCTGGGCTTCTGGCTCGCCCCGAAAACCAGCATCGACCTGACCGCCGTCGTAGTGGCGTTTCCTACTTTCGTCTGCACCACCATCCTCAGTGGCCGGTTGTCACGGCATTTCGGTGAGCGGACACGACCGTGGATCACCACGGTGTTGGCGACGGAAATCGTGTTGTTGATCGCGTTGTCGATCCTGGGCGGCACGGGAGTACTGCGTTATCACGACGACACCAAACTGATCCTGATCGGCGCTCTCGCGGTGACCTTCGGTCTGCAGCATTCGAGCGCCCGCCAGTTCGGGATTCAAGAACTCTCCACCACGGTGTTGACGTCGACAATCGTCAGCCTCGGCCTGGACAGCCATCTGGCCGGTGGCACGGGTGCGCGCGAAAAGCTGCGATTGAGCGTTGTCTTCACAATGTGTGCCGGTGCTTTTGTCGGCGCGACGATGTCGCGGTTCGTCGTCGCTCCGGTGTTCGGCGTTACGGCGGCGGTGGTGGCGGTAAGCCTGCTGATTTTCCGCTTCGGGCCGAATCCTACGAAAACCACCGCGGCTGTGGCTAGTTGAAGGCCAGCCAGCTCGGCAGCGCGCGCTCGTGCGAGTCGCACAGAACCTGCCGGGTGTCACACGATCCCCTTGGTGACCCGGCGCCCGCCCACATGCCGCCGGTTTCCCGGCGCAGCACAATGGCCGATGACCCACCCCCGTCGAGCAGGACTGCCGTATCGCTTCCAAGGCCGCGGAACAGGTCCTGGATATTGTCCGGCGTGTAGTTGCCGCCTTCGAATATGTACATCTCGTCCTTTTGCTTTGCATAGGCGAGAGCCGTACGCGCCGCGCTGGGACCGCCGTCGTGCAGTTGCCCGGTGTTGCCAGGCGCCAACAGCCCGATGCCGGACACCGCAACGAACCTCTCATTCTTGTTGAGCAAGTCCTGGACCACCGGAGTGGCGGAGTCGTAGTCGTTCTTGCCCCTGGGCCACACCACATACGGTGCACCACCCGATGGCAGGATCATCGTCGTTAGCGCGCTCCAGCTCTCGCCCCCGCCCGAAAGGCCTTGCTTGCCGGGGTAGGCGACGGTGCCGGTGACCGCCTGGTTGGCGCGGCCCTGGCCGTGGGTGTTGTCGACAAATGCGCCCAGCGGTGAACTGCAGCCGGTTTGTCGCCAGGAGCCGCCCTGCTGCGGGCGTACGTCAAAGAAGTTGGCGTTGATCGCTATCGTCGGTTGCCCCATCCGCTGCCACGCCTGCAGCGGCGGGTAGGTCTCCGACGCTTGCCAGAGTCCCTCGCCGGTGCGTGCGGCGGGATTGTTTTCGCAGCGCGCCTGGTCACCTTGGTGGGTGTCTACCAAGAGGTGTGGGGCAAGCCGACCCGCAGCATTCTTGATGATCATCAGATGGCCGCCGTTGTTCATCTCATACCAATTACCGCCGGCGTTGAGCATTGGGGTGGGGTGACCGGGGCCGAAGTTGTAGACCAGGTATGAACCCTGGGTGGCGCCAATGGCGCCTGCGAGCATTTCCCGGCCATCGGCAGCGCGCGCGACAGGTTGTCCGGTGGTGCTCGCCAGCATCACGCAAGCGACCACGGCAGTGCAGCAGGCGGCCAGTCGGCGCAAGCCTGCGGGTCGGGTCAGCACAGTTGCCCTTTCGGCCCGAGTGTGGATGCAACATGCACAGCATCAGCCACACAGGCCTCACTGTCAACTTAAATAACAAACGTGTGACGCTTCAGCCGCGCTGGAATTACGTTTGCTCGCTTGAACTTTCGTGCACAGGCTGCGGCTCGCTTTCGTCCGCAGCCTCCTGCTCGCTTTCGGCCACGGGCTCTTGCTTATTTGCGCGTGCTTGGTGCTGGGCTTGGTGTGCGCCCGCAATCGCCATCTCGACCGCCCCGGGAATCCGGTGGAATCCGCTGCGGTCGTACATGTGCGTGATGATGCCGCCGACCAACACCCCGATGACCAGACCGACGGACGTCATCAGCAACGCCTGCGACAAACCGGCATCCGGGTGGCCACCGAGATACACCAGTGACCGCACGCCCAGGAACACCTGGTGCATCGGCTCGAATTCGGCCAGCCAGCGGAAGAACGGCGGCACCGCCTCGAGTGGGACGGTGGCGCCCGCCGACGGTAGTCCGAGGATCACGAAGATCAACATGCTGAACAGCAGACCCATCGAGCCCAGCACCGCGATCAGTGAGCTGGATGTGACGCCCACCGCGATGATTGCGAAGACCCCATACCCCCACAACTGCCAGCCGAGCGGAATCGGCATCCCGAGGCCGTGGGCGATGGCCAGGTAGACCGCCGACGTAAGCAAGGCCAGAATCCCCATGATTCCCCACTTGACCAACAGCGTGCGGAATCGCGAGATGTTGACTTGCGCGGCGAAGCGATACACCGGGCCCCATTCGGCCGGTACGTAGCCGAGCAGCGAGTCCACCAAGGTGCTGACGACGATGCTGCCGGTAAATCCCGCCAGCAGCAGCAATAGCGCGTAATAGAAGGCCGAAAGCCCGTTGCCGGTGCCGTTCGGTAAGGGGTTGTACACACCTGACTTGATGTCGATAGGACTGGCAAGCCCCAACGTCGACGCCCCTGCCAGCGGTGCCCCGCCGGTTTGCGCCGCCACGTCGGCGGTAAGTCGTTGGCCCACTTTGCTATTGACCACGACCATCGCCTGGGTCAGGGTCTGTCCGGCGATGCTGGAGCCGAGTGTGCCCGCCCGGGGGTTCGTTGAGATCGAAATCTCCGGCCGTTCCGCACGGGTGGGCGTGACCGCACTCGTCCCGTAGTCCCGCAGCCTCGACGAGAAGGTTGGCGGTATCACCGCCTCGCCGTACACCTGGGCCCTGTCCAGCAGATGCTGGGCCTCGTCGTGAGAAACCACCCGGATGTCGAACTTGTTCTTGTCCAATCCGGCGACCAGACCGTCGACGATTTGCTTGCCCGCCGGCCCGGCATCCTCGTTCACCACAGCGATAGGGAAATGCCGCAAGTTGGTCGCCGGATTCAAGATTCCACCCAAATACAGCGCACACAGCGCCGACATGAGGGCCAACGTGGCGCCGATCGGCAATGCCCAGAACCGCACGGTCCGTAGCGCTTTTGTGTTCCGCTTGGGGTTCGGCGCCGCGTGCCGCGGCTGCGGTTGAGGCATGCGGGCTCCTGTCTGTCGAGCCCACTCTAGGTGGTCTTAACCGCCCAGCCCCGTGTGCATCTCCCAAATAAGCAGTTCTGTCGGCTCACTCGCGGTCAGCCGCTGGCCGTCGGCGTTGGTGAACCGGACCGCGTCGCCCTGTTCGAGCTCGCCGACTCCCTCCACGGTGGCCCGCCCGCACGGCACGAACAGATGTAGGTAGGGCGCCGGGGGTAGCTCGACCGTGTCACCGGATCCCAGCCGGGCGCCGTGCCGCGCGGCATTGCGGTTGTGCAGGGAAATCGCAGCGTCATGTCCGGGTATGCCCGAGGCGATGGTCACCAGATCGCTGCTCAACAGTTCCTCGTCGATTTCGTGTTGCTGGTAGCTGGGAGAGATTGCGGTCTGGTCGGGGGTCACCCACATCTGCACGAAATGCACGGGAGCCGTTGACGAATCGTTCTTCTCCGAATGAAGGATTCCGCTGCCGGCCGACATTCGTTGAGCCAGTCCGGGGTAGATCACTCCGCTATTGCCGGTGGAATCCTGGTGCGTCAATTCGCCTTGCAGTACCCAGGTCACGATCTCCATATCGCGGTGTGGGTGGGTGTCGAATCCGCTTCTGGGCTCGACGATGTCGTCGTTATTCACCAGCAGCAGCCCGTGGTGGGTGTTGCGCGGGTCGTAGTGGTCGCCGAATGAGAACGAATGCCTGGATTTCAGCCACGATGTCGTGGTGAGGGCCCGGTCGGCCGCACGCCGAATCTCGGAGTTGGCAGGCATCACCTCAGCCTAATCGGGAATCTGGTCAGGCGACCCAGGTGGTGAGCAGTCGCTGCGCATGCAGGAGCGCGGCGTCCAGTGCGCCCAGGGACAGCCCGGCTGAGCGGCCCAGGTGGATCTCGATTTGATATTCCGGCTGGCCCTCCTGGCCGAATATCGGCAGGACAACGAATTCCGTTGAGGCCAGCTCGGTTTCGAGTGCATCGGTGACTGACTGCAGTGTCACCATCGTCATCAGGGTGGTCAGCTGGCGAGTTACTTGTGCCGTCGGCTCCAGCGACGCCAGGACCGTGGCCAGGCGATTGTGCAGTGATTGATGGGTGTCGTCGAAGCGCCACGCGCCGTAGCCGCGGGCCCGGATATCGGCCAGTACCTGTTGATGATCGGCGATCTCCGCGCGCGTCAGCCGCGGCGTAACACGATGCAGCCAGGCCTGAACGAAATCGTCATCGCGCCACGCCATCGCGAC
>DASXMA010000269.1:0-21946 GCA_036495965.1 Mycobacterium sp.
GGTCACCAAGCCGGCGGCGCCGTCACGGTCACCGGCCTGCCACCGCTCGCGGACCTCGTTCGCGATGTCGGCCCAACCTTGCCGGCTATAGGCCTGGTTGTAGAAGTTGGTCGACGCCGAGCCCATGCCGCCCAGACTGAACGCGAGCTCTTTCTTGCGGCCCGCAACCATCTCCCGCAGCGCATCCTCGTCGGGCGCAAAGGCCACCTCAGCGCCCTGACAGACATCGAGGTCGGCGCGGCTACGTCCACTGCGCGCCAAGCCTTCGTCGAGGTAACCGAAGTACGCGCTACCGGCGCCTTCGGGCACGAAGCTGGTGCCGAGCCAGCCGTCGGCGATCTCGCCGGTGAGTCGCAGCATGGCCGGGGAGAGCGTCGCCAGGTAGATCGGGATGGGGTGCTCAGAACGCATCGACAGCCGCATTGGCACCGCTTCTCCGCCGGGCCAGGGAATCTGAAACTCACGACCTGAGTAGGAGACCTTGTCTCCCTCGAACACCCGCCGCACGATCTCAACGGTTTCCTTAACGCGAGAGCGGGGCCGCGCAAACGAAACCCCGTGCAGCCCTTCGATGACCTGGGGACCGGAGGCACCGAGACCGAGCAAAAACCGTCCGCCGGAGAGGTTGGACAGCGTGATCGCGGTCTGAGCCACCGCAACTGGTGTCCGAATCCCGACTTGCATGACCCCCGAGCCGAGCAGCATGCGATCAGTGCAAGCCGCGTAGTAGCCCAGCGCCGAGGGTGCATCCGAACCCCATGCCTCGGCTACCCACAACACGTCCAGCCCCAGCTTCTCGGCTTCGACGACGAAGTCCCGGCCGTGGCGCCAATGCTGCAAGCCCGAGGCTTCGATCGTGGTGGCAGTCCGCATCAGCTTTCGGCCAGCTTCTTGATCTGTTGCAAGGTGAATCCCATGTTCTGTTCGAACTCGCGCATCCGCACGAACACGATCTTCTGCTCCTTATCCGGCATCCGATCGATCGCGAACGACAGGCCGGAGCGCGCCGGACCCATCTGCATCCATTGCGATAGCTCGGTTCCACCGTCCTTGGGCTCGAGGCGGAAACGCCAGATCGCCGTCGGGTTCGCCGGATCCTCGACGGCCCAGGCGAACACTCGCTCGGGCTCGCACTCGATCACGTGCGATGTCGTCGACCACTCCCCTAACGACTCGTGCTTACTGTGTCCCACGAACCTGGCCCCGACAGCGGGCTCGGTGGCACCGTCGAGCCACTCGATTGCTTGTAGCTCCTGGCTCATGGTCGGCATCAGCTCGATGTCAGATACCAGTTCCCACACCCGCTGCGGTGGCGCGTCGATCCATGTCCGCACCTCGACGTTCGGTATATCCGCATAGCGCGCACCCGTCCACTCCACCGTCCCCTGCCTCCGTTCTCAGATGCCGCGGTTGCCGCGATGCATGATCAGGCCCCGGCCGACGACCGGCTCGGTGTCGCGGGCATTGATGTCCCGGCCGCAGTACGAACAGACCACCCGCGCGCCGACGCGGTGCCCACACGGCTTGTGCAGCAGGTCAACTGGGGGGGCCGGGAGACCGGTCCACTCGTTGCCCCATTGCATCAGGGCGACGTAGACGGGAAACAGCGCGCGGCCCTTGGCGGTCAACCGGTACTCGTTGAGGTCGCGGACAGCATTCTCGGCGTAAGGTCGACGCTCCAGAATGCCGTGGTCGACAAGCCGGTTGAGGCGGTCGGTGAGCACGTTGCGCGCCAAACCGATGCCGCGCTGGTAGTCCTCGAACCGCCGGGCCCCGTTAAACGCCTGGCGCAGGATCACCCACACCCAGCGTTCACCGACGATGGCCGCGGAACGAGCGACCGCGCAGTTCTCGTCAAGGAGATCGGCATGCTTCACACCGAAGAGGATAACGCCGATCGCAGTTGCTTTTCAAAACTTGATTTACGAGACGGTGAGGCCGCCGTCGACCACCAGCGTGGTGCCGGTAATGTAGGCCGCGGCGGGGCTGGCGAGGAACACCAGCGCCGCCGCAAGCTCGGCCGGATCTCCCGTCCGGCCGGCGGGCACGCGCGGCAGTTGGCTGTCGATGTAACCCTCAGGGAACTCATCGCTCATTTCCGATGGGAAGAAGCCCGGAGCCAGGGCGTTGACGCGGATGCCCTTGCGGCCGGTCCACTGCACGGCCAGGTCCCGGGTCAGGCCCGTCACACCGGCCTTGCTGGCCGAGTAGGCCGCCTGGGGCAGCCCGCCGCTGGTCAGCGCGATCACGCTGGCGACGTTGATGATCGAGCTGCCCGGTTTCATGACACGGCCACACGCTTGGGCCATCCAATAGGAGCCATTGAGATTGATGTCGATCACTTCGCGGAACTGCTCGGGTGTTTCGCGTGTCGCCGGGACGGCGGTGCCCTTGCCGGCATTGTTGACGAGTACGTCGACGTGGCCGAGCTCGGCCATCGCCGCGTCGACCACGGTCTGCGCGTCCTCGGGACGTGCGACGTCCGCGGTCACTGTTAGGGCGCGCCGGCCCCGTTCCTCGACCAGGGCACGGGTCTGCTCGAGGCGTTCGGCGCGGCGCGCGGCCAGCACGAGGTCGGCGCCCGCCTCGGCAAGTGCCTCGGCGAAAGCGATACCCAGCCCGGACGACGCGCCGGTGACGATTGCCACCTTGCCGTCGAGCCGGAAGCGGTCGAGGACCGTCGTCGTCATGTTGGTTGTCCTTTCAGGGAGCAGAGTCGTCTTTCGGATCTTAGTTGCAAACTACTACTAGTGGAGTACCGTGTGAAGCCATCCCATAGCTACCGCGGGAGGCGGGGAACGATGAGCATGAGCCGACAATGGCGCCTGGCCGCTCGCCCGGTGGGCAAGATACGCAAATCGGATTTCGAGCTTGTCGAGGCGCCGGTTCCCGAGCCGGGCGATGGGCAGTTCGTCGTCGCCGTTACGGACATCTCGCTCGATCCCGCGATGCGCGGCTGGATGAACGCCGGCCGTTCGTATATCCCGCCCGTCGAGATCGGAGAGGTCATGCGGGCTCTTACGCTTGGCCGCGTCATCGACTCGCGCAACGATCAATTCGCGGTTGGGGACCTGGTGCAGGGCGTATTCGGTGTTACCGAGTATGCGTTGAGCGACGGTGCTGGTGTACAAAAGATCACCCCGGCTGAGGGGATTTCGCCGAGCGCTTACCTTGGCGTGCTGGGCATCACCGGCCTGACCGCCTATTTCGGGCTGCTGGATGTGGGTCGCCTTAAAGCGGGCGAGACAGTGCTGGTCTCCGGGGCCGCCGGCGCGGTGGGTACGGTGGTCGGGCAAATCGCAAAGATCAAGGGCGCCCGCGTCATCGGGATCGCCGGTGGTGCCGAGAAGTGCAAAATGCTTACCAATGAGCTCGGCTTCGACGCGGCGGTTGACTACAAGGGCGGCGACCTCAAAGACCAGTTGCATCGGCACACTCCCGATCGCGTCGACGTGTTCTTCGACAACATCGGTGGCGAGATCCTCAACCAGGGGCTGACCCGCCTCGCGCGCGGCGCGCGGGTGGTCATTTGCGGCGCCGTCTCGCAGTACAACAACGTCGACGTGACCGGACCCAGCAACTACATCCAGCTGCTGGTCTCGCGTGCATCAATGACCGGGTTCGTGGTGTTCGACTATGCCGACCGTTACCCGCAGGCCATTGCGGAGATGGCGCGCTGGCTTTCCGACGGACGGCTGCGCAATATCGAGGACACGGTGCACGCCGACATCGACGCCT
This sequence comes from Mycobacterium sp., assembly GCA_036495965.1. Classification (GTDB taxonomy): domain Bacteria; phylum Actinomycetota; class Actinomycetes; order Mycobacteriales; family Mycobacteriaceae; genus Mycobacterium. The sequence goes on from DASXMA010000269.1 coordinate 3,739, forward strand.
TTCCCAGCACGCTCGACCGATTGTTCACCGGCGCGAACACCGGCAAGCTAGTGCTCGAACTTCACAAGTAAAACGGCCCCAGGAAACCAAAGGGAGTACCTGTATGGCGCACCTGTCGAAAACTGAGCTGACTTACGAACCTGAACTGACGGGGCTGCTTATCGTCGATCCGTACAACGACTTTCTGTCGGAGGGGGGCAAGCTCTACGAACTCAGCCGCTCGACGCTCGAGGCGAACAATGTTGTCGAGCACATGCGGCAGGTCCTCGCCGCCGCTCGGGCGAATGACGTGCAGGTCTTCATTGCTCCGCACCATCGTTGGCGCGAAGGTGATCCATATAGTCATTGGAAGACGATGCCGCCCGTCCAGGCCTCCGCCGCGAAGGGACATGTTTTCGCCGACGGAACTTGGGGCGGAAGTTTTCACCCCGATTTCCAGCCGCATCCCGGCGAGGTCGTTGCTCAGGAGCATTGGCTCTCAAGTGGATTCGCCAACACGGACCTCGACCTCCAGCTCAAGAAGCACGGCCTTCGCACTGTCATCGTGATCGGCATGCGCGCCAACACCTGCATCGAGTCGACCGTTCGCTTCGCAGCCGAGCTCGGCTACGAGGTCACGTTAGTGAAGGACGCTATCGGCAGCTTTGGTCACGCCGAAATGGACGCCTCGCTGCAATTCAATATCCCGGCTTACGCGAGCGCCGTCGTCTCGACCGACGAGATCGTCGCGCAACTTTCGGTCGGACACCCAGAAGCCGCAACTGCTCACCAAGCACGCAGTAATTGACCCTCAACAGATCCTCGACATCAGTAGTTAGGCCCCCATGAAGCGCATCTACGCCGACTCTCACCCCCCGTTACTGAACCCGCGCGACATCGACTTTTTGCTTTACGAATGGCTCGACGTGGCCGGGCTGTGTGACCGGCCGCGGTACAGCGAGCACTCGCTGGAGTCCTTCGACTCGGTTCTGGATCTGGCAGCCGACATAGCGATCAAACGCTTTGCGCCGCACTTCAAGACGGCCGACGCAGAGGAACCGTTCGTCAATGCCGACGGCACCGTGACCACGCTGCCCGAGATGAAGGCGGCGCTGTCGGCGGTGGGCGCCGCCGGACTGCTCGCCGGCGATTTCGACCACGACATCGACGGCTACCAACTTCCGTACGTGGTGTCGAGGGCCGCGTTCGCGTGGCTGCAGGCGGCCAACATCAGCACCGCTTCCTACCTGAGCCTGACCATCGGCAACGCCCACCTGCTGGCCGCCTATGGAAACAAGGAACAGATCGACACCTGGGTGCGGCCGATGCTCGACGGCCGCTACCTGGGAACGATGTGCCTTTCGGAGCCGGACGCGGGGTCATCGCTCGCCAACATCACGACACGAGCGGTCCGGCAGGACGACGGAACATACCGTGTCACCGGCACCAAGATGTGGATAAGCGGCGGCGATCACGAAATGTCAGACAACATCGTCCATCTCGTGCTGGCCAAGACACCCGGCGGCCCACCGGGCGTCAAGGGCATTTCGCTGTTCGTCGTTCCGAGATTTCTCGTCGATGACGGCGGACGCCCGTCGACGCGCAACTCGGTGGTGCTGGTCGGCCTGAACCATAAGATGGGCAATCGCGGAACGACCAACGCGCTGCTGAATTTTGGCGACGACTCCATCACGCCCAATGGCGTCGACGGGGCGATCGGCTACCTAGTCGGCCAGGAATTCGACGGGCTGCGCCAGATGTTCCACATGATGAACGAAGCCAGGGTCGGCGTCGGATTAGCGGCCACGGCTCTGGGCTACACAGCGTATCTGCAGGCGCTGTCCTACGCCCGAACCCGGGCGCAGGGCAAACCCCTGTCGCGCGGCCGTGAATCCGTCGACGAGATTCCGATCATCTCCCATCCCGACGTGCGCCGAATGCTGCTAGCCCAAAAGAGCTACGTCGAGGGCGCCCTGTCGCTCGGCCTGTACTGCAGCCGCCTCATCGACGAAACACTCTCCGCCCCAACCGATGCCGAGCGTGACGACGCCAGACTTCTGCTTGAGGTGCTGACCCCGATCGCCAAGAGTTGGCCCTCGCAGTGGTGTGTTGAGGCCAACAGTCTGGCTATCCAGGTGCATGGTGGATACGGCTACACCCGTGACTACAACGTCGAACAGCTCTACCGGGACAACCGGCTCAACTCCATTCACGAGGGCACACACGGCATTCAGGCCCTCGATCTTCTTGGCCGCAAGGTGCTCATCGACAGCGGCCGCGGCCTGCGCTTGCTGCTCGACAGCATCCGGCGCACGAGCAGCCAAGCGTCGGCGCTGGGACATCCGTTGGCCGGCTGGGCAGATGCGCTGGAAGCCGCCGCGCAGCGGGTCGAGCACACCACTCTGGCGCTCTGGAAGGACGGTGAGCCTGACAGCGCGCTGCCGAATGCCACCGTCTACCTGGAAGCCGTCGGCCACGTCGTGTTGGCCTGGATCTGGCTGCAGCAGGCTTTGGCCGCGCACGGCAAGGCCGGCGATTTCTATGACGGTAAGCGCCTCGCCGCGCGGTACTTCTTCCACTACGAACTCCCGAAGACGACCGCACAGTTCGACCTACTCGATAGTGGCGACCGAACCACCGCCGATTTGGACGAAAACTGGTTCTAGCCAGTGTATCCCGGGTCCGCGGCGTCCAGCGATCGCAGCGCCTCGAGTGCCGCGGCGGATTCGCTGCCGGGCTCGGCGCGATACGTCAGCATGTGCTGTCCACCGGAGTGCGGAATGTTGAATCTGTTGCGGTGCAGGTAAAGGTCGCCCACGTCAGGGTGGCGCATGTGGATGACACCCGTGCGGTAGCCCACCTCGGCGCGCGCCCAAAGCTCCCGGAAAAGCGCGCTGGCGTTGGATAATTCGTCGACCAGGGCGCGTAAGCGCGGATCGTCCGGATCGCTACCGGCGGCTTCGCGCAACCCGCTCACCACGACGTCGGTCGACTCCTCCCAATCAACGAAAAAGTCGCGGGCAGCGGGTTCCAATAGCCGCCAGCGCAGAAAATTGAGCCCCGGCGTGAAGCCCGGCGACAGCGCACGGGCGAGCGGATTTGCGGCCAGTACATCCAGGCATCTGCTGGCCACGATTGCCGGCATCGAAAACTGGTCGATGAGTTCGTCGGTGCCGTCGGCAGCGGTCTCCAGATCCAACTGCTCCCTGCGGCTGCCGGGCGGACTCGCCAGCTGATGTAGATGTTCGGTGCCTTTGATGTCCAGCTGGAGCGCCCGCGCGATTGCGTCGAGGATCTGAGTGGACGGATTCTTGTCGCGGCCCTGCTCGAGCCGCAGATAATACTCGGCGCTGATACCCGCCAAGGTGGCCAGCTCCTCGCGTCGCAAACCCCGAACGCGGCGCCGCGCGCCGGCGATCAGCCCGACGTCTTCGGGGCGGACCTGTCCGCGCCGTGCGCGCAGGTAATCGCCGAGCGCGTTGCCCTTCGTCGCCATCACATGAGCCTAAGCCTGTCCCTGCCAGTACCAGTGTCATTGCGGCTTCACCTTCTCGGACGCAGCGCGTTCACAGTGGATGTTGTACAGCCCAAAAGGACCCGGAAGGGACCCAGAAGGAGCAGTGATGGTGCAGCAAATGGATGTCGAGTTCCCCGTCGAAGCAGATGTGACGCTGCGGGGCTGGTTGTTTGTGCCCGACGGCACAGGACCACACCCGGCCATCACCATGGCGCACGGCTTCGCCGGTGTGAAAGAACACGGCCTGCAGCGATTCGCCCGCCTGTTCGCTGACGCCGGATTCGCGGTGCTGGTGCATGATCACCGCGGCTTTGGGGCCAGTGGCGGTTCGCCGCACTTCGACATCGACCCATGGGTCCAGATCGCCGACTGGCGCCGGGCCATCTCTTTTCTGGAAAGCCATCCGGCGGTGGATCCGGATCGGATCGGGGTGTGGGGCACCAGCTACGCCGGCGGCCATGCAATCGTGCTCGGCGCCACCGATCGCCGGCTGCATGCCGTGGTCGCCCAGGTGCCGACGATCAGCGGGTACCAACAGAATCTTCGCCGGGTGTCGCCCGACCAAGTGCCCGCCCTGGAGACGGCCTTCATCGATGACGAGCGGCGCCAATACCGGGGCGAACCACCGGCCACCCAATCTGTGGTCAGCGCCGATCCCGCGGTGCCGGCCGCCTACCGGAGCCCAGACGCCGTCGCGTTCTACAACCAGCCGGTCCCCGAGGGAGTCTGGGAGAACATCGTCACCCTGCGCTCCACCCGCGCGGCGCGGATGTATGAGCCGGGACAGTGGATTTCACGGGTCTCCCCGACTCCGCTGCTGCTGATCGTGGGCCTGCACGATTCGATCACCCTCACCGATCTGGCGCTGGCCGCCTATGAGCGTGCGCTGCAGCCCAAGAAACTCGTGACCATCGACGGCGGTCATTTCGATCCCTACCTGGGGCGCTTCGCCCAGGCCAGCGCCGCCGCGTGCGACTGGTTCACCGAGCATCTGGTCAAAACCGAAAACAACTGACCCTGAAAGGAATCCGCCATGAGCGAATTGCAGTATGAGGTGATGGTGCACGAGGGCCTGCCGCGCCAACGCGAGCAAACGCTGCCCGACGGCAGCCCGATCGTTTCCTCGCCGGTGTCCTCCACACTGATCTACGGCGAAAACGACGCCGTGCTGGTCGACCCGCCGTTCACTCGCGAGCAGGTGCAACGCGTCGGCGACTGGATCGAGAATTCCGGTAAGAAGCTGACCCACATCTACGCCACCCACGGCCACGGTGATCACTGGTTCGGCACCGACCTGTTGCTGCAGCGTTTCCCCGGAGTTGTCGCCTACGCCACCGAAGGCACCATCGCGATGATGCACAAACAAGCCACCGAGGGACGCGCCCAGATGTGGGACGTCGACTTTCCCGGCCAGATCCCCCCGAGTCCCGTCGTCTACCAACCCATTCCCGCTGACGGATTCAAGTTAGAGGGTCAGCGCCTGGTGGCCGTCGAGGTCGGCCATACCGACACAGACGACACGACTGTTTTGCATGTCCCGTCCATCGGATTGGTGGTGGCGGGCGATGTCGCCTACAACGGCGTGCACCAGTACCTGCTGGAAAGTGCCAGCGGTGGAATCGCGGCGTGGCTGCAGGCGCTCAACAAGGTTGAGGCACTGCATCCTCGCGCAGTCGTGGCAGGGCACAAAAACAAGGACCTGCCCGACGACCCCATCATCGTCAGCCAGACCCGCGACTACCTGCTGGACGCGCAGCGACTGCTCGCAGGTAAACCCAGCCCGCGTGAGTATTTCGACCACATGCTCCGCCTGTATCCGGACCGGCTGAATGTAGGGCCGGTCTGGTACTCGGCGGTCGCGCTGCTGTCTTGACAGTTGAACATAGAGAAAGGAAAGATTATGAGCGGCAATGAATTTAAACTGGTCACGTCCGTCTATGACGAAGTAACAAGCTGGCTCTTCGACGACTACTTGCCCACCTGGGTCGGCGTAGCCGAAGGAACGATTGCACGGGGACCTGAGTTCATCCTCGACTACTGGGCAGCACCCCTGCATTTCAGCACTGACCAGGGTGGCCAATGGTTCCACGATGCCTCGGCGGTGGTGCAGTTCCTGGAGGGCATCCAAACACGGCTTCAAGCGCAAGGGTACGGCTACACCGACGTGCCGGACTACAAGGTCAGCGTATATAACAAGGCGGGCGCGGCCATCGACGTCATCTGGTCACGCTGTCGTACCGATGGAACGGAGATCGAACGAGTGGCAGTGCATTTCGAAGTTAGTCGCAGCCAAGAGGGCTGGCGAATCGTCGGAATTCAACAATCACCAACAACTGCCGACACTCTCAGCGCGGCCTGGCCCAACAGCAACTGACACAACATCCACATCGACTCTAAGGAGACGGTCATGATCATCGACACGGCAGACCTCGACCCCACCAGCAGCTACAAACTTCTCATCGGCAGCGTGCTGCCCCGCGCGATCGCATGGGTCAGCACGAGTTCGACCACCGGAGTGGGCAACATCGCACCGGTATCGTTCTTCACCGTCGTCGGGCGCTTCCCGCCTATCCTCTCGATCAGCTTGCAGCCCCGCTCCGATGGCGTCACGCTCAAGGACACATTCGTCAACATCCGCGACACCGAAGAGTTCGTCGTCAACATCGCCACACTCGCCCAGGCGGACGCGGTGCATCGCTCGGCCTTCGAGTTCGACCACGAAGTCGACGAATTCGAGGCGCTAGGACTGGAAAAAGCGCCGTCGGAGGTGGTGGCGGCTCCCCGCATCGCAGGTGCACCCATCTCGTTCGAATGCGTCGTGGACCGCATCATCCCGATGCCGCCGCTGCCCGATCACGTGGTGTGGGGACGGGTCAAGAAGATCCACGTGCGTGACGATCTCTACCTGTCCCGGGGACGCATCGACGTCGGCGCGCTGGGCGTATTCGGCAGGCTCGCGGCAGAATACACGCTCGTTGACAACATCTTCACCACGCCGCTACCCGAGGAACTCGTCGAGGAGTTGACCGCGCAACGCGCCGGCCGGCTCGACGGGCACTCAACCGAATACTCGCCCATCGACACCTCTGAGTGGTCACCCTCGGGCGCCACGAAGGTGGTGGCGTAATGACCGCGACGGTGCTGTTCATTCACGGGTTCCTCGATGACGCAACGGTATGGGATGGAGTAATCGCCGTGCTGGCAAGCGCAGTCGACGTGATTCAGTACGACCTGCCCGGTTCCGGCACACGTAGCCCAGCGGTCGCGGATCTCGACACCGTTACCCTCGAGTCACTTGCTGCCGAGGCCGGCGACATCGTAGCCGGCATCGACGCGCCCGTGATCGTGGTCGGCCACAGCATGGGATCACAGGTCGCCGAACTGGTCGCCGCCAGTCACGCCGACCGCGTGCAAGGCCTGGTGCTAGTCACACCGGTACCGCTCGGCGGTACGCAGCTGCCTGCCGAAGAGCTCGCGCCTTTTCGAGCGCTTGGCGGCGACACCGATGCGCAGCGAACCTTGAGGAGCCAGGTGTCACCCAATCTCGCAGCGGACCAACTAGACCGGCTGGTCCACATAGGAGGCGCCGTAAGACCCGACGTCGCCGCCCGCTACGCCGACATGTGGAACGAAGGCGTTAGCAACGCGCCGACGACCAGCGCGTTCACTGGGCCGGTCCTGATTATCCGCGGCGGGGCCGACGCATTCGTGACCGAACAGCTCCTCGCCGCGACTACCTCGCGCTTCGTCCAACCCAATGTGAAGGTTATCGACAAGGGCGGTCACTGGTTACATGTCGAGTACCCAGAGGCCCTCGCGACCACGATCTTGGGGTTCACCGAGCCAATAACGCGGGTGACAGCGTGAGCCGGCCGTTGCAGCACAAGATTTTTGTGGCGGGGCAGATCCCGCAATCGGGACGCGGTCTGCTTCCCGACGGCAGCACCCGGATGTGGTCGCCGATCACCTCGACGCTGATCATCGGACGAGACGACGCCGTACTGGTCGACCCACCGCTGACCACAACCCAGGCAGGCGAGGTCGGTGATTGGATCGCCGCATCGGGCCGCACGCTGCGACACATCTACATCACCCACGGCCACGGCGATCACTGGTTTGGCGCCATCCCGCTACTGCAGCGGTTTCCCGACGTGTCAGTGCTCGCCACCGAGGGAACCAGCAAGCTGATGGCGGCACAAAACCAACCCCAGTTTCGTGCCGACTTCTGGGACCAAGTCTTTCCAGGCCAGCTACCGACCGGCGAGGTCGACGTCTGCAGGGTCGACGCGGATGGTTTCGAGCTGGAGGGAGTTCGGCTCCAGCCAATCGAGGTGGGCCACACCGACACCGACGCGACGACGATCCTGCACGTGCCGCAGACCGGACTGCTGGTTGCCGGCGACGCCGTTTACAACGGCGTGCACCCGTACCTGACGGAATCCGGCGGTGTGACGGGAATCGACGCGTGGCTTGCCGCCCTCGACATCGCCGAAGCCCTCAGGCCCGCAGCGGTTATCGCAGGCCACAAAGATCCGCGTTTAGCCGATGATCCATCGCAGATCCAGGCGACACGGCGATACCTTACCGACGCACGCCGACTGATCGAATCGTCGGATTCCGCCGAGGCGTTCTATGCGGGCATGCTTGCCCTGCACCCCGACCGCATCAACCCCGGCGCGTTGTGGGGTGCCGCGATCACGCTGTTTCCCCAGGGCTGACCGCCTGCTCACCCGAATAGCTGACGGATCGCGATCTGGCGATTTGACATCTTCGATGTCAAGCAGCGCGCTAATCTACGACCAACGCCGAAACCGGACAAGAGCAATCCCGATGCCATCTCGCCACCCAACCCCGGATCAGACGGCATGACTGCGTCGCGCCCCGGGGACGACCGCGCGGATGCTGCAGCGAGGCACTCTTCGGCCGCTCCCCGACCCGCGCTGAGCCAGGCGCTAATGGTCCGCCTGCGCGCCTACGGGTCGCCTGAGACCGTCGCCGCGGGCGACGTCCTGTATCAGCCGGGTGACGTCCGCTACGACCTCATCGTCATCGAATCAGGTCGAGTGGACTTGCTTTGTGACGCTATCGCTGATCAAGCACCCAGTTGGATCGCCGAGTTTGGACCCGGAGATTTCCTCGGTGAACTGAGCCTGCTTACCGGAGAGCGCATGTTCATCACCGCGCGTGCTCGAGAGCCTGGGACGATCTATCGCATCGGACCGCAGGCCTTTCGGCGACTCATAGCGCAGGATGCCGAGCTCTCTGACGTGATCCTGACCGCGTTGTATAGCCGACGCGGGATGCTGAAGACCGCGCTGGCCGACACCATCGAGATTATCGACCATCCCAATTCGGCACCGGCGTTGACGCTGGAGGTCTTCGCCGAGCGAATGGAGCTGCCACACACGTGGACCGACGCGGACTCGCCGCGCGGCACGGCCATGCTCACAAGCCTGGATCTGCAACCGGGAGACCTGCCGGCGGTGCTGTTGCCCGACGGTGTCCTGCTCAACGCCAACCCGACGCAGCTGGCCCGGCGGATCGGGCTGGCGCCGTCGGATACCGCGACCGAGCCGGCGGACCTCGTCGTAATCGGCGGGGGGCCGGCCGGTTTGGCAGCGACGGTCTACGGCGCCTCGGAAGGCCTACACACCATCATGCTCGACTCAGTCGCACCCGGCGGACAAGCCGGCGCCAGCTCACGGATCGAAAACTATCCCGGATTTCCCCGCGGGCTCAGCGGTGCCGAGCTCATTCGCCGGACATCGATGCAAGCATTGAAATTCGGCGCCCAGCTGTACGCACCCTACCGAGTGGTGGAACTCGACGCGCAGCCCAACCGCTCGATCCGGCTCACCCTCGACGATCAGTCACACATCACCGCCCGCGCCGTTATCATCGCCACCGGCGCCCGCTACAAAACATTGCCGCTCCCCCGCTGGGCCGAATTCGAAGGCTGCGGGATCTATTACGCCGCCACCGAATTGGAGGCACGTCTGTGCGCGCAGTCACCAGTCGTGGTCATCGGCGGGGCGAACTCGGCGGGACAGGCAGCGTTATTCCTCGCGGGCCGCTGCGCCCATGTCACCCTGATCCTGCGCGGAGAGAGCATCCGCACCGACATGTCGGCCTACCTCGTAGACCGCATCGTCAACCATCCCGCCATCACCCTCGCTACCCGCACCGAGGTCACCGCCGTAGACGGCACCGACTGCCTGGAATCGGTCACCATTACCCACCGCCCCGACGGCGCGACCACCACGCTTGCCAGCGCGGGGCTGTTCTGCTTCATCGGCGCGCTGCCCGACACGACGTGGCTGCCGGCCATCGCCACCGATAAGGCAGGCTTCATTCGCACCGATACTCAGCTCGACCACGACCCCGGACCGCCCTGGGACGCATTGCGACGCCGACCGCTGCCCTTCGAGACCTCTATTCCGGGCGTCTTCGCCGCCGGCGACGTCCGGCTCGGGTCGATGAAGCGCGTGGCCGCGGCGATGGGCGAAGGAGCAACCGCGGTCGCTTCTGTGCACGCCCGGCTCGCTCTGCCCGAAGCCGGCAAATGAGTCAGCGGCCCGCGAAAACCGCTTGGCCGGGACCGGATTCCAGGAAACTTTGGATCCCGCCGCGGGCGTCCTCGGTGTCGAACAGGCCAACAGCGGCATCGATCAGCAGCGCGTCGGCGCCCGCAATGCCACCGGCGGTGTAGCCGCGGCTGAGCTCTTTGACCACCGCGTATGCACGTGACGGTCCGGCTGCCAGTCGGGTGGCGAATTTCTCTGCGGTGCTGTGCAACTCATCGGCGGGCAGCACGCGATCGATCGCTCCCCACGCCGCAAATTCCTCCGCGGTATGCAACTGCCCGCCCAGCGCCACCGAGCGCGCGCGCCCGAGGCCGGCACGTGCGGCGATCCGCTCGACGCCGCCGGCCAGCGGAACGATGCCAAGCCGGGTCTCGGGCAGGCCCAGCATGGTGCCCTCGGCCGCCCAAATCAGGTCGCAGAACAGGGCCAACTCGAAACCGCCCGCCATGCACGTCCCGTGGACTGCGGCCAGCGTCGGGAACGGCAGGCGTTCGATGCGATGCCCCAGATCCAGGAACGAGCTGATCAGCGGGCGCAGCTGTTGTGCGGTCATGTCCGCGAAGAGGGCGACATCTGCCCCTGCGCTGAATACCTTGCCCTCGCCACGCAGCAGCAATGCCCGTAGCCCGTCCGCGGCTTCAACCTCGTCGACAGCGGCCAGTAGGTCGGAGATCAACTGCCCACCAATCAGATTCAGTGGCGGGCTGGCCAGCGTTACTGTGCCCAACGCGCCGTCCCGGGTGAACCGGACCTTAGGCTCCGCGCTATTCACTCGGGGCGTCCTTCGCGGCCGCCGAGGTCTGCAGAGCCTGCGCCATCTCACGCCGCACCGCCGCGACCAGGTCGACGTTCGTATGTGCGTGCCCCCATAACCCCCAGCCACCGTCAATAGCCTCGGTAAGCACCACCCAGATCCGGTCGGGCGCGGGTGGCCTACCGGGCGCCCCGGCGATCAGCTCGGTGAGGCGGGAAACCATGGCGATCTGCTTGTCGCGATTCAGCGCGCCGGCATTCGTCAGCACTTGCACGCGCGCGCAATCCGAACCGCCCTCCAGGTTGGAGATCGAGTCGGCGGGAAGTTGGTGTTCTGACGGAACATCGTAATATCGGGAACTTCCTCGACCGCCATGACCGCAGCCGCCAGGGAGCGCGCCAACTCGTGTTTGTCCTCGAACGCGCCGGCGGGCGCGTATACGTCGATCATCGGCATCCCGTCACTCCTTCGTCGTGCCCGACGGCTCCGCCGCCGGCCAATCAGCCCGAACACGAGTATCGGGCGCTGGCATTCGGCGCTCACTCACCCGAAAAGGTGATCCTTGAGACGCGAGGCGCCTCACCCAAATGGGTGACGGCGCGCCAGCCGAAGCCATGCCATGTTGGGTGACGAACCACCTCACCAATCAGGGACAATAACAATGACCACATCAATGGCGCCCACGATCGTTTTGGTGCATGGCGCGTTCGCCGACGCGTCCGGGTTCGCCGGTGTGATCCGCGAACTGCAAAGCTCTGGACACACGGTCATAGCGCCGCCTAATCCGTTGCGCGGCCTTGCCTTCGACGCCGCAGCGATATGGGCGATGGTGAGTGCGATCGACGCTCCGGTGGTCCTCGTCGGGCATTCCTACGGCGGTGCGGTCATCACGCAGGCCTCGGCCGGGCTGGAAAACGTCTCCGCGCTCGTCTACCTGGCCGCGTTCGGGCTGGAGGAGGGTGAAAGCTGCGCCGGCGTCCAACAACCCTTCCCGCCGTCGTTGTTGGCGAGCAGCTCACTTCCCACCGGCTACGACGCCCCGGGTGCGCCCCAGGGGCCGGACCTCTACATCGCCAAGGAGCGGTTCCGTGAGACCTTCTGCGCCGACGTGCCCGTCGACGTTGCCGAAGTCATGTTCGCCACCCAGCGGCCGCTCTCCCTGGCCGCGCTCACCGAAAACGCCGCCGCCGCCGGCTGGAAGGCCAAGCCGTCGTGGTATCTGGTCTCTGAGCACGACAACGCCATTGCTCCCGCCGCCGAGCGGTTCATGGCCGAACGCATGGGCGCCACCACCAAGTCGATCGCCGGTTCTCACACCGCTTTCGTCGCCCAGCCGGTGACCGTGGCCGGTTTCATCGCCGACGCCCTGAGGGCCGCATGACCGCGATCGATGACGCCGTGAAAGCCTATGGCGGACTTGATCGTTGGCTCGCCGCAACATCGTTGAGCGCGCCGGTGTCAATCGGGGGCAGCCTGTGGGCTGATAAGGGGCACGACAGGGTGCTTGCCGACGCCGCAGTGTTCATCGATCCGCATCGTCAGCACGTCGAATTCAGCGGGTTCGGACCCCAACGGTTGCGCACCTGGTTTGAACCCCGGCTGGTCACCGTGCGTACCGAGGACGGTACTGAGATCGACCGCCGCCGCGATCCGCGGGCGTCGTATCCGCGGGACGCCGCGGCGCCATGGGACAACACCCAGGTTGCCTACTTCGCCAGCTATGCGATCTGGAACTACCTCACCCTTCCGTTCTTGCTGACCACCCCGGGGGTTGAGGTCGCCGAGGTGGAGCCCTGGCCGGCCGCTGACCCATCATGGCGTCGGGTCCGGGCCGATTTCAGTAAGGCGCCAATAGAGACGCACAACCGGGTGCAGTGCTACAACTTCGACTCCGAGAATCTGTTGGTGCGTCACGACTATGACGCTGACGTGCTGGGAGGGGCGCCCGCCTCGAATCAAGCATCGGCATATCGCGAATTCGGCGGCCTGTTATTTCCCACGCGTCGGCGAGTCACTGCCCGCGACAGCGCCGGCGCCGCAGGCAGCGGCCCCATCCTGGTCTCCATCGACTTCGGTGATATCACCGTGCACTGACTGATGAGTCCATTCACTGGACTCATAAACAATTTTCTGGTTTGCTTGCTACATGCTGCCGAGCTCGTACGACAGGCAGGATTGCTCGCTGGCGCGCGCACTCGAGATCGTCGGCGAACGCTGGACGCTGCTGGTACTGCGCGATGCGTTCTACGGAGTCCGGCGTTTCAACGATTTCCTCGCGCACCTGGACGTGCCTCGCACAGTATTGAGCAACCGCCTGCGCTCCCTCATCGAGCGCGGCGTCATGGTGAAAGTCCCCGATCCCGGCCATTCGGGGCGTTGGCTTTACGAACTGACCGACGAAGGGATGGCGTTGTGGCCGGCGTTGTATGCGCTGCGCTCCTGGGGAGAACGGCAATCCGGACGGCGGCCCAGGATGTTCACTCACGATGCGTGTGGCACACCGCTGGATCCCACAGGACGATGCGAAGCGTGCGGTGTTCTGCCGGCTCCCAACCAGGTCTTCGTCACACCGCTGGGTGCACTCAGACCGGGAGCGCGGACCGATCCCGTGGCCCTTGCGTTGCGACGCAAGCACCGCCTGCTTGATTTCCTGCCAGTAGACGGCTCAGCCGCATGAGGCCGTACGGACCGCTTCGCAGTCGGGAACACGAGCTGTCCACGGCGCTCGCCGTCGTCCGCCGGACACGCACGCATGGTGCCAGCGGTGTGGTGCTGATCTCGGGGAATGCCGGAGTCGGAAAGACCGCGCTGTTATCTGAAATTTGCCGTCAGGCGGCGCACATGAATATTCGCCTCGCCCGAAGCAAGTGCGACGAGATCGAGCAGGCCTGGCCGGGTGCGCCGATGGTCGGGCTGCTACGCACCGGCCGCGATCCCCTCCTAGCGGAGCCCGAATTTCAGCAGATTAGCGCGCTGATCGCGGAGCCCCTGCTGCTCGTCGACCGGATCGCAAGCCATCTCGCGCGGCTGGCTGATGTGCAGCGCCTGTTGATCGCTGTCGACGACGTGCAGTGGGCTGATCGCGTTAGCCGATATGCGCTGCGGGCGTTGATCTCCCGGCTCGTCGGCATTCCGGTTGTGTGGGTACTGGCCAGCCGATCCGACGACGTCGGTCTTGCCGTCAGCGCCGCCGATAGTGTTGACATCGAGCAGATCCGACTGGGCCCGTTGGCCGACCCGGCCATTGCCGACATCGCGCGGGATCGACTGGGCCCCAGGCTCGATGGGCGCATCGAGGAAATGCTCGACGCTGCCGGCGGCAATGCATTCCTGGCAGTCCAGATCATCGACGGGTTGGCGCAACACGACGAAGCTGACATGGATGGCATTCCCGCGCAGTTTCGATCGGCCGTGCGTCGGCGATTAACCGGTCTGTCGGTTGCCGTGCGCCAACTCGTCGAAGCAGTGGCAGTCGCCGGCCGTCCGGTGTCGATCATCGACTTGGTGGAGCTGTGCGAGATGAGCGGGGGCCCTGCGGATGACCCCGCATATGACCAAGCCGTCAACGACGCGGTGGCATCGGCTCTGATCAAATCGACTGGCGCCGAATTGAATTTCGACCACGATCTGCTCAAAGATACGGTCTACGAGCTGATCGCGCCCGACGTCCGGCGCCGGTGGCATGCCCGGTTCGCCCGTCATTTCGCCGACAATGTTGGCGATCAAGTGCTCGCCGCAGCGCACGCGCGCGTAGCGGTGTCCGTCGGGGATGAGGCCAATGCCCGAATCATGCTCAATGCCGCGGAGGCACTGATCACCACGAGCGCAGTTGACGCTGCCGACCTTGCGCTGCAAGCGTTCCAGACACTGCGACCCGGGCAGCCGCGATGGCTGGAGCTGGGCGAACGAGTGGTATCAGTGCTGTCGCGCACCCAGCGCGCCGCTGACACGATTGCTGTGGCCGACGTACTTCTCGCGACCGTCGACGACGCCGATGTGGTCGGCCGGATCGAGACACACACGGTTAAGCCGATGTGGCTCTCCGGCCATTCCGCCGCTCTCCTCGAGCGGGCTGATCGGGCCATTGCCAGGGCGGGAACGCGGCACGACCTCGTTGTCCGTTTCCGTGCGGCACGTGCGTTGGCCCACACTCGGCTTCTTACCGCGGATCAAGCCACCGAAGAAGCCGAGGCGGCGCTGGCCGAAGCGAGGGCGTCACTCGACCATCAAGCACTCGCCTTCGCGCTGCAGGCCGCCGGCGAAGCGGCCCACAATGAACGCCGACATCAGTTGGCCTTGAAGTATTTTCGTGAGCTGCGATCGGTGACAGGAGTTCCGTACCTATCCGAGGAGATCATGGAACTGCAGCTACTGGACCGCTACGACGACGCACAGCTGCTGCTTGACGGCGCAAGCGGCGATAGCGGCGCCAGGGTGGGTTCGATCCTGCCCGACCTGCTCTTCGCGCGACTCAAACAGCAGTACAACCTGGGGCAGCTAAGGGAGGCCGATGAAACTGCGGCGTTGCTTATCGAGCTTGGACAGGTGACCGGCACCACGGTGCACGTCGTTGAGGGCATCCTGATGCGCACGACCGTGGCCTTGTTGCGCGGCGAGTCCGAGTTGGCCGCGCAACGGTTGCAACCCGCGTTGCGCCTCGAAGACAACGACGCGATACGCCATCCCGGCCTCTCATTGCTGTTGGGATGGTTGAACACTCAGCAGGGCGACATCGATGGTGGGCGACGGATCCTGTCAGAATTGCTGGAAACATCCCGGCGGATGCGCAGCTATTGGGCGTGGTGGCCCTGCTTTGCGACGGTCTTATTCAGCATCGGATTGATCAGCGGTGCAACAAATATCAGCGAGCATACGGTCGAATTCGCGGAGGAAGGAGCGCGACGCAATCCCGACGTCGCCACGCTCAACGGGTTGGCGTTGAATCTCCGCGGAATGCTGGAGCGCGACCTCGCCATGGTGGCTGAGTCGGTGCAGATCCTGCAACACAGCCCACGACCAATCTTGCGCGCCGCCGGAGCCGAAAGCTATGGCCAGCTACTGCTGGCGGCCGGTGACCGCGAGGCCGGGCTCAGCCACCTCGACACCGCATGGGACGTATACGACCGGATGGGTGCGCCGGCGCCACGGGCAAGGGTGCAGCGACTTATGCGGGAAGCCGGCGCTCGGCGCGCGAAGTGGGTCGGCGATCACACCGAAGTCGCGAAAGTGTCGCTGACCGAGGCCGAGCGCCGGGTGGCTTATCTGATCGCGAGCGGTCACACCAACAAGTCGACCGCGAAATCGCTTCGCATCTCGATCAACACAGTGGGCACCCATCTGCGGTCGATCTACGCCAAACTCGGTGTCCAGTCTCGTGTTCAACTCGCGAACATCTTGCGTGAGCTAGGTGAGATCGCCTGATAGTTACTTCGCCGACGCGCTGCTGGTTGGCTTGGACGGCTTGTTCTCCCGGATCCAGCGCTTTTCCTCCTCTGAACCCGAGTCGGGCGGACGCATGCCCTGAATGGTCCACTGATCTCGCGGTGTGTCGTCGATGTGAATCTCCCAGTCCAGTCCGCGGTCCCGGACAAACGGGTGAATCGACTTGTTGATGAACTTCAGCAGCAGCTCTCTGAGTTCGGCCGGCATCGCGTAGGCGATGTGGTCAATGGAAAACCGCACGAAGTCGTTTCGCGGTACGCCGCCGATGAACAGGGAATCCTTGGGCACGTCGTGGAAGACGACCACCACATAGAAACGCGGCATAGCCATCTCCGGTAGACCGCCCGCTTGCCCGGCGTAGATGTCGGTGATGGCGTTGGCGAAGGCGCGTTTGTCCTCGTTCGAATAGGTGCCTTCGGTGCAATAGATGTTCCACAGTGGCATGTCTTCTCCTAACTCGCTTGCCGGTTCGGCGACGCCCCCAGGTGCTCGACGAACCAGTCGCGAGCGGGATGAGCGGTCTGCTCGAAAAACTTTGAGTAGGCGTCGAAGTGCCCGCCGTCGTAGGTGATCAGCTTTTTGGGTTCTGCGGCGGTGTCGTACACCTCCCGCTGAACCTCGGTGTAGGTGGTGTGATCGTGTTCGGCGAGGATCATCAGCAGCGGCTTAGGCGTCACATACGGAAGCCAGCCCGCGGGCTCGAACTCGATGAAATTCTCCAGGGAACGAATCGTGGTCTGGTTGTTCCACATCCCCGATTCGATTGCCTCGTGGTACTCCTCGGGAAACTCCCGCGGGAATGCACACAGTTCGTCGGGGTCTTCGGTAAGCATCGGCACCGTCATCGGGGGCTCGCCGGCCAGGCGAGCGCGCCGGTCGATCGCGGCTCGGCGGCGGATCTCATTTAGCTGCTCGGCGCTGAACAGCTTGACCGAATTGCGGTGACCGCTGACGTTCGGGATCTGCGCCACCACGCATCGGACGCGCGGATCGTTGGCGGCCGTGACGATCGGCAGTCCGCCCGAGAAGCTCGACCCCCAAACGCCAAATCCCTTGTCCGAGTCGAATTCCGGTTGTGATTCGGCGAAGGTGATGGCGTCGCGCAGATCGGTGATCTGTTTGAACACGTTCAGTTCCTGGCGCGGTTCGCCCTCGGAGGTGCCCCAGCCGCGATTGTCGAAATTGAGTACGGCAAAACCGGCTTCGGCAAACGAGGCGGCGTACGGGTCGATGAGCGGTTTGACTCCTCCGAAGCCGGGACACATGACGATGCCGGGATGAGCGCCCGGGCCCGGTGAGTGCAGGTAGGCCCGCAGGATCGTGCCGTCTTCGGTCTGGATTTTGGCTCGCCGCATAGTCACGCCTGCCTCCTCGAGAACCAGGACTGTGCTGAGAAGTGCAACGTCCAGCGGTTGCCGAAGTCAGGGTATTTCGACTTCATCAGCTGAACCAGTTCCTCGGCGCTGTCGACCCGCTGGGCTCCCTCGGCGAAATCGGTGATGTAGGACCGGGTTTCGTCCAGCATTCGAGTGGCCTCGTAATCGGAGGACTCGGGTTTGCGGTGTCCGGCAACGATCATCCGGGCGGAAAGCTTCTCGATGGCATCCAGGCTCTTGAGCCAGCGCTCCCAGCCGCTGGGACCGCTCAACCCGAGCATCGCGTGGATCTGGTTGTAAACGACGTCACCGGCGACAACTGCATCGAGGTCGAGGATGTGGAGGACTGTGCTGGGCCGGATGTCGCCTTGGCCGACTTCGACGATCTGCAGCTCGTGTCCCTCCAGCTCGATTGTCAATCCGTCCAGGGCCTCGGGAACGGCGGTTGGCATGGCGACCCGTTCACCGAACATCGCCGCCCACTGCTGCGCTTCTGTCTCCGCCGCTTGGTTGATGTACTCCACAACCGGAGCCGTCGCCACGACGCGTGCGTTGG
>DASXMA010000270.1:0-2772 GCA_036495965.1 Mycobacterium sp.
ATGGACGACACGCTGCCGAACGCCGGGCACCGGGCTTTGGCCGCGCTGGAAGACGCCGGCGTGGTGACCGGAGTCATCACCCAGAACGTCGACCTGCTGCACACCAAGGCCGGCAGCCGCAACGTGGTCAATCTGCACGGCGCCTACGCGCAGGTGGTCTGCCTGAGCTGCGGCCACACCATGAGCCGTGCGGTGCTCGCCGAACGGCTCGAGGCACTCAACCCGGGGTTCATCGAGCGCGCCGAAGCTGTCGGTGGGCTGGCGGTGGCTCCCGACGCCGACGCCGTTGTCGCCGACACCACGTCGTTCCGCTACGTCGACTGTCCGCGCTGCGCCGGTATGCTCAAGCCCCATATCGTCTACTTCGGCGAGAGCGTTCCGAAAGAAACTGTGGCCCAGGCCTATTCGGTGGTCGATGAAGCCGAGGTGCTGCTGGTCGCGGGCTCGTCGCTGACCGTGTTCTCCGGCTACCGGTTCGTTCGCCACGCCGCATCGCGCGGCATCCCGGTCGCGATCGTCAACCGGGGCCCGACCCGCGGCGACGATCTGGCCACGGTCAAGGTCGACGGCGGCTGCTCGGAGTTGCTGACCCTACTCGCCGACGAATTGTCGCCAATTCCGTTGCGCTAGAACGTGCAGGGCATACTCCGGATGCCGTGGATGAAATTGCCTGGCACGTATGCCGGATCGCCCGCCTGAATGTCGGGCAGCTGACGAAGCAGCTCACCGAAGATGGCGCGCAGCTGTGCGCGCGCCACGTGCGCGCCGAGGCAGAAGTGCACTCCGCCACCGCCGAAACTGACGTGCGGGTTGGGGCTCCGGCTCAGGTCGAGACGCTCCGGGTGGTCGAACGCCTCGGTGTCCCAGTTGCCGGAGGAGTAGAACATCACCACCTTCTCCCCCGCCTTGATCAGCTGGCCGCCAATCTCGACATCGGTTGCGGGCGTGCGACGGAACGTCATCACTGGCGATGCCCAGCGAATGAACTCCTCGACCGCCGTGCCGATCCGATTGTCGAAATCCTCGAGCAGCCATGTCCTTTGGTCGGGAAAGTCGGTGAGCGCCCTCATGGCGTGGCTGGTGGTCTGACGGGTGGTGTCGTTGGCGGCCACCGAAAGCAGCACGAAGAACGCGGCGACGTCGGCGTCGGCCAGCCGGTCGCCGTCCACCTCGGCGTTCACCAGGCTGCTGAACAGATCGTCGCCGGGATTCTCACGACGCTCGGCGGCCAGCGACAAGGCCACCTGATGCACGTACATCTGGGCCTCGAACAACACTTCCATAGGATTGCGTCCGTTGAGATACTCCGCGTCGCCCGACGACACCATGGCATCGGCGGCCTGGGCCACGCGTTGGCGGTCCGACTCCGGAATGCCCACCATGTCCGACAGCGTGCGGATGGGCAACTCCTTGGCGCAGTGCTCGACGAAATCGGCGCCGCTACCGGCCGCGCGGAGCTCCTCGACGATGGTCTTGGCGTTCGCCTTGATCGAGTCCTCGATGCGGCGGACCTGCCGCGGGGTGAACGCGGCGCTGACCAACTTGCGCAGGAAGGTGTGTCGCGGCGGGTCCATCGCCAGGAAGGACTGTGACGCCTCGAGCAGCTCCTCGGGGAAGCTCTCGAACATCACCCCTTTGCCGGATCGAAACACCTCGTTGTTGCGGCTGACCGCGACGATGTCGGCCCGCCGAGTGAGCGCCCAATAGCCGGGGTCGTTGGGGTCTTGCAGCATGGCGTCTTCGACCGGAGGGTGCCAGCTCACCGGGCGCTCGGCCCGCAGCACCGCAAACGAACGTTCCCGGTCCGCCGCGGTAGTGGACCAAAACGCGCGCGAGGACAGATCGATCGGGTCGTAGGCACGGGCAGTGCCAGACATCCCTGTCATAGCCGTCATGGGAATCCTCCAAAGGACCGGAATTGAACACGACGATATGCCTAGACATACTGTCTAGTCAACACGTCCAAGGTTCGGTTATGATCTGCAAATGTCGTCGGTTACCCGCAAGCCACAGGTGACTCGCCAGCAGCGGCGAGAGCAGCTGGAACGCCGGTTGCTGGACGCCACCGAACGGCTGATGCGCGACGGCGCCAGTTTCACCGAGCTCAGCGTGGATCGGCTGTCCACCGAGGCCGGCATTTCGCGGGCCAGCTTCTACATCTACTTCGAGGACAAAGGCCACCTGCTGCGCTGCCTCGCCGTCCAGGTGTTCGGTGATCTCGCCGCCGGCGCCGAGCGCTGGTGGGGGGTTGCGCGGCGACGCGATCCAGACGACGTGCGAGCCGCGATGGCCGGCATCATCGAAACCTATCGGCGTCATCAAGCGGTGCTGGTTGCCCTCAACGAGATGGCCGCCTACGACCCGGGAACGGGGCAGACGTATCGCGATCTGCTGACCGCCATCTCGGCGCGCATGACCCGTGTCATTGAGGACGGCCAAGCCGACGGCGCAATCCGTCGCGAGCTACCTGCCGCCACCACTGCTAGTGCGCTGGTGTGGATGGTTGAGCGGGCTTGCCACCAGAACCTTCCGGTAAAGCCGCGCGACTACGATGCGGAGCTGGCCGAGACACTGGCCGAGATCGCTTGGGGTGCGCTGTATCTCAAACCCATATCAGCGCACTAAGCTTATACCGCGACCAAATCGTCGGCGTGCACCGCGGGGCGGCGCAGCTCACCGGGCAGTTCCGACGTGGACCGCCCCATCATGGTGGCGAGCTCGGCCGCATCGTAAGCAACCACACCGCGGGCCACCATGGTCGCATCGGGTCCG
>DASXMA010000271.1:0-10222 GCA_036495965.1 Mycobacterium sp.
AGATCTCCTACACCGCATCCAAGGGTGGAGTGCTGGCGATGTCACGGGAGCTGGGGGTGCAATTCGCCCGGCAGGGCATCCGGGTCAATGCGTTGTGCCCGGGACCGGTCAACACCCCGCTGCTGCAGGAGCTTTTCGCCAAGGATCCCGAGCGGGCCGCGCGTCGGCTGGTGCACGTGCCGATAGGCCGCTTTGCCGAGCCCGACGAAATCGCGTCTGCAGTAGCGTTTTTGGCCAGTGACGACGCCTCCTTCATCACCGCATCGACGTTTTTGGTAGACGGCGGCATCAGCTCGGCCTATGTCACCCCTTTCTAACCGCGGTGCTCGCTAACTGCACGAGGGCCACGTCGGTGGATTACTTCCCTTGACCAAATGGATCGGCTCGCAGACCCAGCCGCTCCGCGACGGCTCCATTGTGACGTCGGGCGGAGCCGTCGCTGTTGCCCAGGCGCGCGGTACCGACAACGTCCCGATCGACATGCCGCGACCGAAACCCAACACTGTGCCGTCGACACGACCCACGTTCGGTATCAGGGCGCGCAATGCCGCTGCGTTGTCCAACAGCGCCACTTTGTTGAGCGAATTCAGCTGGCTGATCGCGACGTCCATCGGCGCGGACAGTGAACTCAGTTTCGACAGCGATGCTGTCACCGGCGAAAGGGAAACATCGAAACTTGTCAGCGGCGACTCCGTAAGTGCTTCCAGCGCTTCGGGGATCGTTGACATCAGTTGATCCCCGGCCGAGATGATCTCGGGCGCCGCCGTCAAAGCCCAGCCGCCAGATGCTGGGCTGACGCCGTGGCGAGCCGACCCTGTTGGGCCGGTCGCGCACGGCGGCGAGCTGAACCGCGTCAGCGCCGAGGCGTCGGCCGAGGCGCGGGCATAGACATACATGGCGTCGGCGTCGTGGGCCCACATCTGTTCGTAGTCGACTTCGATGTCCGCGATCGCCGGGCTGTTCTGGCCCAGGCAATTGGTCGACGCGAGCGACATCCGCCGCGCCCGGTTAGCCTCGATCACCGGCGGGGGCACCATGGCTGCGAACGCCGAATCGTACGCGCGCGCAGCGGCCTTGGCCCGGGTGGCCGTCTGCTGAGCTTGTGCGCCAGTGGCGTTCAGCCACGCCAAGTAGGGCGCCGCGGCTCGGGTGATGGCCATCGCGGCCGGCCCCTGCCATACGCACGCCAGTTTCGCGGTCACCGCACCGTAGTCCGCCGCCATGTCGTGCAGTTGGGCCCCCAGCCCGTCCCAGATCGTGGCGGCCTCGATCATCGATCCCGCGCCGGGACCTGAATACATGCGCCCGGAGTTGGTTTCTGGCGGTAACGTCCCGAAATTCATTACTACCTCTGCCTGACTACGGCGGTACGAGTTGCTCCTGAAAACATGGACTCTCCTTGAAGACATAGACGCCGGGGTTACAGACGTACGTTCCGGCGGAATCCGTCGCACAGCGTTGCCTGCGTTATGGCTGCGTGCGCAAGTCGATCAGGCTCATGCTCACCGGCCACAGTCCGACGGCACGTTGGCCTGGCGTCGCCCGATCAGCGACGCGCGATGCAGAGCTGGGTCAAGATATCTCGGCCGGCAGGGGCGGTCGGGGGTGCGCCGAACTGCGTACCGCCCGAGTCGGGGCTTGAGGCAAGACCCCGGGCGGCAAACGAGGACGGCAATGGCGACCAGGCCGATTGCGACGACAACCGGTTCCAGCTCGGCGGCCGATCGCGCGTCATCCACGCGTTCTTGGTCGGCTTCTTATGTGTCGGTGAAGAGCCATGGACAAGATAGCTCGTTGGGTGAGGCCGATCGCCAAGTTGCACGCGGCCGGCATTCGCACCGGCATGGGTTGTCTGTGACAAAGCCGGCGGTTGCGGTACTGCAGCGGCGGCGACCGCGCAACCTCGCGATGCCCAGCCTGTGGTGACGGCTGCGAACATGCTCAGCGCTGCGAAGATAGCGATGGCTGACTGCCATCGTCGAGTGGTGCCAGCGCCCCGAAATGCCACAGTGGCCCGACTGTATAGCAGGACCCTTGAGCAGTAACTGAAGGTAGCTGTGAAAACGATCAGAGTCTGGTGGGTGCGTTATCGCTGGTGATCGGCGGTGGGATCAATGAGTTCGTTGAAGGCGGCGACGGACTGAATGCCGTCGACATAGTCGAACGAGCCTTTTTCGAGCACTTCACGCGCGGCACGAACGACGGCGGTCAGGCCGGCGCGGCAAAACGAGGTGCCGATACTCACCCTGCGCACCCCGAACTCCTTGAGCTCGGCGAGGGTGAAGCGGGTCGGCCCGAAGCCGGCAACGTAGTTCAACGGCCTGGCGACGCTGCTGCACGCCAGGCGAAGTGCTGATTCGTCGGGAAGGCCCGGCGCGTAGAGCACATCGGCGCCGGCGGCTTCGAATGCCTGCAGCCGTGACAGCGTGTCGTCGAGGTCGGGACGGCCGCGGATGAAATTCTCCGAGCGAGCGGTCAAGGTGAAGGGGTAGGGCAGAGCGCGCGCTGCTTCCACGGCGGCCTGGATTCGTTCGATCGCCAGCTGGCGGTCAAAAATCGGGTTGTCAGGCCGGTATGTTGCGTCTTCGATGGACGCTCCCGCCAGGCCGACTTCGCCCGCGAGACGCACCGTCTGTGCCACCGTCTCGGGCGACTCTCCGAAGCCGTTTTCCAGGTCAGCTGTGACCGGCAGGGGCGTTGCGTCGACGATGGTGCGCACGTGTTCGAGTGTTTCGTCCCTGCTGACCGCGCCATCACCGTCTCGCCGGCCCAAGGAGAACGCCAGACCGGCGCTGGTAGTGGCCAGCCCTTGAAATCCAAGGTTGGCGAACAGACGAGCAGTGCCGATGTCCCAAGGATTCGGGAGCACGAGCACCTCGGCCCCAGCGTGTAGACGGCGGAACTGCTCACCGCGCCGAGCGCGCTCCGTGCTATCCATAGGCAATCCGATCTGTCGTTTGCACGCAGGTCTAGCACGAGCCACCGACAACCCGGTGAACTCAGCGACCCGACGGACTACGGCGCTTCGATGGTGGCCCGTGCCCGTTAAGTCAAGATTTGAAAACGATCAGGGGTATCGCCATCTCGGCTGCGGTCGCGGCGCCGTGAAAGCCGATGAGGCGAGCCGTTTCCGGAGGCTCGTGTCCGGTTGCCAGCACCGCTGCATCGCCGGTGCAGACGACGACCACATCGCCGATCCGTGCCAGGTGCATCGGGTTGACCGGGCCGAACATGCCGGTGCCCACTGCCTGCTCGCGGGTGTAGACCCGGGCCCAGCCGTCCAGCACTTCGCTCCAGGTGGCCTGCACGTCGGCTGCCGCACCGGGCTGGGTGTGCAGGTAGCGCACCCGAGGCTCGCCGGCGACGACCCGGACTCCCTGCGCCAGCCGTGGGTCGGTGTCGAGGTCGACGCGTGCTTCCGGCGGGACGTTGAGGCCGCCGTGGTCGGCAGTCACCAGCAGCGCCGCGTTCGGCGGCAGCGTGTCGACCAGGCGGGTTAGCAGCGCATCGACATGAACCGCCGCTTCGTGCCATCGGGGTGACCCGATACCGAACGCGTGGGCGGCGGTGTCGAGGTTGGCGGTATAGCCGTAGACCAGCCCGGGCGCCGCCGCGAGCTCGTCGCCGACGTGCCGGGCGTAGTCGTCGGACGTGTGGGTCGGGTGGAATTGGGCGCCGCGATACGCCGCGTCGGTAAGGCCGCTGCCCATGAACGACGCCGGCAGCACAACGCGGGCACCGACCCCGGCTCGTTCCAGGCGTTCGAACCAGGTCGGCAGCGGCTGCCATTCGAGGTACGGCGGATCGTCGCGCCATCGGATGTGGTTGAGCACCCGATCGGTGCCGGGAATATTGAGTGTGAAGCCCAGGATGCCGTGTTCGCCCGGCTGCGCGCCGGTGCCCAGCGATACCAGGCTGCTCGGCGTGGTTGACGGGAAGGTGCACGCGAGTTGGGTCAACCGTCCGGTGCCACCGGCAACAACCGCGGCAAGCAGCGGTGCACTGCCGGCCAACTCCGGTAACAGGTGCCAGCCCATCCCGTCCACCAGGACGACGACGACACGATCGACATCGCCGACCAAGTCGGTAAGACCCAACTTGTCGACCGCGCCCGGCAGCCCGAGCAGCGCGGCCGCGGCGGGCAGCACGTCGCAGATCGAACCGGGCACTGGACCAGTATGGGGTCAGTGTGGCACGAGACTAGACATGCGCCAGCCGTTGGCTTGTCACCCGCAACTGGCGGTCGGTGCTTTCGGCGAGCGCGCGAACCTGCTCTGGTTGCAGCCGGCCGCATAGCCGACCCCAGTGCACCGCGACCTGGTCGTCGACGGCGACATCGGGCACCGCGCTGTACCCGTCGGCCCAGACTTCGAGCGGACATATCGAAGGTTCGGACAGCGCCAGCGCGTGACCATCCCAAACGAGCCGCTGACACATGACCTCGACATCGTCCCCAGCGCGGGAAACAACTGTCCCCCAAGTGATCCGGCAATTGTCCAGCACGCTCAGCGGGTGTTCGTCAATCCCACGACCCAGAAACCGTGTCCACGGATAAACCCCGAACACGTGGAAGCAGTGGTTGGCGGCCGCCTCGCGCGCCAGGTCAGCCGTGAGGTGTGACCAGTAGCGTCCGGCCTGCGGGCCGATGATGGCCAGTAGCGCATCGAAGAACTCGTCTCCGTCGAGGTCGGCGCCGACACCGCCGCCGAGCCAATACGACTCGACAAGCCGATGATCCAGCGGGTCGGCGATGCCGGTCAGCGTGGCCAGCACCCGCAGATACGGCCAGGCCCCGGAAAACTTCGTCGCCGCGCTGCGCACGTCCTCGATCGTTCCGTCACGCAAGGTCAGGCCGAGCGGAGGACCGCAATAGCCCAGCGCGTTGGGCGCATAGGCGTAACGAGCGAACATCTCGGCCCCCCGGACGCCACCCGGATCAGGCTGCAGCGCCGACACGCGTCACACCCGCCCGGATTGCCTCACGAGCTTGACGGCATCGCGGTGCATGCGACCGAAGTTGTAGTAGGCCGCACAAGCCCCCTCGGGGGATACCATGCACGTCCCGATCGGTGTCTCCGGGGTGCATGCGGTGCCGAAAACCTTGCATTCCCAAGGCTTGAGCACACCCTTGAGCACCTCGCCGCATTGACACGCCTTCGGGTCGGCAACCCGTACGCCGGGCATCGCGAAACGCAGCTCGGCGTCGAATTCCGCGAAATCGTCGTGCAGCCGCAGCGCACTCTGCGAGATGAACCCCAGCCCGCGCCATTCGAAGTGCGGACGCAACGCGAACACCTTGCCCATCAAGGCCAGCGCCGCCGGATTGCCGTGCTCGGGCACCACCCGCTTGTACTGGTTTTCCACTTCGCAGCGGCCCTCGCGGATCTGGCGCAGCAGCATCGCGACCGCTGCCAGGATGTCCAGCGGCTCGAAACCAGCCACCACCAACGGCTTTCCGTACACCTCTGGCACGAACCGGTACGGCCGGTTGCCGACCACGGTCGATACGTGCCCCGGCCCGATGAAGCCGGACAGTCGCAGATCCGGTGACTCCAGGATCGCCTTGATCGGTGGCACGATCGTGACGTGGTTGCAGAACACGCTGAAATTGGGCAGACCCAGGTCGCGTGCCCGCACCAACGTGACCGCGGTTGACGGTGCGGTGGTCTCGAAACCGATGGCGAAGAACACCACCTGTTTGTCCGGGTTGTCGACCGCCATCTTCAGCGCGTCCAGCGGGGAGTAGACGAACCGCACGTCGGCACCGCGCGCCTTGGCGTCCAACAGGCTGCCGGCCGAGCCGGGCACCCGCATCATGTCGCCGAAGCAGGTGAAGATCACCCCGGGCTGGCCGGCCAGCCACATCGCATCGTCGATGCGGCCCATGGGAATCACGCAGACCGGGCAGCCAGGACCGTGCACCAGTTCGACGGTGTCGGGCAACAGGTGTTCGATGCCGTGCCGGTAGATGGTGTGGGTGTGCCCTCCGCACACCTCCATGAACTTGAAGTGTTCCGGACCGGTCCCGGCCAGGTGCCCGATGGCAACCAGCAATTTGCGGGCGGCGGCCGGGTCACGGAACTCGTCAACAAATTTCATTACGGCTCCTTACCAGTCAGACAATCGCTGACGAGTCGAAGGCTGCTATTTCGGTGGCGTACGCGTCGCCGAGTTTCTTGATGGCCGCCAGGGTGAGCAACGCCTCGGTTTCGTCGATCTTGGCCATCGCGAAGCCGACGTGGACCAGCACCCAATCGTCGGGCTCGGGCATATCGCCTTCCAGCAGCCGCACGCTGATCGTGCGCTGCACACCGCTGACGTCGACCTTCGCCAAATAGTTTGCCGGATCGGTGATCTCAACGATTCGACCTGGGATCCCGAGACACATCTGCGGTTCCTCCTCTCTACAAAGCCTTTCAGCAGATTCGCGGCAACGGATCTCCGACGAGCATGTCGACGATCCGCGAACCGCCGAACCCGGTGCGCAGCACCACGCTCTCCGCGGGTTCGGTGACGATTTCCCCGACTTCGGCCGCCTCGGCGGCCAGCGGATGTGACCGCAACGCGGCCAGCCCGGCGTCGGCTTCCTCCGGCGCGACGACGGCGACGAACTTGCCCTCGTTGGCGACATAGAGAGGATCGATGCCGAGCAGCTCGCAGGCGCCGTTCACCATGGGCTGCACGGGTAATCGCTCCTCTTCGAGCAGCACCCCGAGGCCGCAGGCCTGGGCCAGCTCGTTGCAGACGGTGCCCACCCCGCCTCGGGTCGCGTCGCGCAACCAACGGGTGGACGGCGCGGCCGTCATCAGCAGCTCAACCAGGGGGCTCAGGCAAGCGGTGTCGGAACGGATATCGGCCTCGATGGCCAGATCGCCCCGGGCCAGCATGACCGCCATGCCGTGATCGCCCATCGACCCCGACAACAACACCCTGTCGCCGGTGCGCACGGACGCCGGCGACAGCGTGCGCCCCGCGGGAACGACACCGGCCCCCGCGGTGGTGACGAACAGACCGTCGGCGGCGCCCTTGGGCACCACCTTGGTGTCGCCGGTGACGATCTGCACACCCGCCTTGGCGGCCGCTGCCGCCATATCGGCGACGATCTCCTTCAACTCAGCGATCGGAAAGCCTTCTTCGAGCACGAACGCTGCCGAAATCCAGGCCGGCACAGCGCCGGCCATCGCCAGGTCGTTACACGTGCCGTGGATGGCCAGCTCGCCGACGGAGCCGCCGGGAAAACGCCTGGGCTGCACCACAAATGAATCAGTGGACATCGCAATTCGTTCGCCGCCGGGCAGCGTGAGGACCGCACTGTCACCGAGCGACTCCAGCATCGGGTTGCGGAAGGCCTCCATGAATACCGCGTCGAGGAGCGCGGCCGAGGCCTTACCGCCGGCGCCGTGTGCCAGCGTCACGTGGTCGTCGAGCAGGCGGGGACGCCGCTTGCGGAACGACTCGATCCGCTCGATCACCTCGCCCTCGGCGAAACGCGGCCCTGACGAGAGGTATTCGCCTGCTGACTTGCTCATGCGGCCCCCAAACCGTGATCACCGGAACGTTCGTGAACTGCCAACCACAGCTGATAGCCCAGCAGCGCCTGTGATTCCTGAATGCGGTGCACGCTCTGCGAACGAACGACGAAGCAGGTGTCCACATTCGGATTGTTCGCGAATGCGCCGCCGTCGTAGCCGGCGAAACCGATGGTGTACAGGCCGCGCTGGCGCGCCTCGGCCAGCGCGCTGAGCAGGTTGGGCGAATTGCCGCTGGTCGACATGGCGATGGCGATGTCGCCGGCCTTCGCGCGGGCGATCAACTGACGCGCGAACACCAGCTCGAAGCCGACGTCGTTGCCCAGCGCGGTCACGATTGCTTGATCGGCGGTCAACGACCACGCCGGCAGTGATTTTCCAGGATTGCCCAAAGGCGGCCGGGCGAACAGTCGCGCCAAGGTGGTGGAATCGGTGCAACTGCCGCCGTTTCCGAAGGTGAACATCCGTCCGCCCGCCGCGAACCGGCGGGCCATCTCGCTGGCGGCCGTTTCCAGCAGGTCCGCGTTGGCCTCGAGCGTGGAGCGCCGCAATGCCAGGCTCTCGGCTGCTTTCGCCTGCGCCGACGCGGCCAGGTCGGCAAGCAGCGACTCGGCGTCGTCTTCCTCGGCGTCGATGAACGGATAGAGGAAGTTAGTCGGTTCGTCACTCATGAATGGCCTTGCTCCTCATCCACTTTACTCATTTGCGTCGCTCCTCGATGCCGGCTTGAACCTGTCCGAGCCGGCATCTTCGTCGCCGACGCGGCTGATCGCGGTGCCGGCGTGCACCAGCACCAGCTCGCCCGCGGCGACCGGGTCGATCAGCGTCGTCACCACGTTCTCGACACCCCGCGCGGTGCGTACCGTGGCCTGTCCGTCGCCCGAGGCCGTCACCACCTCGCCCAGGCGGCCCTCGTCGCTGCAGGTGACGCAGACCGTGTCGTCGCATTCCGGGTCTCCCTTGAGCAATCCGGAGTGCTCGAAACACACGTGGGTCAGCTCCCACAACAGGTGGTAGAACAGCACGAAGCCACCCGTTGCGGGCACGCGCGGATCGGGGTCGTCCAGCCATAGCACATGGTCGGCCACACCGGCCTTGGGTCGATCGCCGCTGCCGATCCAAATCGTGGTGGCGCCCCAGGCCGGGCTTCGGCGCATCACCGAGCGCACTTGCACGTTGTCCGCACCGGCGACCGCGATCACGATGTCACCGGGCCGCACCGACACCCGCATCAGGTCGACCAGGTCGGGTCCGGTCAGTGCCACCGCCGGCAACGCCCGTTTCCCCATGATCACCGGATGAACGAACTCGACCGCAATATGTAGCGCATGCGGTTCCCACGATGGCGCGATGGACCACATGGTCGCGCCCGCGGCGAACCGCTTGGCGAGCGTGAATGCGGTGGCGGCCAAGTCCTCGGCCAGCTCGGCGCCCAGCCCGCGATCGAGAGCCGCGATATCAGACACAGGGGTCACGCGTCAGCCCTCCTCTAGCGCGGTCAGCATTGAGATCGCGGCCTGACCTAACGCCAGCCCGCCGTCGTTGGGCGGGACGATGTGATGCGTCAGCACCTCAAATCCTGCCAGCTGCAACCGCGTACGGCACGCGCGCAGCAGCAGCACGTTCTGGAATACCCCACCGGTGAGACCAACCAGCCGCACCTTGCCGGCCACCTGGCTGACCACTTCTACGACGCCGTCCGCGACCGCCCGGTGGAATGCGGCCGCCAACACCGCGGGTGCGGTACCGGCGCACAGCCCCGACACCATCGTTTGCACCATGGTGGCGGGATCGATCACCCCATCGGCTCGCACCGTCAGCGGCAGCGACGGCACCAGCCCGGCGGGATTGTCGAAGGCGGGTTGGGCCAGCGCCTCGAGTTCAATGGCGGCCTGGCCTTCGTAGTCGATCCGATGCCGCACGCCGAGCAGCGAGGCAACGGCGTCGAACAGCCTGCCCATGCTCGAACACGGCACACATCCGGTTCCGCTCTCCAATTGCGAACGAGTGAGCCGCAATTCGCCGGGCGTTGCCACGGAGACAGGTGCCAGATCCGGAGTCCAGGCGATATCGGCCACCCACAACTGAGACAGTGCCATCCGCCACGGATTCCGCACCGCGGCGTCACCGCCGGGCAGCGGCACCGGTAACAGGTGGCCGGCGCGCACGAAACGATGGCTGTCGGTACCGAGCGTGAGAATCTCGCCGCCCCAAATGGTCTGATCGCAGCCGTAGCCGGTGCCATCGAAGGAGACTCCGACGATGGGCTCGCCGATCCGCCCGTGCTCGGCCAGCAGCGACACCACGTGCGCGTGGTGGTGCTGTACCAGATCCAGCGGTCGCTTGCCGGCGTGGCGTTCCGCCCAGGCTCGGGTGTGATACCCGGGATGCAGATCGGCCGCCAGTCGTGTTGGCTCGCCGCGGATTTCGCTGAGCTGGCCGACCGCGCGCTCGAATGCCTGCAGCGTCTCCCACGTGGCCATGTCACCGATGTGCCCGGACATGTAGGCGCGCGAGCCGTCGGTGAGGCAGAAGGTGTTTTTCAGCTCGCCGCCCACCGCCAGCACCGCCGGGCCCGCGCGGTTGATGTCGACCGGCAGCGGCGCGTAGCCGCGGGATCGGCGGATCGGCAGTTCGGAGCCGTCGATCACACGCACCACCGAGTCGTCACACGGCACGTGAATTGGCCGGGC
>DASXMA010000272.1:0-5036 GCA_036495965.1 Mycobacterium sp.
ACCAGCGGTGTCGACCGGCGGGCGGCGACGATGGTGTCGGGTTGGTCGGCATTGGCGAAAACCAGGGTGAAGTGGCCCTCCAGCCGGCGCAGCACGGCCAGCACCGAGGCCACGAAATCACCGGCCGTTTCACCGTGCCGATAGGCATCCGAAACCAGGTGAACCGTGACTTCGGTGTCGGTGTCGCTGGAAAACTCCACGCCGGCGGCCTCCAGCTCGTGGCGCAGGGTGGCGTAGTTCTCGATGATGCCGTTGTGGACGACGGCGATCTTGCCGGCGGCGTCGCGGTGCGGGTGCGCGTTGCGGTCGGTGGGCCGCCCGTGCGTCGCCCAGCGGGTGTGGCCAAGTCCGGTGGTGCCGGCCAGCGAGGCCGGCGGCATCTCGGCCAGCGCCTCGTCGAGGTTGGCCAGCCGGCCGGCGCGGCGGCGCACGGTGAGTTTGCCCTTGCCGTCGAGCAGTGCGATTCCCGACGAGTCATAGCCGCGGTACTCCATTCGGCGCAGCGCGTCCATGACGACATCGAAGGCAGGACGCTGCCCGACATAGCCGACAATTCCGCACATCCTGCACAGGGTAGTGGAGCGGCCCCCGCGGTCCCAGCAGGACGGGTTGGCAGGCTCGCTGACCTGCGGAAACGCCGCTCAGAGGGTAGGGGCGCCCGGCGCGGCCGACGCAAAACGCACCCTGCGGCCGATGGGGTCCGGATGCATTTCGCATGCAAACCATATTCCTAAACAATGGGAGTTTGTCACCTGATGTATTTCTGACGTTTTCTGTTGCTTCATTGCTCCAACGCGGCGCGCACTTAAACTTCGGAATATCGGCTAGTGCTGGCAACCTTCCACTAGCTCTGGGGGCCAGCGGAAAGGAAACGGTCCCCGCGCCTGCCCGACCAACCACAGCAGAAACCGCTACCAGCGAATGCTACTGCAGGACAATAGTTCAGCTGCAGTCAGGACCGCTGTTCAACCAATCAACCGTTCTTTTGGCCATCCGATCTTTCAGCAGACATCAATGCCGATAGCCGCAAACATATCCAGTGGTTAATGAATGTTAATTCGCAACTCGACGGGAAAAGGACGACTTTTCATCCTGGCTTCCCCACCTCAATCTTCTAGGAGCGAGTCATGACTGCTGTTCCATACGACGATGTGGTGGCGACCCCGCCCGCACCGAAGCAGGCATCGAAACGGCTACCTCAGCCGCCGATCGGCGGGGGCGATCTACTGGTGGACGCGACGGCTCGTTTGCTGGGCATCCCGCTGCGCCAGGTGTACGCGGTGCTCTGGCGGTTAGGGCTGCTCGAGGTGCGCTAACGTCGACGCGTGGCCCGCATCCGCAAGCTCGTCAAAGGCCTCAGTCGACGCGGCCCACATCGGGTTTTACGCGGTGACCTGGCCTTTGCCGGTTTGCCAGGGGTGGTGTACACCCCGGAAGCCGGGTTGAACCTGCCCGGTGTCGCTTTCGGCCATGATTGGCTCGCCGGCACCGCCCGCTATTCGGGTCTGCTGGAGCATCTGGCGTCGTGGGGCATCGTGGCCGGTGCCCCCGATACCGAACGGGGCCTGGCGCCTTCGGTGCTCAACCTGGCCTTCGATCTCGGTACCGCCGTCGACATCGTGGCGGGTGTCCGCCTCGGGCCTGGCAAAATCAGCGTCCACCCTGCCAAGCTCGGCGTCGTAGGCCACGGTTTCGGTGGCTCTGCGGCCGTGTTCGCCGCAGCCGGAATGCCGGCCAAGCCCGCCGCGGTGGCAGCGCTGTTTCCGACCGTCACCAGTCCCCCGGCTGAGCAGCCGGCCGCGGCGCTGCGGGTCCCGGGTTTGATCTTGACCGCGCCGGGAGATCTAAAGACGTTGAACTCCAACGCCTTGGCGCTTTCCCGCGCGTGGGACACCGCCTCGTTGCGCATCGTCAGCAAAGCCCATCCCGGCGGCCTGATCGAGGGCCGACGGCTGATGAAAGCTGCCGGGCTGCCCGGCCCGCACCGCGGCACGCAACGATCGGTTCGGGCGTTGCTGACCGGGTACCTGCTCGCTACGCTCGGCGGCGACAAAACCTATCGCGCCTTCGCCGATCCGGATGTGCACCTGCCCAAGACGGACCGGGTGGACCCCGAGGCGCCACCGGTGGCGCCCGAAGAGAAGATCGTCGCGCTGCTGAAGTAAGCAGCTGCCCTGGCCGGCGGTGCTCACCGAACTCCGGGTTTGTCACGCGGTGAGTGCGGCCGGCACTGGAGCATTAAGGTGCTCGAGCAGCGCGGCAAGCTTGTGATCCAGTTCGAGTCCTACCTTGGTGATCTGGGCTGTGTTGAAGCTGCCGAACCGGGTGCTGGGTTGGTCGAAGGTGAACCACGTGGCATGGTCAGCGTCTTCCACGATGGCGGTACGCAAGGGTGCATAGAGCAGAATGGCTGGGTTGTAGCGGTACATCCGTTGCGCGATGGTGTGATTGCCCATGAGGTATTCGACGCAACGGCCGCGGTCTCCGGCCAGACCCATCAGCGACGTGAAGTCGCCGGACCAGTACAGAATAAATTCGTGCGGCGCGTTCTGTGCGGTGGCCTCCAAAATGGTCTGCCAATCGACACCCCTCTCGACGAGGGAGTCGAACCGCTCGCGCTGGAACCGCGGTACTGCATGCTCGTAGCGATTCTTGAACCCGTCGAAGGAGTCGTCGATCTGGATGGTCAGCCGGTCGACCTGATGCGAGATCGTTTCGATAAATCCATTCAATGATGTGGCCACGGTATCTCCTGGTTGTTGTATTTGAATTGCGCTGCGGCGCTATTGATGTCGTGACACCAAGGCGCGACGCGACGATCAACGCCACCCGGTTTGGTCACCGCCTCCACGGTTGGTCAACTCATCGCGCAAGTCCGCTGGCAGCTCGTCGACCCAGGCTTGCTCGCCCCCCGGCTCGGGCAAGACTCGGCCGAACTCAACCATGTCGGTGTGGGCGAGGTCGTTCAGGTACACCCACACCGCCGATTCGGGAACCGTCAGCACCCGCGTGAGAAGTTCTGTGATACCGACCAGGATGTGATTCTTGCCCGAGCTGCTTCGTCCTGCGCGAATATGACCAAAGACAAACACCCCGTTGTTGGGCGCCGGCTGCACCCCGATGAAATGTCCATCTGGCTCGAGACTGTGAAAGACGCACTGGCTAAAGGCGATAGGAGTACCGGTGAACCGGCTATGGATCCGCGCAATCCCCGCCGCAATCGCCGACTTCTGCTCAGCGGTGATCTCGCCCCTGTGGGCATAACACACGTATGTTGGCATGGTGTCCTCCTCAGTGGCGACTTTGCGGCTAGATACTGCGGTACTGCCATAGTTAAACTCGCTCTCTTCTCGTTTGCCGGTCAGGCATATTGGGCTTCACCGTTGCCGAATGACCAGTTCTCCTTGGCCACCTCGGTGAGGACGATCAGGACATCTTGGGGTCTAACGTGGGCTTCGGCATTGAGTCGGTTCACGAGGGTTGCGTAGAACTGCTTCTTCAACTCGACAGTGCGCCCGATGTTGAGGGTGATGTCGACGGTGAAGGCCGCTGCGGAACGGTCGACGCCCAGGTAGGTAGGGTCGATGCGGAGGGCATCGCGGTCATGGGCGGTGATGATTTGGAAATTGTCCCCAGCGGGCACGTTGAACACGTCGACCAGGGTTTGGTAGACGATCCCACCGATCGAGGCGCGCTCCTCCGGGCCGATGGATTGCGGCAGATCGATACGAACGAGAGGCATTGTTGTAGTTCCCTTCTCAGATCGCGCGGAGGATCGTGGCCGACTTCCTTGAGGCAGGCTCACGATTCCGTCTCGGTCAGGATTTCGCCTGCCGGTTCGATGAGCGCGCCGCTTTGCACGAGTGCACGCATCTGATCGTCGGTGTAGCCGAGTTCCTTGAGAATCTCTTCGTTATGCTCACCCTGGTGTGCCGGTGTTTGTGGCGTCAGCGCGACATCGTGGCCGCTGAAATGCCATGGGGGCGCGGGAATCGTTATCGTTCCGCCGTGCCGATCATCGACCTCACGGGTTGTCACCCAGGCCTTGGCCCAGTCTGTCTCATTGAATTCGTTGATGTCCCGGAGTCGACCGCTGGCAACCTTGGCCTCATCGAATTGGGCGTCGACCGTCTCCATGCTCTCGAAGGTCCAAATCCAGTTCTGGACAATGGCGTGCAGCGCTTCGAGGTTTTCTTTGCGCAACTCGGGGGTGACAAATCGCGGATCGTCAGCAAGATCCGGGCGGCGCATGGCGGCCAGATACGACGGGAACGTCATGCTGCTGACCAGACTGAACGGCACTACAAATTCGAAACCTTCTGGACTGGTGAAGAATTCGGCGTCGGCGGCTCCGAGAATCGGTGTTTCGGCGCCCAGGTCGATACCCGAAAGATCATAGTGAACCCGCTCGTTCATCGATGTCAGCACCGCGGCCATCGCGACATCGATATAGCGGCCTTGCCCGGTGAGCCGGCGGTGTTGCAGCGCCGCCAGCGCTGCGATGGCACCGTGAAGGCCCGCATACACGTCGCCATGCGTCAGCGCATCCGTGTGGCGGTCGGCACCGTCAACACCGAACTGGCGCAGGGTGTTACGGGTGAATCCGACCTCGGCTTGCACGGCGGGGCCATAGGCCATCCGTGCTCGCCACGAGCCCCTCTGGCCGTAGCCGCTGATCGAAACGTAGACGACCGACGTATTGCGCGCTGCAACCGCCGCATAACCAAGGCCGAAGGATTCGAGCACCCCGGGGCGGAAGTTCTCGACAATGATATCGGCAGTGTCACACAGTTTCAGGGCGACATCGCGGGCCTCAGGGACGTTCAAGTCAATGCTGATGTTGCGCTTGCCGGCGTTCTGCTGGGCGTAGTAGCCGCTGATGTCCCCGTTGCGCTGGAACGCCAGCCGGCTCATATCACCGCGGGGCGGTTCGATCTTGATCACCTCAGCGCCAAGATCTAACAGGTGTTTGGCGCAATGCGGCCCGGCCAGCACTCGGCTGAAATCGATTGCCCGCACACCTTCGAGTGGAAGCG
>DASXMA010000273.1:0-5397 GCA_036495965.1 Mycobacterium sp.
GGCTTCGGCCAGATTGGCGAAAACTACTGTCAGCCATAGCCAGAACACGGTGAGCCAGCTGAACCAGCTATTGTCACCGAACGCAAGTACCGTCGACCACACCGCGCCGATTTCCACGATGAACATCACCGGGTTGCGCCATAGGGTGCGCGGATCGAGCTTGATCAGCGCATCCGGCAGTGACTTCAGCAGCAGAGCGGGGTCGAGCAAGCCGCCCTGTAGCTTTTCGGCGGGCGCCTGGGTGGTACGTCGGAGTTTGGGGGACCTGATTGTCGCGGTCACTTTTAGTGAATCCCTTCAGCGAGCGGCCCGAGCGCCAGCGCGGGCAGGAAGGTGAGGGCAACCAGAATGACTGTCACACCCACCACCAGGCCTACGAACTGAGGCTTGTGGGTGGGCAGCGTGCCACTCGACTCCGGCGTCATGCCCTGCCGCGCCAATGAACCGGCCAGCGCGAGAACAAGCATCATCGGCAGGAATCGGCCGAAGACCATCGCCAAGCCCAAGGCGGTGTTCCACCACACTGTGTTGGCCGAGAGCCCGGCAAAGGCGGAGCCGTTGTTGTTGGCCGCAGAG
Organism: Mycobacterium sp.; assembly: GCA_036495965.1. Taxonomy (GTDB): domain Bacteria; phylum Actinomycetota; class Actinomycetes; order Mycobacteriales; family Mycobacteriaceae; genus Mycobacterium. The sequence continues at coordinate 577 of DASXMA010000273.1, forward strand.
GTGAACGCGTAAAGCACCTCGGACAGGCCGTGCGGGCCGGTGTTGGCCATGGCGGCGCGCTCACCGGGTAGCGCCATTGCGATGGCGGTGCCGAGCAGCACGATGAGCGGGGTGATCAGGAAATAGCCTGAGGCCAGCTTCATCTCGCGCGGGTTGATCTTCTTGCCGAGGTATTCCGGTGTGCGGCCGACCATCAAGCCGGCCACGAACACCGTGATGACCGCGAGGATCAGGATGCCGTACAAGCCTGAGCCGGTGCCGCCGGGCGCGACCTCACCGAGCTGCATGTTGAACATCGCCATCATGCCGCCGAGGCTGCTGTAGGAGTCGTGCACCGAGTCGATGGCCCCGGTGGATGTCAGGGTGGTCGCATCGGCGAAAACAGCCGAGTCGGCCACCCCGAAGCGCTGCTCGACGCCCTCGGCTGCGGCGCCCACCGCCGTGGGCACGGTGCCGTGGTGCTGCAACTGGAAAAGCATCATGAAGGTGACGCTGAGGGAGGCCATCACGCCGACGATTGCGGCAATCGCGTAGCCCTGCTTCTTGCTTCTCACCATGCGACCAAAGGTGCGCGGCAGCGAGAAACTAATGACCAGTAATAGGAAGATCTCCACCCAGTTCGTCCACGACGTCGGGTTCTCAAACGGGTGCGAGGAGTTGGCGTTGTAGAAGCCACCGCCGTTGGTGCCCAGCTCCTTGATCACTTCTTGGCTGGCAGCCGGTCCACCGGGAATGGTCTGCTGGGAACCGGCCAGCGTGGTGACGACTTGGTCGTTGAGGTGGAAGTTCTCCACGGCGCCGCCGGCGACGAGGATGATTGCGCCGAGGATGGAGATCGGCAACAGGATGCGCAGCGTGCCCCTCGTCAAGTCCACCCAGAAGTTGCCGAGTTCGTGGGTGCGATGCCGGGCGAATCCGCGAACCAGCGCGACCGCAACGGCCATGCCGACCGCGGCGGAGACGAAGTTCTGCACCGCCAAACCGGCCATCTGCACCAGATGGCCCATGGTCGATTCGCCGGAATAAGCCTGCCAGTTGGTGTTTGTGACGAAGCTGATGGCGGTGTTCCAGGCCAGCGCCGGAGTCACCTTCGTCGAGGGATCGTGCAGATGCAGCGGCAGCTTGCCCTGGACGAGTTGCAAGACGAACAGAAACACGACACTGATCGCCGAAAATGCCAGCACGCTGCGGGCATACGTTTTCCAGGTCTGCTCGGAGTCCGGGTTGGCGCCGATCAGGCGGTAGATGAATTTCTCTGTGCGCGAATGCTTTCGGGAGCTGTAGACCCGGTACATGTAGTCGCCCAGCGGAATATGGACTGCCGCCAGCGCAAGAACGAGTAGCGCGAGGAAAATCAGCCCCGCCGCGGTGCCGCTCACTAGAACCGCTCCGGAAAGATGAGGGCCGCCCCCAGCAACAGGGCAATAAGGACGGACAGTACTAGGCCTACGGCGTTAGCGGTGCTCACGATCCCCACTTCAGCGTTAAGCCGAGCGCGGCGAACACCACCGCAGTCAGCACGAGGTAAACCACTACGGACATATCTGTCTTTCGTTCATGACCAATTGATCGCTGATCATTTGCCGGCAACATTGACCTGACCTCGGTGAGGAGGACACGAATGAGGCTAAGCGCGTTGTCGCCCCGGAGCGTTCGCCCTTAACGGTTTCTTTACGGCTTGACCAGCGACCTTTGCGGTGTTCCTGATGTTGCCAGCCTCGTGCGTATCGTGTGCCTCACGGACCTCGTGGGATACGAGGTTAGACGCTATCGGCGATCGGGCTCTCGATCATCGGCAGCCGCACCCGAAAGACCGTTCGGCCATCGGCCGATTCGGCGGTGACCGACCCGTGATGCGCCTTGACGATCGAATCCACGATGGCCAGCCCCAGTCCGATGCCGGAACCGTTGGACCGCGACGTGTCCGCGCGGACGAAGCGCTCGAACAGCCGGTACAGGAGATCTGCCTCGATGCCGGGCCCATCGTCGGCAACGGTCAGTTCCGCATAGGCCCCCTCGGCGCCGGCGCGGTGGCGGGTGATCGCGGTGGTCACCGTGACGCCGGGCGGTGTGTGCAACCGGGCGTTGCTGAGCAGATTACTAACCAGCTGGTGCAGCCGGGCATGATCGCCGCGGACCCACACCGGCTCGTCGGGCAGGTCATTGACCCACTGGTGTGTCGGCGCTGCGACCGCTGCATCGTTCACCGCGTTGATGACCAGGTCGGCCAGGTCGACGTCGTCGCTCTGCAGATCTTCACCCTCGCCCAGCCGCGAGAGCAACAGCAGCTCGTCGACAAGCAAGGTCATGCGCCTTGCTTCCGACTCGATACGGGCCAGCGCGTATTCGGTCGTCGGGGGCAGCGCCGAACTGTCCTGTCGGGTCAGTTCGGCATAGCCCTGAATCGCTGCCAGCGGGGTTCGTAGCTCGTGGCTGGCGTCGGTGATGAATTGCCGCATGCGCAGGTCGGAGTCAGCGCGATGGGCCAGCGCGCTATCCACGTTGTCCAGCAACCGATTCAGCGTGTGCCCGACGATTCCGACTTCATTGTCCGGGTCGGTGTCCTCCGGCCGCACCCGGACGCTGATCCGGTGATCGTCATCGGTGAGCGGCATCGCGGCGACTTCTGCGGCGGTTGCCGCGACCCGGCCCAGCGGGCGAAGGGTGTGGCCGACCACCCAAACGGTGAGCCCCGCGGTGACCAGCAGAGCGGCTGCGATAAGCACTGTGGTGGTGATGCTTTTGCGTGCGATGACCCGGTCGGCGAGGTTCAGTGACACCCCCACGACAAGGACATCGGGTCCGTCGATGAGGCAGTCGACCCGGTAGGACCCAAGGCTGCCGAGCTTTTCGGTATGTGGTGGACCGTCATACCACTTTTGCCCCTCGATGGCGCGGACGACGTCGGCCGGCGCGGGTCGTGGTTCGTCTTCGGAGAAGACCGCCGAGCCGATCACGACGCCGTCGTGCAGCACGGCAATGAGGTTTCCCGGTGTTTGTCCGGTGAACTCCAGCAACGCCTGCGATACCGGGGGAGCGCCCCTATGTGCCGAAGCATGGTCGGCGTTGCGGTATCTGGTGTAGGAGTTGTTGAAGGCGTGCAGAGATTTGGCGACCTCGGCGTCGTTCATGGTGGTGACATAGCCGCGCAGGCTCAGCACCGAGGCGACGCCGACCGTCACCAATACCACTGTGACGACTGCCAATACGCCTACGAGCAATTGGCGTCGTAAAGACCGGGGGAACCACCGGGGCGTGTCGCGCTCGCGCGTCATTCGGGCGGCCGCAGCATGTATCCGACCCCGCGAACGGTGTGGATCATCGGCTCTCTGCCGGAGTCGATTTTCTTCCTCAGATAAGAGATGTACAGATCGACGATGCTCGTGCGCCCGGCGAAGTCGTAGTTCCAGACCCGGTCCAGGATCTCGGTGCGGCTCAGCGCGCGGCGTGGATTGCGCATGAGGAAGCGAAGCAATTCGAACTCGGTCGACGAAAGCGAGATCGGTGTGCCGTCGCGTTTGACTTCGCGACTGGCGGAGTCGATTCGAAGATCGCCGACTTTGAGAGCCTCGGGGGCAGGTGGGGTCAACTGACCGGAGCGGCGCAGCAACCCGCGGAGTCGGGCGACCAGCTCCTCGAGGCTGAACGGCTTGGTCATGTAATCGTCCGCGCCCGCGGTGAGCCCGGTGACCCGGTCCATGACCGAATCGCGTGCGGTGAGGAACAGCGTGGGGGTATAGGCATCGGACTCGCGGATCCGCTGCAAGATCCGGAGCCCGTCCACGTCTGGAAGCATGATGTCGAGGACCAGCACATCGGGGTTGACTCTGTCGAACTTCGCCAAGGCTTCACGTCCGTTGTGGGCGATTTCGACGACCCAGCCTTCGTAATGCAGTGCCATCTTGACCAGGTTGGTCAGTGCGGGCTCATCATCTACCAGCAAAACGCGTATTGGTGATCCATCGGCACGGTAGATCCTGGGCAACTGTCCAAGAATGGCCTGGCGGGGCCGCTGGCTGCCTGCGTATCCCGACGTTGCGGTCATGTCCCCAGATTCTCGCAAAACACATATCCGGTTGTCACGGACTTCATAGAGTTCTCAAATCTAAGCCCGGGCCGGGACTCCCGCGGCGTGCGGGCATGTGTTTGGTATGTGTTGCATCAGCCGAGTTGAGAGGAATTGCGTCCTCAAAAGTACTGGAATACGGAGCTGTTGGCCTGATGGAGCTGGTCAGCTTCGAAGAGTAGTTCTTCAAACCAATAGCGCTGGAAGGGATTTCATGGAGTATGAAATGACGCAGTTTAGCGGTCGCCGTAGAGGTTCATCACGGTGCACGACGGCAGAGAACGATGGTGTTCTGTCTTTTATTGATTTGAAGCTACCTCACGTTACGAATTTTTAGAGATTCCAGTGTTTTTCGTAATACGACCGCCTGTGCACGATCGCAACGGTTAGCACCGGCAGCCCGCACGTTGCCGCGCTCCGCTCCGCGGGATCTACGGCCGTCACTCGACATCGAGGCAATTGCGTTCCCGTCGGTCAGGCTGGCGCCGACGCCTGCCGATGAGATCTCTAAGAATGCGACGACGCATTTTGCCGCACTCGGGCTGGCGGCTGCCCCACAAGCACCGGGGCCGCACACCAATTGGTGTGCGGCCCCGGTCTAAGGGTGTTGCGTCAGGCCCAGCTGGACCCAACGGCGCTGTCGGTGCTGGCCATGTTGCTGCCGGCGGTCTGCACCTTCTGCCCGTGGGCGTTGGCCTGCTCGTAGATCACCTGGAAGTTACGACCCAACTGGGTGATGAACTCCTGGCAAGCCA
>DASXMA010000274.1:0-21958 GCA_036495965.1 Mycobacterium sp.
CGAGTCGAACTTGACCGAGTCGGGCACACCGAGATCGCGCGCAACGCACTGTGGTTCGCCGCCGTCAGGATCGACGCGCCAGATCTCGTTGGCGCCCATCACCGGGAAATACAGCAGGCCGTCCGGGCCGACCTCCATCGCATTCGGTGAGGGCACGTTCTCCAGCAGCACCCGTGGCGGCCCGCCGCCCAGATCGAGTTCCAGCAGGCGCCCACCCTCACGACATTCACCGATGAACAACCGGCCCCGATGAACGGTGATGCCATTGGCTGACGGAACATCGTCGCGCAGCACCCGGGTTCGGCCGGCGGTGTCGAGCATGCTGACCCGGCCATCCATGACCTCGGTCGCGTAGAGGTTGCCGCTCGCGTCGAACGCGACGTCGTCGGGTGCCACGATCCCGCCGCCCTTGGCGCTCACAGTCCCCAGTTGCCCGGTGCGGTGATCCAGCGCGCTGATCTGACTGCCGGTCACCTGAGCGATGTAAATGCGACCGTCCGGGCCCGTGCGTAGACCGTTTGCGCCGAACAGGCGACTCGGTGCGGTGACCCGCTCGAGTCGCCAGCCCTCCGCGACGTCGACCGAGGGGGCGCCGGAGTTCAAGGGGGCATATCGCGATGGCTGCGCCGCGATGGCCCTTGAAATGGACATGGCTCGCCGAGATCCTTCCCATCTAGACGGAAGTGCCCGTTGGGCCGGACGTTATCAAAGTCTCCCTAGTCCAGACAATAGCTACTGCAGCATCGCGCGCGACCTTGACAGCGGAGTCCGCCGATGGGAATAGTATTCTCCAAAGGACAGAACCCAATATATTGTCCGGACAAGGATTGCAGCACAGCCTGTTGCGGGCGCTCGCGGAGTCCGCGGCAGGGGAAAGCAGGTCATGGAAGATCTCCTCGGGCTCGACGGTCGCATCGTGGTGGTCGCCGGCGCCGGCGGCGGTGGCATCGGCACGACCGTAACGGCGATGGCCGCTCGGGCAGGGGCCACGGTGATCGCGGTCAGCCGGTCGAAGGAAAACCTCGACGAGCACGTCGTTCCGCTGGCACAACAAGGTCTGGCGGTCGTGCCCGTGGCGGCCGACGCGTCGACCGACGAGGGCATCGCTGCGGTGATCGACCAAGCGCGGCGCGCCGACGGTAGCTTGTACGGGCTCGTCAATGTCGCCGGTGGCGCTGCGCCGTCGACGTGGATGCCATCGACTCGGGTGACGCGCAGCGACTGGCGCAAGATCTTCACCGACAATCTTGAGACGGCGTTTTTCATGAGCCGGGCCGTGGCCGTCGAACTGGTTGCGCAAGAGCTTCCCGGGTCGATCGTGTCGATCTCCTCGATCAGCGGCATGAACACCGCGCCGTTTCACATCGCCTACGGGACTGCCAAGGCCGCGATCACAGCGATGACCCGCACGATGGCGCTCGAGCTGGCGCTGACAGGAATCCGGGTGAATGCCGTGGCGCCGGGTGTCACCGAGACCGCGGCCTCGCGCACCTACGTCGACGAGGACCCCGACCGGGATCGTCAGGCGATCGCGATGGGCCGGCGCGGGCGGCCCGAGGAACAAGCCGGCGCCATCCTTTTCCTCCTCTCGGAGTTGTCGAGCTACATCACCGGCCAGACGCTGCTCGTCGACGGTGGGCTCGACCTCAAATGGAGCCATCTCGACGCCGACAACACCTCGCTGTTTCTCAAAGACGAATCCTTCCGTGCGGCCGTTAGGAGGATGTAATGACAGATCTGGCCAAAGATGTGAATCCCGCAGCGGCCGAGGAGCTATCGGAACCGATGACGATCGGCGTCGAAGCCTACATCAATGAGGACTATGCCCGTGCTGAGCGCGACAAGTTATGGCGAAAAGTCTGGCAGCAGGTCGGCCGCGTCGAAGAGCTGGCCGAGGTGGGCAGTTACCTGACCTACGACATTCTCAACGACTCGATCATCGTGGTACGCAGCGGCCAGAACGAATCCGACGGATTTCGGGCCCACCACAACGTGTGCATGCATCGCGGCCGTCGGCTGATCGACACACCCGAGGGTGCGAAGAACGCTTGTGGCCGCACCCGTAAGTCGTTCGTGTGCGGCTTTCACGGATGGACTTATGGCCTGGATGGCGTGTGTACTTACATCCGCGAACAACAGGACTGGCACGAAGCGCTCACTCCCGACAACACCCATCTTCGGCCGGTCAAAGTCGACACCTGGGGCGGCTGGTTGTGGATCAACATGGACCCCGAATGCGAGCCGCTGGCCGATTACCTGTTCCCCGCTGCGAAGATTCTCGACCCGTTCGGCCTGAAAAACATGCGCTACAAATGGCGCAAGTGGCTGTCCTTCGATTGCAACTGGAAAGTCGCGATGGAGGCCTTCAACGAGACTTACCACGTCTACACGACTCATCCGGAGTTCAACAAGTTCGGCGAATTCAAGGGATGGGCGAAGGCGCAAGGCAGACACAGCAACATCGGCTATGACGCTCCAGAGGATATGGAGGCCACCAAGTCCAAGATCCGCCTCGGCACCGGCGCCGATCCGCGTGTGACGACCGCAGAGATGCAGGTGTACACGCTGGAGGAGACCAACGCGACCACAACCCAGACGTTGGTGAACGCCGCCAAGCGGCTGGTTGACGAATTGCCCGAGGGGACACCTGCTGACAAAGTTCTCGAGCACTGGCTGGCGTCAGCGCGCCGCGACGACGAAGCGCGCGGCGTGATCTGGCCGACAATTCCAGCGGACATCCTCGGACAGGCTGGTACCGCATGGCAGATCTTTCCGAACTTCCAGATCGGGCAGGGGCTGACCAGCGCGCTGTGCTACAGCGCGCGGCCGCACCCCAGCTACAACCCCGACAAGTGCATTTTCGAGGTGTCGGTGTTTGAACTGTTCCCGAACGGGCAAGAGCCCCAGACGCAGTGGGAGCACACACCGGTCGGTGACCCCGGGTGGCGGTCGGTTCTGCCGCAGGATTTCTCCAACATGGCCGCCGTGCAGCAGGGTATGAAATCCCATGGTTTTTCGGGCACCAAGCCCAACCCCTACCGCGAACGCAGCATTGTGAATCTGCACACTCAGCTGGCGAAGTACATGGGTACCGGCGAACCGCAGGAGCTTTGAGATAGATGACAATGTTCGATACATGCGGACCGACGCAGACGCCGGACGACATCGATATCGACGCACTGCGCGAGAAGTACTTATTCGAGCGCGATAAGCGGCTGCGTCCGGAGGGCTCGAAGCAGTACTTGGAACTCAAAGACGACTTCGCGGAATTCGCCGAGGTCGATCCCCACACGCCCGTGACACCACGCACGCCTATCGACGAGGACATCGACGTGGCGGTTCTCGGCGGCGGCATCACCGGTCTGCTGGCCGGCGCGTACCTCAAGAAGGCAGGCGTCGACGACGTGCACATCATCGAGATGGGCGGGGATCTCGGCGGGGTCTGGTACTGGAATCGTTTCCCGGGAATCCAGTGCGACAACGACGCCTACTGCTACATCCCGATGCTGGAAGAACTCAACTACATTCCGTCGAAGAAGTTCGCCGACGGCGCCGAGATCTACGAGCACTGCCGTCGCATTGCGAAGCATTTCGGGCTCTACGACGGAGCGATCCTCTCCACCCACGTTCGCGTGGTGCGCTGGGATGAGACGATCAAGCGCTGGCGGTTGAGCACTAATCGCGGTGACGACATTCGTGCCCGGTTCGTGGTGATGGCACAGGGCTCGTTCAACCGGCCGAAGCTGCCCGGCATCCCCGGTGTCAAAGACTTCAAGGGGCATATGTTCCATTCCGCTCGCTGGGATTACGACTACACGGGTGGGGATTCCAACGGCGGACTGCACAAGCTACATGACAAGCGTGTTGCGCTTGTCGGTACTGGTGCGACCGGCGTGCAGCTGGTTCCGCACTTGGGCCGAGATGCCGAGCACCTCTACGTCTTTCAGCGCACGCCCTCATCGGTGGACGTGCGAGGCAACGAGCCGACGGACCCGCAGTGGGCGGCTTCCCTGCAGCCCGGCTGGCAGGAGCAACGCAAGCGCAACTTTCATCGCTGGTCACCGTTGGGGGAAGGTGCGGTGTTCGACGAGCCAGATATGGTCTGCGATTTCTGGACTGAGCTAGGGCGCAACCTGACCGCGCGGATCGCGGCTGCCGACGATCCCGCATCACTGACCATCGAACAGATCATGGCGATGCGCGAAGAAGAGGATTACAAGGTGATGGAGCGGTTGCGGCGCCGTGTCGGCGAGCTCGTCGAGGACCCGGAGGCCGCCGAAGCGCTCAAACCGTACTACCGGTTCATGTGCAAGCGGCCCTGCAGCAACGACGAATACCTGCCGACGTTCAATCGCCCGAACGTCACGCTGGTTGACGTGTCCGAATCCAGAGGCGTGGAACGGTTAACCGAGAACGGGATCGTCGCCAACGGCGTTGAGTATGAAGTCGACTGCATCATCTTCGCCAGCGGTTTCGAGATCACCACCGATATCAGCCGCCGGTACGCAGTCGATGTGATCGAGGGCCGCGACGGCCTGTCGCTCTTCGATCACTGGCGCGACAGCTACAAATCACTTCATGGGATGACCAGCCGAGGCTTCCCCAACCAGTTCTTCACCGGCTTCGTCCAGGGCGGCGTGGCAGGGAACACCACCGCGATGCTCGAGCAACAGGCCGAACACATCGCCTACATCATTTCCGAAGCAATAGCGCGCAGCGCGACGACCGTCGAGCCGAGCCAGGAAGCTCAAGACAACTGGGTCGACACGATCCGTGAATCCTCAGTAGACAGCTCGGAGTTCGCGGTCTCCTGCACGCCCGGCTATTACAACAATGAGGGCGGCGGTGGCGGCGAGGGCATCCGCTCGGCCATCGGCGATCCCTACATGCCGGGCTTCTACGTGTTCGACGACTTGCTCAAGGAATGGCGCGCAAAAGGCGACCTAGACGGTCTGGTCCTCGGAACATAGATGGCTGACTTGAGATTCGACGGCAGGGTGGCGGTGGTCACCGGGGGTGGCCGAGGGCTCGGCCGCTCCTACGCCATGCTGCTCGCGTCTCGCGGAGCGAAGGTTGTCGTCAACGATCCAGGGGGCGACCTCACCGGCGACGGCACCGATGCCGGTCCGGCCGACGATGTGGTGCGTGAGATCGCCGCTGCCGGTGGTCAAGCCGTCGCGTGCACCGAGTCCGTCACCACCCGCGACGGCGGCGATGCGATCATCCGGACGGCGCTCGATATGTACGGCCGCATCGACATCCTCATCCACAACGCCGGGATCGTGCGCCGCGCATCGCTGAAAGAGATGACCTACGAGGACTTCGACGCGGTGCTGGGTGTCCACCTGCGCGGCGCTTTTAATGTTGTGCAGCAGGCGTTTCCGCTCATGTGCGAGGCCGGCTACGGACGCATCGTCCTCACGTCGTCAATCGGTGGCTTGTACGGAAACCATGGCGTAGCCAACTACGCGGCCGCGAAGGCCGGCGTGATCGGGCTGTCCAATGTCGCGGCCCTCGAAGGTGCGGACTACGGCGTGACATGCAATGTGATTGTGCCGGCCGCGGTGACAAGAATGGCCGCCGGCATCGACACCTCGGCCTACCCGCCGATGGGTCCGGAGCTCGTTGCCCCCGTGGTGGGTTGGCTCGCACACGAAACCTGTTCGGTGACAGGGGAGGTGTTCATCGCGCTGGCGGGTCGGGTGGCGCGGGCGGTCATCGCCGAGAGTCCCGGCGTACATCGGCCAGCGTGGACGGTCGAGGACGTTGGCGAGCATCTCGATGCGATTCGAAACATTGAGGCGCCGCTGATCTTCCCGGTCGTGCCCGACGGTCATGACCAGCACATCCGCTACAGCTTCGGACTGGCGCATCGCTCAAGCGATCGAGGCGCGCTCCATGGCTAGCCGGACGAGCGTGGGCCCGCTAGCCGGTGTGCGGGTAATCGACCTCACCGCAATGGTGATGGGACCGTACTGCACGCAGATCATGGCCGATATGGGTGCTGACGTGATCAAAGTCGAACCGCCACAGGGCGATAACACCCGCTACATCTCGGTCGGTCCAGCGCTGGGTATGAGCGGCGTGTTTGTTAACGTCAACCGGGGCAAGCGCAGCGTTGTGCTGGACCTGCAAACCGACACCGGCACACGGGCCCTGCGCGCTCTTGTCGAGACCGCGGACGTATTCATCCACTCGATGCGCGCCAAAGCGATCGCCAAGCTCGGTTTCAGCTATGACGACGTCGCCGCGATCAACCCGGGGATCATCTACACCAATTGTTACGGGTACGGACGCCGCGGGCCCGATCGCGACCGGCCGGCCTACGACGACACGATCCAGGCCGAATGCGGCCTGCCGGCGGTACAACAGCAACTGACTGGCGAGGCCGACTACGTCGGAACCATCATGGCCGACAAGGTCGCCGGGCTGACGGCGCTGTATGCGACGACCATGGCGCTGTTTCACCGCGAGCGCACCGGGGAGGGACAAGAAGTCGAGGTTGCCATGTTCGAAACCATGGCTTCGTTCATCCTCGTTGAACATGCCAACGGTGCCCTGTTCGACCCTCCCCTGGGACCGGCGGTGTATCCGCGTACCGTGGCGCCCAACCGCCGTCCGTACCGCACCAGCGACGGCTATATCGCCGCGTTGATTTACAACGACAAGCACTGGAACGCTTTTATGAAGGCCGTGCGGCCACCGTGGGCCAGTGAGCTGTATTCGACGCTGGAACAGCGCGCACGCCAGATCGACACCGTCTACGGGCTAGTGGCCGAGACGATGAAACAGCGCTCGACCCATGAGTGGCTGGCGCTGTTGCGCGAACTCGAGATACCGGCCGCGCCACTGAATACGCCCGGCGCGCTGTTCGACGATCCGCATCTCAACGCCGTCGGCATGTTTCAGACTGTGGACACCCCGCACGGACCGGTGCGCTTCCCGGGCGTACCCACCTGGTTCTCTCGGACACCGGGTCGCGTTGCGGGGCCGGCGCCCGAGCTCGGTGCTGACACCGCGGAGATCCTCGACGAGCTGGGCCTGGCGGTCGACGGGAAACCCATGTCCGGGGCCGAAAACGACTCGCTCAACGGTATCTATCCCTAAGGAGTTTTCCACCATGGTTGTGCCCGTTTACAAGCGCATTCTCGACCTGTTCGAGGCCGAGGGCGTGAACACGGTGTTCGGCATCCCGGACCCGAACTTCGTGCACATGTTCCTTGAAGCGGAATCGCGTGGCTGGACGGTGGTTTCGCCACACCACGAAGAGTGTGCCGGTTTCATGGCCGAGGCTGTGTCGCGGATGACAGGCAAGCCGGGCCTGTGCATCGGCACGCTGGGTCCGGGTGTGGCCAATATTGCCGGGGCGATGATGTGCGCCAAGGTGGAGAACTCGCCGGTCATCTTCCTCGGTGGCCAACGGGCGCGGATTACCGAACGGCGGGTCCGGCGTGGGCGCATCCAGTTCGTCCGCCAGGAGGCGCTTTTCGCGCCAGCAGTGAAGTACAGCGCCTCGATCGAATATGCCGACCAGACCGACGAAATCGTTCGGGAGGCGATTCGGCGCGCGATGTCGACAACGCCCGGCCCGGCTTACATCGAGTATCCGTCCCATGTGATCCTGGAAGAGTTAGATGTCGCAGATCCCCTCCCTCCAAGCGCGTATCGCCTTGTCAATCACGGGGCGGGCGCACGAGAGATCGCCGAGGCGGCCAAGCTGGTGCGCGAGGCCAAGAACCCGATCCTGCTGGTCGGCCACGGCGTCCACACGTCGCGCACCGCAGAGCCGGTGCGGGAACTTGCCGAGTTGATGGCCTGCCCGGTGATCCAGACATCGGGCGGCACCTCGTTCATCCCCGGTCTGGAGGATCGCACCTTTCCCTACGGCTTTTCGTCTGCGGCAGTCGAGGCCGTGGTCACGTCGGACCTGTGCATCGCGCTCGGCACCGAGCTCGGCGAGCCGGTTCATTACGGCAAGACGCGGCACTGGGCGCAGAACAACGCCACACGCAAGTGGATCTACATCGAGCAGGACCCGACGGCGATCGGCGTGAACCGGCCGGTAGACGTGCCGCTCGTGGGAGACCTGCGGGGCGTGGTGCCGCAGCTGGTCGATGCGCTGAAGGACCGCCCGCGTTCGCCGTCGGGCGATCTTGCACGCTGGATCAAACAGGATGCCGACCAGCTTGCCGAATTGGCCGAGACCGCGCCCAGCGGCCGAACCCCGGTCCACCCTGCGCGCTTTGTGGTCGAGGCAACCAAAGCCTTTCCGGCCGAGGGCATCATGGTCCGCGACGGCGGCGCGACGGTCATCTTTCAGTGGACCTATTCGCTGGCCAAGCCGCACGACGTCATCTGGAACCAGAACTTCGGTCACCTCGGCACGGGCTTGCCCTATGCCATCGGTGCGTCGGTCGCCGACGGCGGCAAGCGGCCGGTCATGCTGCTGACCAGCGACTCTTCATTCATGTTCCACATCGCCGAGCTGGAGACCGCGGCACGTCACCAGCTGCCGCTGGTGTGCGTCGTGGGCGTCGACCACCAGTGGGGTCTCGAAGTCGGCGTCTACAAGCGCACTTTCGCTCAGCCGGCACCGCAGCCCGGTGTGCACTGGAGCAAGGACGTGCGCTTCGACAAAATCGCCGAGGGCTTCGGCTGCCACGGCGAATATGTCGAAAAAGAAGAGGAGATCGGTCCGGCGATCGGGCGCGCTTACGCCAGCGGCAAGACCGCCGTCGTGCACGTCTGCATAGACCCGAAGGCCAACTCCGAGGAGATGCCGAACTACGCCGAATTCCGCACGTGGTACGCCGAAGGCACCCAGTAAGAAAAGGATGATTTCATGCGCGAATACCTGAAGTATTACATCGACGGGCAGTGGGTCGACCCGGTGCGGCCCAATTCTTTTGACGTCGAGAATCCGGCGACCGAGCAGGTTTCTGGGAAGATCTCGCTCGGCTCCGCCGCCGACGTCGACGTGGCCGTCACAGCCGCCCGACGCGCTTTCCCTAGCTGGTCGCAAACCAGTCGCGACCAACGCCTGGACCTGCTGGAGGCCGTCCTTGCCGAATACCAGAAGCGGGCAGGCGATCTCGCCGACGCGGTCACCGAGGAAATGGGCGCGCCGCCCTCGCTGGCTGCGGGGCCGCAGGTCCAGCTCGGACTCGGTCACCTGGTAACCGCGATCGACGTGCTGAAGAACTTTCCATTCGAGGAACAGCACGGGGCGACGCTGATCGTCAAGGAGCCGATCGGCGTCTGCGGGCTGATCACGCCGTGGAACTGGCCGCTCAACCAGATCGCGGTCAAGGTATACCCGGCGTTGGCAACCGGCTGCACCATGATCCTGAAACCGTCTGAGGTTGCGCCGTTCTCGGCCTACATCTTCACCGAGATTCTTGATGCCGCGGGCGTGCCGGCCGGTGTGTACAACCTTGTCAACGGCGACGGTCCCGGCGTCGGCGTCGCCCTGGCGAGCCACCTCGACATCGACATGGTGTCGTTCACCGGGTCCACGCGCGCCGGCGTCGATGTGGCCACGAATGCGGCTCCGACGGTGAAGCGGGTAACCCAGGAGCTCGGCGGCAAGAGCCCGAACATTGTTCTCGACGATACGGGCTTTGCCGGCAGCGTCCGCGCCGGCGTGGTCAACATGATGCCGAACTCGGGGCAGAGCTGTAACGCGCCGTCGCGCATGCTGGTCCCGAATTCGCGGATGGCCGAGGCCATCACCATCGCGAGTGAGGCGGCCGAGCAGGTGAAGGTGGGCACCCCCGACGATGCCACCGCGATCGGGCCGGTGGCGTCGAAGGCACAGTTCGAGAAGGTCCAGCGCCTGATCCAGAAAGGCATCGACGAGGGCGCGACCGTCGTCGCGGGCGGCTCGGGTCGGCCGGCAGGCCTGGACAAGGGTTACTACGTCAAGCCGACCGTTTTCGCGAACGTGACCAATGACATGACGATCGCGCGCGAGGAAATCTTCGGGCCTGTGCTGTGCATCCTCGGCTACGACAACATCGATCAGGCCGTGGACATCGCTAACGACACCAATTACGGCTTGGCCGGCTTTGTCTCCGGGGCGGACCTCGATAAAGCGCGTGAGGTGGCCCGCAAGATCCGGGCAGGCTGGGTGACGATCAATCATGCTTTCGACATGAACGCGGCGTTCGGCGGCTACAAGCACAGCGGCAACGGTCGAGAGTGGAGCGAGTTCGGGTTCCACGAGTATTTGGAGGTCAAGAGCACTTTGGGCTACGCACCCGAAAAGCCATCGCAGTAGCTCTGTTGATTGAGAAGGGTTGAGAAACAGATGTTTTCAGCAGTCTTGATCGAGAAAGGCGAGGCGGGACAGACGGTTGGGGTCACCGGCCTGGACGAGGCGCAGCTGCCCGATGGCTCGGATGGCTCGAATATCAATGTCAGCGTAGATGTCGAGTACTCCACGCTGAATTACAAGGATGGCCTGGCAATTACGGGCAAATCGCCCGTGGTGCGGAAATTTCCGATGGTTCCGGGTATCGATCTCGCCGGCGTGGTGACGGAGAGTCGCCATGCCGACTGGAAAAAGGGCGACCGCGTGGTGCTCAACGGTTGGGGCGTCGGCGAGACGCATTGGGGCGGTCTCGCTCAGCGTGCCCGCCTCAACGGCGACTGGTTGATACGACTGCCCCCCGCTTTCACCACCCGCCAGGCGATGGCGATCGGCACCGCGGGCTACACCGCCAGCCTGTGCGTGGACGCCCTGCTGCAGCACGGCGTGTCTCCCGATCAGGGCGAGATCCTCGTGACCGGGGCGACCGGCGGCGTCGGGACCGTCGCGATCGCGTTATTGAGTGCGGCCGGGTTCAAAGTGGCTGCCGCGACTGGAAAGTCGTCGGAAGCGCAGTTCTTACAGCAACTCGGCGCGGTGACGGTGTTGGACCGCGCTGAGCTCAGCGAAGCCGGTAAGCCGTTGCAGAAGGAGCGTTGGGCGGGCGTCGTCGACACCGTCGGCAGCCATACGCTGGTCAACGCCTGCGCGCAAACGCGGTACGGCGGCGCGGTTGCCGCATGCGGCCTGGCTCAAGGCATGGATTTTCCGGCGACGGTTGCGCCGTTTATTTTGCGCGGTGTTTCTTTGCTTGGCATCGACAGCGTGATGGCGCCCAAAGAGCGGCGCATGAGCGCGTGGAAACGCCTATCTGACGATCTGGATGGCGGCGCGCTGGATTCGATCGCCCGGGAGATCGGGCTGGGTGAGGCGATCGCCTCGGCGGGAGAACTCATGGACGGCAAGGTGCGCGGCCGCATCGTCGTAGACGTCAATCACTGACGGGACCGCTAATGACCAGGAAGACGACCAAATCGCCGGGCCCCCAGCTCGATTTGTCCGACGTCGATCACCGGGTGGGCAAGCCGGTGGGCGGAGGGCAGTTGTGGGATCCGTGCAGTTCATCCGACATCCGGCGCTGGGTGATGGCGATGGATTATCCCAACCCGCTGCATTGGGATGAGCAGTTTGCTCGCGACTCAAAGTTTGCCGGTATTGTTGCACCGCAGTCCATTGCGGTGGCCCTGGACTATGGGCACGGCGCGGCGCCAGCGTGCGTGGGCCATATTCCGAACAGCCACTTGATCTTTGGTGGTGAGGAATGGTGGTTCTACGGCTGCCCGGTACGGCCCGGAGACAAGTTGTTCCAGGAGCGTCGGTTCCACGACTACAAGGTGACCGAGACCAAATTCGCCGGCCCAACGATGTTCTCACGCGGTGACACCATCCACACCAACCAGCACGGCACCCTGGTGGCGCGCGAACGTTCTACTGCGATCCGCTATCTCTACGAGGAAGCGACAAAGCGCGGGATGTTTGAAAACCAGCTTGGCGACATCAAACGTTGGACACAAACCGAGCTCGAGGAAGTCGAGAGGCTGCGGCGTGAGTGGCTCGAATCCAACCGCATGGGTGTCTCGCCGCACTTTGACGAAGTGAAGGTTGGCGACACGCTGCCTCGTCGGGTGATCGGCCCGCACAGCATCGCCAGCTTCACCACCGAATACCGGGCGTTCCTGTTCAATATCTGGGGCACCTTCCACTGGGTGGCGCCGCCCGGTGTCGAGGATCCGTGGGTCTACCAGGATCCAGGATGGGGCAAAGACTTCGCCTTCGACGAAGAGGACGCGAAGATCGATCCGCGCAAGCGCGACGGGCTCTACGTCGGCCCCTCGCGAGGCCATATCGACGCCGACCGGGCCAGCCAAGTCGGCATGGCGCGCGCCTATGGCTATGGCGCAACGATGGGCGCGTGGTGCAGCGACTATCTCGCCTACTGGGCCGGCCACGACGGTATGGTGCGCCATTCCAAGGCCGACTTCCGTACGCCCGCCTTCGAGGGGGATGTGACTTATTTCGATGCCGAGATCATCGATAAGCAAGCGGAGTCGACCTGGGGTGTGCCGCTCGTACAGGTAAAGCTGCGCCTGACCAACCAGAGCGGAGAAACGCTGGTGGGCTGCACAGCCGAGGTCGAACTGCCGTTGTAGCCATGGTCGACGAGACGGGATCGGAAGCCGCACAGGGATTTTCGGCAGGCCGTTCGATAGTATCCGGACCGCCGCTATCGGATGAGCCCGGGCTGGGGGCGCTGACGCTGCCGGGCTTCCTGCGCGAGGTGACGCAGACCTACGGTGAGCGCGAGGCGCTGGTGTGGCACACCGCCGACGGCGTCACGCGTTGGACGTATGCGCAGCTTTGGGAGCGCGCAATGGAGGTGGCGCGTGCGCTGCGCGGGTGCGGCCTGGGCAAGGACGCCCGCGTCGGCGTTCTGATGACGAACCGGCCGGAATGGCTTGCCGCGGTGTTCGGTACATCTCTGGCGGGCGGGGTAGCGGTCACTCTCAGCACATTTTCCACGCCATCCGAATTGGACTATCTGATCCGGGCCTCCGCCGTTTCGGTGCTGTTGTTTGAGCGCAGGGTACTGACGAAGGACTTCGCCGCCATGCTGGCTGAGCTGGAACCGGCTGTTGGCACATCGCGACCGGGCGGCCTGGAATCGACGAAGTACCCCTTTTTGCGCCGACTCGCATTGGTGGGCGAGCCGGCGCCGGGCATCGAAGCGTGGGATGAGTTCCTGGCGTCCGGCCACCAGGAGCCAGGCGAAGTCGTCGAGGCGACTGCTGCGGCGGTGCTGCCAAGCGATGCCTCCGTGCTGTTCTTCTCGTCTGGCTCCACGAGCAAGCCCAAAGGCGTTTTCAGCGCGCATCGCGGAGTGTGCATCCAGCTCTGGCGCTTCCGTCGCATGTACGGCTTCAGCCCAGGCGACCATGTTCGAGGCTGGACCGCCAACGGCTTTTTCTGGTCCGGCAACTTCACGATGGTGCTCGGCTCAACGCTGGCCAGCGGCGGGGCCCTCGTCCTGCAATCGACGTTTGACGCCGTAGAGGCGCTCGAGCTCATGCAGGCTGAGCGAGTGAACTTTCCGTTCGCCTGGCCCCACCAGTGGGCCCAGTTGGAGAGCGCGTCCAACTGGAGCCGGGTGGACTTGAGCAGCGTGAGGTTCGCGGATTTCAAGACCCCGATCGCCCACCATCCCACGGTTTCGAGCGAGTGGTACGAGCCGGGCCATGCCTACGGCAACACCGAAACATTCACGATCACAACGGGTTACCCCGCTAACACTCCGCCCCAAGTCCATGCGGACAGCTTCGGAGTGGCGCTGCCCGGCGTGACGCTCAAGATCACGGATCCGCTTGCCGGCGGCATTGTTCCGCGCGGGCAGGCGGGCGAGATCCGCGTCAAGGGACCCACGCTCATGCTCGGCTATATCGGCACTCCGCTTGATGAGACGCTCGACGCCGAGGGCTTCTTCCCTACCGGTGACGGCGGCTATCTCGATGACGCCGGCCGACTGTATTGGCAGGGCAGGCTCACCGACATCATCAAGACCGGCGGGGCCAATGTCTCACCACGCGAGGTTGACGAAACCCTAATCTCCCATTCCGGCGTCAAGGTGGCGCAAACCGTCGGCGTTCCGCACCAAACGCTCGGCGAGGTCGTTGTGTCCTGTGTCGTGCCGCACGATGACGTGATCCTCGACGCCGAGCAGCTTTTGGCATTCCTGCGGCAGCGATTGGCGAGTTACAAGGTGCCGCGCCATGTGCTGTTCTTCTGCGAGGACGAAGTGGCGCTGACGGGCAACGCCAAGATCAAGGCCGGCGAGCTTCGAGAACTCGCCGCCAAGCGGCTGGCCGGTAAGTGAGCCAGACGCGAGGTAGCAATGGCTCACCGGGCCGAGTCGCCGGTCCCGCTCCGGAGCTGGGCGCAGACACTGCGGATGTACTCGAAGAGCTCGGACTGGCCGCCGCAGAAGTGAAACCGGCCGGCCAGGTGTAGGCCCAAAAAAGACTGCCGAACATAGGAAAACCGTCGCGTGTCTTGGCTTGGATCCGGCTGCACCGCCTCTAAGCTTGCTGAGATCAAGAGGAGGGGCAACGACGTATCGGCAGCAACTACGGCGCCGGGCGACAAGGTGGTCAGGGCGCGCTAGAAGCGAGCGCTGAGCCGGGCGGGACGCACCCCGCACCGGCGCATTCTGCTCGGCGGTCCCGGTGGATTGCTCCTGTGCCACGTGTCGGCCGGC
This sequence comes from Mycobacterium sp., assembly GCA_036495965.1. GTDB lineage: Bacteria > Actinomycetota > Actinomycetes > Mycobacteriales > Mycobacteriaceae > Mycobacterium. The sequence continues at coordinate 14,619 of DASXMA010000274.1, forward strand.
TGGCGATTTGGGATCAACCGGAACGACGTAGCGGCATTCCCGCGCTGGACGGACTTCGTGCGGTAGCTGTTGCGCTGGTGCTTGCCGGGCATGGGGGGATCCCCGGGGTGACCGGCGGATTCATTGGCGTCGATGTCTTTTTCGTCCTCAGCGGGTTCCTGATCACATCGCTGTTGCTGGATGAGTTGCGGCGCAGCGGTCGTATTGAGTTGACCGGCTTCTGGATTCGTCGTGCGCGACGGCTGCTACCGGCACTGGTGCTGATGGTGCTCGCCGTGGGCGCAGCCCGCGAACTTCTTCCCTACCAGGCGCTTACCGGTTTGCGGAACGACGCGATCGCCGCGTTCCTGTGGATGGCGAATTGGCGGTTCGTGGCCCAAAAGACCGACTATTTCACGCAGGGCGCTCCACCCTCACCCCTGCAGCACACCTGGTCGCTCGGGGTAGAGGAGCAGTACTACTTTGTCTGGCCGGTCCTGCTGATCGCAGTTACCCTGCTGTTGGCGGCACGGGCGAGGCGTTACTTCATGCGGGCCACCTTAGGCGGGGTCCGCTTCGCCATCTTCGTGATCGCCACGCTGGGGGCGCTGGCTTCTGCCGCAGCGGCCATCGTCTTCGTCTCCGACAGCACGCGTGACCGAATCTATTTCGGCACGGATACCCGTGCGCAGGCGCTGCTGATCGGCTCGGCGGCGGCGGCTCTGCTGGTTCGGGATTGGCCCTCGCTGAACCGCGGCTGGTGCATGATCCGAACTCGGTGGGGGCGGCGCGTCGCCCGCTTTCTGCCGATCGTCGGTGTGGCAGGGCTGGCGGCCGCGACTCACTACGCAACAGGCAATCTCGCGGAATTTCGCCACGGTCTGCTGATCGGGGTTGCAATCGCGGCCGTCTTTGTCGTCGCCCCGGTGGCACTGGAACAGCGCGGCCTGACCGCCCGCATCCTGGCCATGCCCCCGTTGGTGTGGTTGGGCACCATTTCCTACGGCGTCTATCTTTGGCACTGGCCAATCTTTCTGGCGCTCAATGGAGAACACACCGGGTGGGCCGGACTCCCGCTGTTCGCCGCGCGGTGCGCCGCCACCGTTTCAGTGGCCGCCGCATCGTGGTGGCTGATCGAGCAACCGATCCGGCGCTGGCGCCCGGCCCGGGTGCCGTTATTGCCGCTGGCCGCTGCCACCGTGGCCAGCGCCGCCGCGATCACGTTGTTGCTGGTTCCGGTGGCAACCGGACCCGGTCTACGTGAGACCGGGCTGCCGCCCGGCGTATCGGCGGTGGCGGCGGTTTCGCCGTCGCCACCGGGCGCAAGTCACCAACGACCTCGAGATCCCAACCGGCCGTTCACTGTTTCGGTATTCGGAGATTCGATCGGCTGGACTTGGATGCATTATCTTCCGCCGACGCCCGGATTCGCTTTCCTCGACCACACCGTCATCGGCTGCAGCCTGGTGCGTGGCACACCGTATCGGTATATCGGCAAAACGCTGGAGCAAAGACCGGAGTGCGACACCTGGCCGATCAGATGGTCGACGCAGGTCAGCCAAGACCAGCCAGATGTCGCGTTCCTGATCATTGGCCGCTGGGAGACCGTCGATCGGGTCAACGAGGGACAGTGGACCCATATCGGCGATCCGACCTTCGACGCGTACCTCAACGGCGAACTCGAGCGAGCGCTGAATACCGTGAGCTCGACCGGGGTTCGAGTGGTGGTGGCCACCGTGCCCTACAGCCGCGGTGGCGAAAAGCCGGATGGCCGCCTGTACCCGGAGGACCAGCCGGATCGGGTCAACCAGTGGAATACCATGCTGCGCAACACGGTTAGTCACCATCCGAACGTCCAGATCCTCGACTTCAACAAGAAGCTCTGTCCGGATGGCGTTTACACCGCCAAGGTCGACGGAATCAAGGTGCGCAGCGACGGCGTCCATCTCACCCCGGAAGGAGTGAAGTGGCTGACGCCCTGGCTCGAGGAATCCCTGAAGTAGGCGTTAATCGTTTGTGCGGCAGCTGATTTCCATGCTGTCGCTGTCCCGTACCAGGAAATTGAAGCTGGTGTAACCGTTGTCGGGATCGCGCACGAGGTCGAGGTAGGGCCCGGTGTCCGCCGCGCTGGCGTTATCGGCGACGATCAACGTACCTGTCGGCAGACGCGGTTCCAACAGTTCGATCACCGGCAGATACAGATCTTTCCAACCGTCGAGCAGGACGAACTCGACCGGTCCGTCCAGGCTTTGCAGCGTGGTCAGCGCATCCCCTTCGAGAATGGTGATGACGTCATCCAAACCGGTCTCAGCAAATGTCTTCTTCGCGGCGGCTGTCTTCGTGGCGCTGAGCTCGGTGGTCACCACTCGGCCGGTGCCGTTGTCGCGCACCGCTGCGGCCAGGTGAATGGCGGAGATGCCGAACGACATACCGAATTCGACCACCGTGGTCGGACGCGTCGCACGCACCAGCGCATACAGTAGGCGGCCGGCTTCCGGGGTCACCGGGATGTAGAACTCGCTCATCGCCTCGGTGCGTTCCGCAGTGGTCATCGGCCGATCGAATTGACCACGTCGCTCGCGCAACAGCGACATCTGGTTCTTCGATTCGGTGTACATCCGGTCGAGCACGGTCGCGATCCGAGGGTCCTGCAAAGTTGTGGCCATGCCATCGAGGGTAGGCCTCGACGGCACACGAACCGACAGTGCCCACAGGCCGGCGGATGTGATGCAGCACACGCTAATCGATAGTTGTTGCGTAAGGAACGCGATAAGGAGTTTGACGAGCAGCGGGTCGCAGTGCCAGCATAGACGAGCAAGCACCTCGGTAGGTGAGGCGTCTGCACGGATACAGGCCACTGACCCCGAACGTCGAGAGACGCCCCGGGTCAGGACAGCTCTTCCCGGACCCAAGGGTTGAGCCCAAGTGGCTTCCGGAGGTGTTCCGGATACGCCGTGTAGTGCCGAAGCTCCGACGAGAGGGGTGCGATCGGCGGTTATGCCGCCGATCATTACCTCTTCCGTTCAGGTGAATGTGATGACACCCGCGTGTGTCCTGGCCGTGAGGAGGTGAGGGCGAGATGAGCCCCGGCGACAGTCCCTATCCGAAATCCGTCTTGTCCCGATCCGGTTCCGGCATTCTTTCCGCGTCCTGAACTTTCTCGAGCACTCGACGGCCGTGCGCCTTAAACGCTGCGCGGTCGCCTTTGCTCGGCTGCAGTTGATGCGCTGATGCTGTCGAATGTCACCAGCCGATCGGGCCTCCGAGAGGAGACGATCATGGCTTTTGTTGTAGCACACCGTGTTTCCGGTGTTACCAGGTTGCGTGGACGGTCGATGCTGCGTGCCGGCCGGCTACTGATGGAAAGGTTGTGCGCACCGCGCACTCTGACGCCGCAAGAGCGGGCCAACCTGTATGTTTCGCGGATGCCGATTGCGGTAGTCACGGCCTCGCTGGGCGGACATCCGTCGGACCGTGCGGACAAATGATTCGTTACGTGAAGTGGTACCCGGCGGCGGGCGCAGGACGCAGTGCCCGCCGCTGGGGGCGCATTGAGAGCCCCGATCAGGTTGGCCGGTCCGTGCGGCCCGACTGTAGATAGCGAGAATCCAATGACTTCGATCTCCGCCCAGCAGCGCGGCCTCCGCACGAACCTGCTCGGCCGGACCGATGTTGCGGGTCCGGAGGTTGTCCCAGACGCGTCCGGACCGGCCGCGCCGGATTCCGCCCACACCGGCGACATCGTCGGCGCGTTCGGCCGTATCCGGCGAGACGGCACCGGTGCGTTCAGCGGCCGCTGGCGCCGCCTGCGGACACTGATGGTCATTACCGGCCCCGGACTCATCGTGATGGTGGGAGACAACGATGCCGGCGGTGTCGCGACCTACGCGCAGGCCGGGCAGAACTACGGGATGGGCCTGCTCTGGACGCTGACGCTGTTGATTCCAGTGCTCTATGTGAACCAGGAAATGGTGCTGCGGCTGGGCGCGGTGACCCGAGTTGGCCACGCACGGCTGATATTCGAGCGTTTCGGCAAGTTCTGGGCGCCTTCAGCGTGGGTGATCTGTTGATCCTCAACGCCCTGACGATCGTCACCGAATTCATCGGGGTCTCATTGGCGCTCGGGTTCTTGGGCTGCCCGAAAACCATCGCGATCCCTGCCGCTGCTGTGTTGCTGTTCGGGGTGGTCGCCGGGGGCTCGTTTCGCCGCTGGGAGGGGCTGATGTTCCTGCTGATCGCGGTGAACGTTCTGATCATCCCGATGGTGCTGCTGGTGCACCCAACGTTGAAAGCGACTGCCGGTGGACTGGTGCCGCAGTTCCCGGGTGGACTCAACTCCACTGTGTTGCTGTTGATCGTCGCGATCGTGGGGACCACGGTGGCGCCCTGGCAGTTGATCTTCCAGCAGTCCAATGTGGTGGACAAGCGCATCACGGCACGCTGGATTCCTTACGCACGAGCCGATTTAGTCATCGGAATTGTCGTTGTCATGGTTGGGGCGACGGCGCTGATGGCGGTGACCGCGTTTGGGCTGGCCGGCACGGCCGATGTCGGCAACTTCACCGATGCGGGTGCGGTCGCATCCGGACTGTCTAACCACCTCGACAGCACGGTGGGGGTGTTGTTCGCCATCATTCTGCTGGACGCATCGCTGATCGGGGCCAACGCGATAGGGCTGGCTACCACCTACGCCATCGGTGACGCGATGGGCAAGCGACACTCGCTGCATTGGAAAATCAGCGAAGCCCCGTTGTTCTATGGCGGCTACGCATTACTGCTTGCGGTGTCAGCCGCGGTTGCGTTCAGCCCTGACCACATCCTGGGTCTGGTCACCCAGGGCGTGCAGGCGCTTGCCGGTGTGCTGCTGCCCTCGGCGACCGTGTTCCTGGTTTTGCTCTGCAATGACCGGGCGGTTCTGGGTCCGTGGGTAAACACCGTGCGGCAGAACATCGTCGCGTGGGCCATCGTCTGGTCCCTCGTGCTGCTGTCGCTCGCGCTGACGGCGACGACGTTCTTCCCGGGGCTATCCACCACCACCATCGAGGGTGGACTCGCGGCCGGCGCAGTAATCGGCATTGTCGGCGGCGCAGCTGTGATCGTCGGCGGTCGGCGCTACACCGACTTGCGCGATGCGGAAGCCATCGCGCGAACGCTCAGAGGCGGTCTGGGTCCCGAAGAGGTCGACGAACTCGACGACACCCCATTGCTCACGTCCCCCGAACGACGTGCGGTGCGCCAACAGGACCGGGTGAACTGGCAGACTCCCAACCTCGCTTTCCTTGCCCGCCCAACCATGTCGCGTATGCGTCGGGCGGGGCTGTTCACCCTGCGTGGCTACCTCGTCGTGGCCGTCGTGTTGGTCGTCATCAAGATCGTTGAGGCCGCCACGGCCTGACCGGCATCGGGCGACTACGGCGAACCGTTCGGCAGCAGAACGATTTTGCCGTGGGTGTGCCGCTGCTCGAGCTCCTCGAAGGCGTCAGCGACCCGGTCAAGCGGATAGGTGGCGGCGATGTCGAATTCGATGGCGCCGGTAACGACCAGGTTGGCCATTTCGGCGAGCACTTCCGGTGTTGAAGCCTCCGCACTGCCCTCGGTCTTGGCGCCGACTTCGGCCGCCTTCTGAAACGAGATGATGGTATCGATCCGCTCGGGCGCCACACCGAGATCAACGGCGAGCTGGACGTAGTCCGGTCCGAACAAGTCGATGAATGCATCGATGCCGTTCGGAGCCGCCTCTCGCAGCCGGTCGGCCAGCCCGTCCCCATAGGCGATCGGGATGACGCCATGCGCGCGCAGCCAGTCGGCGTTGGGGGTCCCCGCGATGCCAAGCACCCGTGCCTCGCGCAGGACAAGCAGTTGCACGACAAGGCTGCCGACTCCACCTGCAGCCGCCGAAACGGCAACCGTCTCTCCCGGTTGGGGCGCGACCGATCGAACGGCGGCATACGCTGTCACGCCCACCACATACAGCGAACCCGCTACCTCCCAACTCAATTGGGGAGGTTTGCGGATCAGTTGATTCACGGGGACGGCGGTGTGGGTGGCATGGCTTGATCGCCGGAAACTGAAACCCAGCACCTCGTCGCCAACCGCGAACTCGGTGACCCCGGGTGCTATCGCGGTCACGACCCCGGCAAGGTCGCTGCCCTCGCCGGACGGAAACGTGGCCGGGAACATCTCGTGCATCGCCCCGACCCGGATGCCGGCCTCGCCCGGATTGATCCCGGCGGCCCGAACTTCGATCACCACCTCACCCGGCCCGGGCGACGGCATATCGATATCCGCCACATACAACACATCACGGCCCCCGTAACGGTCGAACCGTACGGCGCGCGCCGTCGCAGCCGTCATCTCGATCTCCTTAGCCCGCGAATCGAACCTTGTGCCTTGACCCACGCCAGCATAGGCCGCGAACCCTGGCGACCCGCCGGGGAAATTCCCGCGTATGTTCATATGCGCTGGTCTTGTCCCGTCAGCATTTCGCAGCAGCGTCGGGCGCCATGGCGGACCTGGTGTACGGATCAACATTCGTCAGAGGCGTGGGTCCACAGGGAAGGAATGTCGATGGAGCTTGCTCGGACTGCCATCGCCGGCTTGGGGGTCACCACTATTGTGGTCGGCACCGCGATCACCGGTTGCGGGAACAACAAAACCTCGGCACCGTCCTCTTCGGCGATATCCTCAGGTGCTGCGGCTTCATCGAACGGTTCCAGCACGGTGACCAGCCCGTCGACCGGACAACCCACCGATTACAGTGGGCTGCTGATCAAGCCGAGTGATATAGGCGGAGACCTCACCACGCCGCAACCACCCGTGCTGAATCCCAACAATGCGCCCGGGGTTGCACAGCTGTTCGCCAATGCCGACAACAGCCGCAGAATTGGGGACACCATCTTGATCGTCGCTGATGCCGCGACGGGAGCGGCCGGCATCGAGAACACTAAAGCGAATTACGCGGGCAAGGTCAGCGGTACTTGGCAGCCAGTCGACGTTGGATCCAACGGGGCAATGATCTCCGGTACCTCGCCTGACAATTCCCAAGCGGTGACGGTGCTGTTGTTCAGCGAGGGCAAGGCGCTCGTCAACCTGGAATTCGACGGTGCGCCCAACGATCCCATCGATCCGAACGTAGCGACGGACATCGGCCGCAAGCAAGACGCCGCTATCAAGAGCGGGTTGCCCAGCTGATGTGGCGGGCGGAATATCTTGGTCTGCAGCAATTTTGGCCGATTGCGCGGCTTCGCACAACACACCTGTCGGCCCCGCACAGCGGTCCGGGGCGCTCAGCGCACGGCGCATCTCAGCTGCATCAGGAATTTGCTACCGTCGACGCCCGCGACCGCTAGGCCACGACTTCG
>DASXMA010000275.1:0-2382 GCA_036495965.1 Mycobacterium sp.
CCAGCGGGTGGGCATCAGCACCGACACCGTCGACAAGCAGGCCCACTTCGCCCAACAGCGCTCGTTCGACTATCCGCTGCTCTCCGACGCGGACGGCGTGGTGTCCGAGCTGTTCGGGGTGCGCCGAGGCAGGCTCGCCAAGTTGCGTAGATCCGTCGTGGCGCGTGAGGCGGCCCGGCGTGGCCGGCACACTCGGCGCCGTGGCCTGCTGGCCCGGCTGCTGCCGGTCAGACGGACCACATTCGTCATCGACACCGACCGCACCGTACTCAAGGTCGTCTCCAGCGAGCTGCGCGCATCGGTGCACGCCGACCAGACCTTGTGGTTCTTGCAGAACCACAACGTGCCGCATACTTCGCCACATGTCCAGCAGAAGCACACCGACGCGCATCAGCAGTCGAAGGGCAAGGGCGAACCGATCGGCGACTGGTTCACAGAACCGGAAACCGCGGACGAGCCGAGCCTGGTCCGGCCATACACGCTGACGGCAGGCCGTACCGACTCTGGTGTCGAGCTGGCACTCGAGGCTCGGGTCGAAGCGGTCAACACTACAGGGAAGCCGCCGCGCTGGCCGAGAAATGATGTGCGGCGCCAGATCCTGACGTTGTGCGTACACAGCCCCTCGGTCGCAGAGATCGCCGCTCGTCTGTCCTTGCCGCTCGGTGCGACGCGGTTCCTGGTCGGCGACCTGGTGACACAGGGTTATTTGCGGGTGCACGCCCCCCTCGGTGACTCGATGACAATCGACGAACGACGTGAACTGATAAGAAGGACCCTGCGTGGCCTACGAGCACTCTGAGGGATGGGGCGCCGCCTCGATGAAGATCGTCATCTCCGGCGGGTTCGGGGCCGGCAAAACGACGTTCGTCGGCGCGGTCTCGGAAATCATGCCGCTGCGCACCGAGGCGCTAATCACCAACGCATCTGCGGGGATGGACGGCCTTGAGGCCACCCCGATGAAGAACACCACGACAGTGGAAATGGACTTCGGCCGCATCACCCTCGATGAGGACCTGGTGCTATACCTGTTCGGCACGCCGGGCCAGCGCCGGTTCTGGTTCGTGTGGGACGACCTGGTCCGTGGCGCGATCGGCGCGATTATTCTGGCAGATGTCCGGCGGTTGCAAGACAGCTTCGCCGCCGCCGACTTCTTTGCAGTGCGTAACCTGCCGTTTCTGATCGCCGTCAATAAATTCGACGGTGCGCCGGGGCATCCTACGCACGCGGTCCGCAAGGCGCTGGCCCTGCCCGACCACATCCCGGTGATCACCGTCGATGCTCGTGATCGCCACTCGGCGAAGGCCGCGTTGATCGCCGTCACGGAGTACTCTCTGAGCACCCTCACACCGCTGCGCGGCTGACCGCGCGGACGACTCCGAAACAGTCTGGGTCGAAAGCGAATACGTCCGTCAAGGTTTCCGTGACGACGACCTGAGCTGACTGCGAACCGAGCGTGTGGTGTTCGACGAATGCGATATCCGCGGCGTCAACCTCACCGAATCCGAGCACGCAGTTTCGGCGTTCCGCAACTGCACATTCGCTATGTCCGATTGCCCGATTTGGCCAAATCACGGCATGCCTGCTCACAGCGACGACAGACTTCCGCGCAGATGCGGCAATGAAGGTGATGTTCTGCGTGGCGGGCACATTCGTCACCGCTGGCCTTGCATGCGGTTATACACGCCTCCAGCACCGCCTTGGTGACGTTGGGGTCGTAACCTGTTTGGCGCGACAATACCCGGCTCGTCGTTGCGCAGACGTCAGCGCAATCGAGGCATGTGCGTATGCATTTGGTGAGGTCATCGACATCGTCTTCGCTAAGACACGCGTCGGCGCAGGCGGTGCAGGCCTGGTTGCACTCGCCGCACGCGTCGATAGATGCGGCTAGCTTTACCCGGTCAATCTCCCCCAACGGGTGGGGATGGCTTTCCAGCATCTTGCTTGTAGTGCTCATCGGTCGTACTCCTGTTCAGTCGTCGAAGATGCCGGCCGCGATGCCGGTGATGGGGAGGATTGGGGAGAGCCAGCGAGCCCGAGTCGGGTGGTCGGAGTGCTCACGCGCAGTCCCTTTCGCTCCTCAAGCTCCTCTTCGGTAACACGTTCGAGCATCGGTTGCCCGGGCACGCAGAACAATGTGAGGACGAAGCTACAAGGAATGTCAGTCCGGTTGTTAGCGTTCTGATAGTGGATCACGTCGCCGCCGAGCCCCCAGAACGCGTCTCCGGCACGGAGGAAGCGTGGCGCCTCACCCTCGAGTTCGAACAACATTTCACCGTCAATCATGTAGCCGAATCCCGGACCGCCAGGAAGGCGATGTGGTGGGTAACCAGCAGCGCCCGGTGGAAGGTTGATGAGAACAGTCATCACGTGGGCATTTTCAGG
>DASXMA010000276.1:0-1579 GCA_036495965.1 Mycobacterium sp.
GCGCCCTCGCCCTCACCGCCGGCGCGGGCGTAGCCGCCTTCACCGTGCTCCCGGCCGCCGCGCAGGCGGCGACGACCGTCCACGCCGCGACGGTCGGCCCGAACACCGCCTACACGTACATGACGTTCAACGACCAGGCCGACCCGACGTTCAACCAACTGCTCGGCATCAACAGCCACGGCGTCATCGCCGGCTACTTCGGCAGTGGCGCGGCCGGCCACCCCAACAAGGGCTACACGCTTAGCTCGCCCTACGGGCAGGCCAACTACACCAACGAGAACTTCCCTGCCTCGAAGCAGACCCAGGTCACCGGGCTCAACAACCTCGGCGACACGGTCGGCTTCTGGGTGAACGGGGCCGCCACCAACCGTGGCTTCATCGAGTGGAACGGCGTCTTCACCTCCTACAGCGACCCGAACACTCCCAAGTCGCTCGGCTCGGTCAACCAGCTCCTCGGTATCAACAACGCCGGCACGGCCGTCGGCTTCTACAACGACGCCAAGGGCCACTCGCACCCGTACGAGCTGAACCAGGCCACCGGCGTGTTCACCGCGCTCAAGGTTCCGGGTGTCAGCTCCACGGCCACCGGCATCAACACGGCAGGCGACGTCGTGGGCTTCAGCACCATCAGCGGCGCGACATCCAGCTGGATGCTGGCCGGCAGCCAGCTGACCAGCTTCCAGTTCCCAGGCGGCAGCGACACCCAGGCGTTCGGGATCAACGACAAGAACCAGATCGTCGGCTCCTACCTCGACGGCACCGGCGTGATGCACGGGTTCGTGCTGACCGACCCGACCGGGCCGACCTCGCACTGGCAGAGCATCGATGACCCGAACGGTGTCGGCTCCACGCTGGTCAACGGGATCAACAAGGCCGGCGACCTGGTCGGTTTCTACACCGACGCGGCCGGCAACACCGACGGCTTCCTCGCCATCCCGTAACAGCACGCAGAAAGACCGCCGGCCCGGGTGCTGCTGCACCCGGGCCGGTTCCATGAACTCGTCCTGACGTTATTTCCATGTCGCGGCCCAGGCGGTTAATTTTTTTTGCGGTCTTGCCCGGGCGGCCGGAGCGGAGGATGCTGGACAAATCTCGGGCGTGCACGGAGGGGAGCATCATGCATCGCTGGGCGGGTAATTTTCCTGCATGCTTAGTCACAGTCGGGGCTTTCCTTGCGCTTACGGCCGCTGCCCCTGTCTCATATAATCCGGATCCGGCTTTTGCCGCGACAGCCGGCCGCACCGCCATCGCGCATCCGGCCGTTATTGCAGGCGTCCGGAGACATGTCCCTGCTATAGCGCCCGTCCGGCGGCTGCGCGAAATGGCTAGGCCCGCCAATAGCGTGAAGATAAAAGTACATTGGAAATTTCCGCTAAGACATTCAGCGAAAGCTGCCGCCCGACCTGCCACCACGCCGACCACGCCGTTCACCGAGTGCCCGGCGGTGGGAGAAGACACAAGTTGCGGGATCCTGATACAGATAACCGACACGGCGAACAACATCCTGGGCGACCCGGCCCAGGGCCCGTTTGACGGCTCGGACGACACGCTGATCGGCCTGCTCAACTCGTCCAGCGAC
>DASXMA010000277.1:0-4749 GCA_036495965.1 Mycobacterium sp.
TTGATACTGAACCTCGCTGCGCCTTAGCCGATTGGCCCAGCTGATAAGATCAGCGCGTCGGGCTGCTTGCTGTCCCTCGGCCCTCATCGACAGGCGTAGTGCGTTGCGCTGCAACAGATTTGGATGGCTGCGACGAGGCGGTCCGATCTGGATGCGCATTCGTTGGCGTGGCTGAGCACCGCGGAAGGAGATGACCATAACTTCGTGCACCGCTCAAGTTCTCGATGCCGCAGACCCCGCCGATAATGCGGTAGTGGAGCAGTTGCGCGCTGATCCCGTCATCGAATTCCTCGACGATCGTGCGGAACAACTCGAGGAATTGCGCAGGCTTCGGCCGCCGCCTGACCCGGAATTGATTGCGGAACCCTATCGATGGGCGTACTACCCCTGGCGGCGGGCCGTTGTGGCGGTGCTGGGTCCCCGGGCATTTCGCGCGGTGCGGTTGGACCGCAACAGGAACATGATCACCGTCGAGGAGCAGACCCGGCTCGGCGCGCTGCGCATCGGTGTTGCTGGTCTGAGTGTCGGGCATGTCATCGCGCACACCTTGGCAGCCCAGGGCCTGTGTGGCGAGCTTCGGTTGGCGGATTTCGATCGCATCGAGCTGTCCAACCTCAACCGGGTGCCGGCGACTGTATTTGACCTCGGGCTGAATAAGGCTGAGGTGGCCGCCCGCAGGATCGCCGAACTCGATCCATATCTTCCCGTCCGGGTCGTAGACGTCGGGCTGACAGTCGAGACCGTCGACGAGTTTCTCGACGGACTGGACATCCTTGTCGAGGAGTGCGATTCGCTGGACATCAAGGCCCGCTTGCGAGAGGCTGCCCGCGCCCGTCGGATACCGGTGCTGATGGCGACCAGCGACCGAGGCCTGCTTGACGTTGAGCGTTTTGATCTGCAGCCGCACCGCCCGATTTTGCACGGTCTTCTCGGCGACGTGGACGTCGCGCGGCTCTCCGGCATGAGTAGCCGAGAGAAGGTTCCGAGCATGCTGCGTTTCCTTGAGGCCGAACAGTTGTCACCGCGCGTTTTGGCGTCCGTGGTCGAAATCGACCGCACGCTGTCGACCTGGCCGCAGGTGTCCGGGGATGTTGTATTGGGGGCGACCGCGATTGCCGAGGCCGTGCGCAGAATCGGATTGGGCGAAGACCTGCGGTCGGGTCGGACTCGCATCGACATCGACTGGGCGCTCGGTCAGCTCGGCGAACCGCAGATGGCCGGGAAGCGCCCGTCGTCGCCGGCCGACTATTCCGATCCCGCCCTGCCGGGGGTGTCGGGCGTCATTGCCGCAGCAGCTATTCGTGCGCCCTCTGGCGGCAACGCACAACCTTGGCATATCGAGGTTGGGCGGGCTGTCATCACCATCCGGCTTGCACCCGAATACACCTCGACCATGGATGTCGGATTCCGCGCAAGCGCGGTAGCGCTCGGGGCGGCCGTCTTCAACGCCAAGGTGGCCGCTGCCAACCAACGAGTGCTGGGGCCGGTAACCGTGCGGGAGGACGTTAATGGCACGCCATTGCAGGCGACGATGCATCTGCGTGACGATGATGATCCCGAACTTGCCGCACTCTACGAACCCATGCTGGCGCGGGAAACCAACCGCCGCCTTGGTGCCTCGCACGCGATTCCCGCCCAAACGATCACACTCCTGCACGCCATCGCTGAGCGCGCGGGAGCCCAACTCCACCTTGTGGATGAGCGCGACGACATCGCCCGTGTGGCAATGATTTTCGCCGCCGCGGATCGGGTCCGGTACCTCACGCCGCGCCTGCATGCAGAAATGGTTTACGAGCTGCGCTGGCCCGGTGATCGGTGTGCCGACACCGGTATCGACGTCCGCAGCCTAGAACTCGACCCCGGGGACCTCGCCGTGATCGACATCTTGAAGCGCGCGGAGGTGATGGATCAGCTGGCGCAATGGAATGCCGGAACCGCGCTGGGCGCGGACACTCGCTTGCGGGTGTTGGCGAGCTCTGCCATAGCTGTCATCTCGGTGGCGGGGAATACCTTGACCGATTTTGCACGGGGCGGATCTGCGGCCGAGGCGGTATGGATTACCGCACAGCAGCACGGGTTGGCTGTCCAACCCATCTCGCCGGTCTTCTTCTACGCCCACGACGCCGAAGATCTCACCGAACTGTCTACGTCGTTTGCTGACGAACTGGGAGAACTACAGAACGAGTTCCGGCAACTCGCCCGCATACCGGCCGGTAGCGTGCCCGTTTTGGCGCTGCGATTCGCTGTGAGCGGCCCGGCTTCCGTGCGGAGCCGACGCAGTATCGGCCGCGTGAGTTTGCTGCCGCGTTAACACCGGCTACCGTGTAGATGATGTCTGGCTCGCTGGACGAACTGGTGACGGCCGCGGCCGCCGAATTGATGGCGGCCACCGCGGGCAACTCTGCCGCTATCAGTGAACGGGTGCTCGCCAATGTGGTTAGCCACTTCGGAGTGGACCTCGGTTTTCTGCGCCACAACGATCACGCGATCCGCGCAACAGTGCTCGTCGCTGAGTGGCCGCCGCGCCAGGAAGTCCCCGACCCTGACCCGATCGGTGTGGTGTATTTCGACGACGCCGACTCGGTCATCGCGAGGGCCGAAACAATGAAAGAGCCCGACGTTTTGCGTCCCGAGGCCGCGAACGCCGACTATCAACAAAATATCGAGGAGGGCACTGGCGTTCCCGCTGTCTCCCTCGCCTGCGTGCCGCTGCTGTCCGGTGACATCACCACCGGCACCCTGGGCTTCATCAAGTTCGGAGACCGGGAATGGTTGCCGGACGAGCTTAACGCGCTGCAGGCGATTGCCGCGCTCTTCGCCCAGCTGCAGGCCCGCATCGTCGCCGAGGAGCAGATTCACTACCTCGCTGAGCACGATGACCTGACCGGCCTGCTGAACCGCAGGGCGCTCATCGATTACCTCGACACGCGACTGGCTGAGGGACAGCCAGGCCCCGTCTCGGTATTGTTCCTTGATCTGGACCGTTTCAAGGTTGTCAATGATCAACTCGGTCAAAACGCCGGCGACCGGTTCATCGAGGCCTTCGCCGCGCTGCTGCGCGAGGCCACCGAGATTCCGTCGGTGATCGCCCGCTTCGGCGGTGACGAGTTTGTCGTCGTGCCGTCCGCACCAATCGACGTCGAAAGTGCCCAGGCGTTCGCGCAGTCGCTGCAAGATCGAGTTCACAAGCAGGTCGCGATCGACGGTGAGATGCTCACCCGCACCGTCAGTATCGGCGTCGCTGCGGGCCTACCGGGTCGCGACAGCACTTCGGACTTGCTGCGCCGCGTCGACCAGGCCACTCGGGCGGCCAAGAACTCCGGCGGGAGCACTGTCGCAACTTTCAGTCCGGAGATGTCTAGAACGAACAGGATCCGCAACGATGTCGAACTCCACCTGCAAGGAGCCATCGATAGCGACAGCGGCTCCTTGGTGCTGCACTACCTCCCAGAGTTTGACATGCACACGGGTGAAATCCTTGGTACCGAGGCGCTTATCCGCTGGCAACATCCGACTCTTGGACTGTTGATGCCTGATTCGTTCATCGGAGTGGTCGAATCGATCAATCTGGCTGCGAAACTCGGCCGTCTCGTGATGCGTTCAGCCTGTGCCCAATTCGGACTTTGGCGCTCGCGGGGCCTTGGAGACGATTTTGTGCTGCGCATCAACGTATCGCCCGTGCAGCTCGTCGCGGGCGGCATTGTGGACACGGTCGCCGCGACCCTCGACGAGTTTCGTCTCGATCCCAACGCGGTATGCCTGGAGATCACCGAAAGCGTCGTGGTCCAAGACATCGAGGCCACGCGCAACACGCTTTTCGGATTGAAAGACATCGGGGTACAGATCGCCATCGACGACTTCGGTACCGGCTACAGTGTTTTGACGTACTTGAAGTCTCTTCCGGTGGACACCCTCAAGATCGACAAGGGGTTTGTCCGCAACCTTGACACAGATGCGGGTGATCTGGCCATCGTGCGGTCGACAATGGCCTTGGCGAATGCCTTCGGGCTCGATGTCGTGGCCGAAGGCGTCGAAACCGTAGCCGCGGCCGAGGCACTGCTCGGTCTGGGTTGCTACCGGGCGCAGGGCTTTCTGCTGTCCCGCCCGCTGGATAGCGCGGCGATGGAATCTCTGCTCGCCAGGGGCGCCGTACCAATGAACTTCTCCATTATGGAAGACCCACCGCCCAACGATGCATCCACATCAAAAAACAACCCAGGGACCGGCAAGTCCCGGTTACCGTCGTTGAATCACATTGGGATGCGACCGCTTCAGTGATCACTTGCTGAGTTTCGCTGCCTGGTGGTGAATTCACGTCCGGCGCCGCACCCGCGCCGGGATGGGCGCACCGGGCACCATCGTGAACGGAACCGCTAGTGGGAAATTAGCTACCAAGGAATCGATTTCGACAGCCCGGATGATGGTTGCCAGTGCCAGTGTCGCCTCTAGCATCGCGAAATGGTCGCCAATGCAGGACCGTGGCCCGGCACCGAATGGGATGTATTGCCATCGGTTCAAGCGGCTGACGTTCTCGGTGCTGAACCGGTCGGGATCGAAGTCCAGCGGGTTCTCCCACAGCGCCGGATCACGCTGCATTCCGAACACGCCCACCAGTACCATGCTGCGCGCCCGCACCCGGTAGCCGTCGACCTCGATATCGCGCATCGCGGTGCGCCCGGCAACGACGACCGGTGGACACAGCCGCAGCGCCTCGCGCAGCACCTGCACGGTGTATCCCAGCCGGGAAAC
>DASXMA010000278.1:0-3799 GCA_036495965.1 Mycobacterium sp.
CTCGCCCAGATCGACCGGCGCGCCCGCACCCCAACCCCCGTCGGACTCGGAATGCCCGCCCTCAGCCGAATCCCCGCCAGAAAATGAACAGCCCAGACCAGGACAGATCTCATGATCATTTTCTAGTTCAGAGAATGCCGAAAGTAGCGCGTTGTCCCGACCGCATACTCATGCGTTGCTTGGCATAGTCCATCGAACCTTGATGGCCGCGACGATGGCCGACTCGACTGTATCGATTCGTATCAGGCAAGCCGAACGCCGATTCTGGCACGATCTGCCATGTCGCGGAGTGGTCTACAGTGGCGTACAGATTGTCGCATTCGGTGCGCCCGCGCAGAGTTGCTGCGGTCACTGCCGTACCCGTGGCGAAAGGTGCTGGCGAGGGTCGCCGTTTCGGTGCCGCTATCCGCACTGGCCGGCCTCGTAGTCCCTCCGGGCCGCTGAAGGTTGACATTGAGGCGGTTGTAGGCGTTGATGATGGCGATGAGGCACACCAGCCAACCTGCGCTGTTCCCGTCTCGGTGGCGGCCATCAGTGGGTGGCCGAATGATGCCCTGCGGTTTCCCTAGTCTACGGGCTTAACGGCCGCCGTTTTCAAGATCAGCTCTGCGCACGGCGAAGTCGTGAGCGGAGCACCCACAACAGGCAAAGAGCGCTGACCAGCGGATATCTGTGCGGCCGAGCGCCAGGTTTGGCTTCAGCGCGAGCGCTCTGGCTTAGCCGAGACGACGACCGCGTTGTACCCATGCCCGAGCCGATTGCCACTGAGGGGAGATTCCACTTGCGAGCGAGGTCGCGCAGCGGAAGGGGCAAAGCGGAGCGACTTGGATAGCTTGGGTCCCTCCCCGGCGGGGTGATCAGCCTCGTGGACCGGGCGGCCCCGATAGCTAAGTCGCCCGCCGCCGGTCAAGGCTTCGCTGTCCCGTCACACGTGGTCCGCGTGGCCGTAGCTTTCTAGCAACTGGGCCCTTTTAGCGTCGCCACTGTCAGTTCTGGTGCTCAAGTGCAGAGGGGTTCTGAATGAGGTCGAGGCTGCGCAAACACATCCGGAGGTATGCTGGCGCGTCGGCGGTCGGTGCAGCTCTCTCGGCCGCCTTGGTTGCCTTCGCCTTGCCGGCTTCGGCTGCCGTCACTCCTGCGGCGGCTCCGGCGGCGGTGGCTCACGGAGCGCGGCCGCCGCACATCATGTACATCATGATGGAGAACACCGACTACTCCCAGACTGCGGGTGCGTCGTCGATGCCGTACTTTAACGAGCTCGCGCACGAGTACGCCGACTTCACCCAGGCCTTCGGATGGACCTACCCGAGCCTTCCGAACTACATGGAGTTCCTCACCGGTTCTACCAACGGCATCAGTAGTGATTGTGACCCTGGCGATGCCGGTTGCACCAACCTCACTCCCAACACGCTCACCGACGAGATGGAGAAGGCCGGAGTCTCGTGGCACGCCTACTTCCAGGATGACCGCGCCGGCTGCGATAACAGTCCTAGCGACTTCTTCACCGGGAACTACGACGTCGAGCACAACGCCTTTGCGTACATGGCGGACTTCGCCCAGCAGTGCTCGCACCTGTCGAACTTCGACTCGCTCATCCCCGACCTGAACTCGCCGAAGGCAGCCGACTTCAACTGGGTCATCCCGGACCTGGACAACGACGGCGGGGACAACGGCACGATGTACTCGGGTGACACCTGGTTGAACGCGGTGGTGCCCCAGATCCTGGGCAGCACCTGGTACAAGCAGGGCGGTCAGCTGATCATCAGTTACGACACCGGCTACGAAGACAGCCAGGGCCTCCCGACGCAGGAAAACAATCCGAACATCCCCAACGGGCCGGGGGGCCTGATTCCCGCCATCGTGATCTCTGCCCACACCAGAGGGATGGGTGTTGTCTCCCTGCCGCATAACACCGCCGGGCTGCTCCGCTCGGTCGAGCAGGCTTACGGGCTGCCGCTGCTGGGCGACTCGGCCGACCCGGCCAACGGCAGCCTGGGCAACACCTTGGTCACCGGGCGGCCCGAGGGCGACCCGCCGCCCTCGCCCACGTTCCATGGTGCGGTCTTCCAGGCTGGCCCGGACGGCCGGCTCCGCGTGAGCAACCTTCGGGGATCATCTGAGTCTTTCAACGGCATCTACCGTTTCCCGAACGGCCAGACGATTGAGGCTGGCGAGAACAACCTCGGACAGGGAGTCGTGGCGACTCGGGCACGGGGCGCGGTCGCGGTGCCAGGCACCACGAACCTGATGTCGATCTCCTGCGTGAGCACCTCCACTTGTTATGCCGTCGGCCTGGGAATCCTCAACAGCGACGACGCCGCGGTAGTGACGGTGGTCAACGGGATTCCGGTGAAGGTCACCCAGGTGCCGGACATGTATGCCTTCTACGGCGTCTCCTGCCCGACCACAGGCACGTGCTACGCGGTGGGCTACGACACTAGCGACGCCGCCGATGCTG
Source organism: Mycobacterium sp. (assembly GCA_036495965.1). Lineage (GTDB taxonomy): Bacteria > Actinomycetota > Actinomycetes > Mycobacteriales > Mycobacteriaceae > Mycobacterium. The sequence goes on from DASXMA010000278.1 coordinate 2,459, forward strand.
TCGTAACCATCACCAACGGCGTGGCGGCACAGCCGGTCGAAGTCCCTGAGAACGGGGCGCCGTGGCTGAATGCGATCTCGTGTCCGACGGCCGCTCAGTGCTACGCGGCCGGGATCAACAACTACCAAGCAGCGATCGTGCCGATTGTGAGTGGAATTCCGCAGAATCCGATCCCGGACCCGGATGCGAGCAGTCCTGACAACAACTTCGCCAACCTCTGGTACCTGAATGGGATCGACTGCCCGAGCGTGGGGAACTGCGTCGCGGTCGGAGAGACAGCCAACACCCAGCAAGGTGCGGTCGTCACGCTGGTCAACGGTCAGCTCACCGATGTCGACTCAACGAATGGGCCCATTGCCCAGGTGGTCCCGAACACCAGCTACCTGTACGGAGTTGCCTGCACCTCGATGAGTTCTTGCGTTCTGGTCGGATCGAGCCCAATCGGCACCAATAACGAGCCGGCCGGGGCGGTCTCGCTGTTCACCAACGGCACTGCCGCTCCGGCCACTGTGTACCGTCGGGCCAACGGGTTCGGCCCAGGCGTCTGCGGTACGACGCTCTCGAGCTGCGACTTCGTGGGTTCGTCCATTAGTTGACCGTCACGTACCGGGTGATCGCACCGAGGGAGGAGGTCTCAGACCTCCCCCTCGGTCGCGGTACGCGACCCAAGGCTGGCCGTTCAGCTAGCCCGGCTGAACTCGACCAGTTGCACCGAGGCCGGAACCTTTGGAGGCCGTCCGACGGAATTCGGAGCTGTCCGCTCGGATCGTCGCTTCGCGGACTTTCTCTCAGCCTGGGCGCGTCGGGGTCGATGCCCCTGCCAACTAATAACCCCGCGGGGCCTGGCCCTGGCGCATCAGCAGCTCGTAAGCAACGATCATCGAGAACGGCGGCTCGCCGGGCCGGGCCTCGGGACTGGCGAGCAAGATGGGACCGGGAAACGCGCGCAGCGGCGCTAGCTCAGACTGCCAGTGCTTCCGCGGCGCCTAGCGGCCTGGGCCTTGCGGCGGCTGACGTAGAGTCTGCGCAGGACGATCATGGCCACGGTGGTGGTGGCGGCGGCACCCGCCATCGGCCGCCAGTTGCCGCCGCCGACTCCCCATAGGACGCCAAACACGGCAAGGCCGTACGCGGTGAGGGCGATGGCGCAGCCCGCGGTCAACCGTGGCTGGGTGGCGCCGGGCTAACGCTGTCGGCCTGCGAAAAGCTGGTTGCTGCGCCGTCGGCGCGCTGTCTGGCTTCGGCCAGTGCTGTGCGCCATCGACTGCCGGCCGATTGATTGCTTACAAGAGCGACAGCTCACGACCCCGCTAATCTGGCTGCACCCCAAGCAGAGGAGAG
>DASXMA010000279.1:0-4953 GCA_036495965.1 Mycobacterium sp.
TCGACATCACATCGAATGCCTCGAAGCTGCGCCACTTGGCGTTGCGGCCCCGCAATCGTTGAACCGGGGGCGGAGGCTGCGCCGGATCGCCATCAAGCCAACGTGCCACGTTGTAGTGGTAAAACTGCTTGCTCCACAGCATCCCGGCGAACGCCTGACGCATCACCGCAGCTTCGTCATCGGAGGCCCCAGCCGGGGTGAGCTCCGCGTAGAACTCGTCCGCCTCGGCGCGGCGCCGGGCCAGCGCTTGCGTGAAATCGGCGGCAAGTGCGTCCGCGTGGTCGTGTTGCGAGGCGACCGGACGCAGTCGCAGCCGTAGCTCGATAATCTGCCCGGGGTTGACCGAAACCCGGTACCACACAGCACATTTAGTTCCTTGCCGCGCCGGATTGACGCTGTCGGCACCCGAGACAACATGGTCGTTGATGCCGTCTTTGGGCCAGCGTGTGGACGTCGGCACGCCGTACAACCGTGCGACGTTCGTCTCGTTGTCGCAGAACAACAATCCCGGGTCGACCCCGTCCGGCGCAGGCCCCGCCAGCAGCTCGAGCTCGCCGAGGAAGGGATGGTCGATGGATATCACCCCGGCCGCGGTCGCGGCCAGCCTCGGCTGGGCCGCGGCGCTGTCCCATGACCATGTATTGCGGAACCACGCCGTCGGCAGCACGTGCAAAAGCTCCGTGTCCGGCCCGGCGTTGGTCACGCGGATCGACATCAAAATGTCCGTTGGATCGTTCTTCGCGTAGCACACGTCGACGATCCAGTACTGGTCGTCGTCGAATATCCCGGTGTCAAGCAGCTCGTACTCAAGATCCGACCTGCCTCGCCTGCGGTTCTCATCGAGCAGGCTTTGGTATGGGAATGCGCGCTGAGGGTAGTGGTAGCGCCAGGTGTTCCACGCGTGGCTGGGGACAGCGTCCAGAAACCACCAGTACTCTTTGACATCCTCGCCGTGATTGCCTTCCGTGCCGGTGAGACCGAATGCGCGCTCTTTGAGGATGGAGTCGCGGCCGTTCCACAACGTCAACGCCAGGCATAAGCGCTGCTCGATGTCACAGAAGCCGGCCAAGCCGTCCTCGCCCCACCGGTACGCGCGGGAGCGCGCGTGGTCATGCGGCAGGTAGCTCCAAGCCTCGCCGTCCGGGCTGTAGTCTTCGCGGACTGTGCCCCACTGACGTTCGCTCAGATAGGGCCCCCAGAGATACCAGTCGCTGGCCTGCCGCAGCCCTACGTCGAGACGGCCGAAACCGTCGACCCGCTGCCGTTCTGCTCCTCTCACCGAGGTATCGAAGTAGGTTCGAACGGTCAGGGATTGAGCAGCGCCGCGCGGGTTTGGTAGTACATCGCGCTGAGCACTGCGGATTCGGCCTCGTCGATCGCCGCGGCTGCAAATGCGATGGCATCTTCTGCATGAGACTCCGCGACGTCGGCGCCTGCGATCGCATAGCTGGCCTCGATTTCGTCACCGGCCTGATCCAAGTCGGCCTGCACGGCGGCAACGTGTGCCTGCCACTTTGCCCGAATATCTTGCCAGTGCGGCGACACCTTGGCGGCGCCCGCAGCCCCGGTGTCCTGGAGCTTGTCGGCGGCGGCGGCGCGATTGCGAGCGCTGCTGGAAACAGTTCTGAGCTCATCCTCACTGCGCTGGCTAGCGGCCCGCACCTGGTCCGACGCTGCCCTTGCTCGCTCCTGAATCTGCTCGAATCGTGCACTGAGATCGACGCCTGCCATTGGAACTCCCTGATTCCGGTTGTAGAAGCATCATCGCGAGTCGGCCTTGCCCCGTCATTGTCTCCGAGGACAACAACGCCTAGCAAGACCGTGAATCGGTCGCACCGAGTCCCATCAGACCTGCCGTGCTGCAATTCGACCGGAACCGACCAGTACTCTCGCCACCAGGAAACCGAAGACGAATCCGCCGACGTGGGCGAAGAAAGCGACACCGCTGCCGCCGGTCTTCGGTTGGACGAGTGAGTAGTTGCTTTCGAAGAACTGGTACAGGAACCAGCCGCCCAGGAATACCCATGCCGGGATGCCGATCGGGAACCACCCCACGAGCGTGCTGATGCGCGAGTGGGGATAGAGCACCAAATACGCACCCAGTACGGCAGCGATGGCGCCGCTGGCCCCGAGAGTCGGTATCTGCGCATCAGACTCCGACCCGAAGAGCAAGGTCATCGCCGTCTGCGTCATCGTGGCGACGAGTCCCCCGGCGAAGTACAAGAGCAGATAGCCGAGCCGCCCGAACGCATCCTCGACGTTTTTGCCGAAGATCACCAGGAACAGCATGTTGCCGAGGATGTGATCCCAGCCGGCATGCAGGAACATGGCGGTGATCCAGCCGACTCCCCAAGGAACGCCTATGTGGCAGGCATTGTCGACGTTGCACGGATAGAACGACGCTCGGTCAACCGCCGCCTCCCCGTTCGGCAGTTCATAGAAGAGAAACACCGCGAAGTTGATAGCGATGAGCGTGGTGTTGACGACCGGGAAGCGGCGGGCCGGAATACCGTCGGAGTAAGGGATCATCCGGACAGCTTCCCGCAACCGTCGCTGTGTTGTGTGTGCATTGACCTCAGTGGCGGAGCCACCTTGCTGATATACGCACCTTTCATGAGGCCCCTTCGGCCGGGGTAGCAGTCTTGGCGAGGCAATTGTGCCGCTCGGGTTTTAAGTCGTCATTGTTTCGGCCGACATCATCCGCGAACCGAACCTGTCGAGGTTCACAGTAGACAAGGCGTTAAAGAATCATGCGGGTGCACAACGAATCCATAAATTAGTCGTAAGTAACTGTGTTGTCTTACCGGGCTGACGACGTTGCCGCTGCTAGGTTGCTAGGTGCCGCTAGTGCTCAGGGGCGGTTAGCGAGGTGGATTTATGGACCTGTCCCATTGGGTGTCGAGCATTGTCGCCTTTGTGAAGGCCGGCTACCCCAACTTCATGCCGGCCACTGGTTACGTGCCGCTGGCGGGCCTGTTGCCCCGCCGCCTGTCCGACGACGAGATCATTACCATTACAGGTGAACTCGTTATCCGCCGACACCGGCCGATCAGCAGGGCCGACATCGGGGTTGAGATCACCCGGGTCACCAACGAGATGCCGTCACTGGGTGATATCGAACGTGTGCAATGTCGACTTGACGTGATCGGGTGTCCCCGCTGGTAAACTCGCATCCCCTGGACGCGTCGGGGCGCTCGCCTGGCGGATCACGCCGGATTCCCGTGCGCCGCACGCCGGAAGGCCTGGTCAGGAGATGCTCAGGATATTCGATGACCGTCTATGCCGAAGAAGTGCAAGTGCCCGGGCTCTGGATGCAGGCGCATGCGGCTGCCCTTCTCCGGTGCGCGACGCCCGTCGGCCCGCGCGACGACGTGTTGATCGATTACCTTGCCGGAGCCCGTGATTCGGCCATACAGGTAGGCATCTGCCCCGAGTTCCTCGACCACGTCAACCTCCATCTCGACACCGAGGCCGCCCAGCTCGAAGTGTTCGGGACGAACCCCAACGACGACCTCGCTTGCGGAGTCGGCGAGCTCGCGCGGTAGCCGGATCGGCCAATCCCCCAGCGACACAGTGGAGTCAACGATCGGGAGGGTGAACAGGTTCATCGCCGGCGATCCGATGAACCCGGCCACAAAGACGTTGCCGGGGTTGCGGTAAAGCTCACGAGGCGTTGCGAACTGCTGCAGCACGCCGTCGCACAGCACCGCGACTCGGTCGCCCATTGTCATGGCCTCGACTTGGTCGTGGGTGACGTAGACGGTGGTGGTATCGAGTCGTCGTTGCAGCGCGGCGATCTCGTTGCGGGTTTGCACCCGCAGCTTGGCGTCGAGGTTGGATAGCGGCTCGTCCATCAGGAATACCTGGGGACGGCGCACGATCGCACGCCCCATCGCCACCCGCTGGCGCTGCCCACCGGAGAGATCTTTGGGTTTTCGATCCAGATACGGTTGCAGGTGAAGCAGTTTCGCCGCCGCCAGGACCCGGTCGCGGATCTCGGCCTTCGGTGTCTTGGCGACTTTCAGAGCAAAACCCATGTTTTGCGAAACCGTCATATGCGGGTAAAGCGCATAATTCTGGAAGACCATCGCCACGTCGCGGTCCTTGGGATCGACGTTGGTGACGTCACGGTCGCCGATCCGGATGCGGCCGGAGTCCAGCGTCTCCAGTCCGGCCACCATCCGCAGCGAGGTCGTCTTGCCGCATCCGGATGGCCCGACCAGAACGACGAACTCCCCGTCACCGACGGCCAGCTCGAGGCTATCCAGGGCCGGCCGATCCGTGCCCGGGTAGCGCCGTGTCGCTTGCTCGAAAGTCACCGAGGCCATGTTTTACCCGTTGAGTCCCGTGACGGCGATGCCGCGGACAAAAGAACGCTGCGCGATGGCATAGATGATGACCAGCGGCAGCATGATCAGCATCGACGTCGCCATGATTATCGGCCAGCGGGCGACATATTCACCCCGCAGCCGGACTAGGCCGAGTGTCAGCGTGGCCAGGCTGTTGCGCTGCAGCATCAGTAGCGGCCATAGGAAGTCGTTCCAGACGTTGACCCAGGTGAGCACGGCGAGCACCATCACCGCGGGCCGCGCATGGGGCAGCAGGATCCGCCAGTAGATCTGCCACGGGGAGCAACCGTCCAGGATTGCTGCTTCCTCGAGGTCGGTCGGAAGCGTCCGGAAGAACTGGCGCATGAGGTAGGTGCCAAAAGCGCTGCCGAACAAGCCCGGCACGATCATCGCCCATGGAGTGTCGACCCACCCCACCGTCCGCATCAGAATGAACTGCGGGATCACCGTCACGGTAAGCGGCACCATCAGCGTGCCCAGATACAACACAAACAATGTGTCGCGGCCGCGAAATTGCAATCGCGCAAAGGCATACCCGGCCAGCGAGCAGAAAAAGACCTGCCCGGCCGTGACGCATCCGGCGTACGACGGTGTTGAAAAACAT
>DASXMA010000280.1:0-8462 GCA_036495965.1 Mycobacterium sp.
GCGTGGCCGCAACCAGGACGAACTCGACAAGATCATCGGCGCGTGGGCCGCCGAACGGCAACCCGGCGAAATCATCGAAACGCTAAGCGCTGCAGGCGTGATCTCCGGGCCGATCAACACGGTCGCCGAGGTCGTCAACGACCCACAGCTGCGGGCTCGCGGCATGCTGGTCGAGCACTATGACGAACGCGTCGGGCGTAACGTTTTGGGACCAGGGATCGTGCCGGTGCTGTCCGAATCTCCGGGCGCTGTCCGCGACGCCGGCCCGGCGCATCCCGGACAACACAACGACGACATCTATATCGGGCTGCTGGGCAAGACTGCCGAGGAACTCGAGGAGTTGCGTTCCGAGGAGGTGTTATGAACCAGCTTCCGTCCCGAGTTGATATTCGCGAGGTGTCGCTGCGTGACGGCCTGCAAATCGAAAAGCCGATACCGTTGTCGGCCAAGCTGGAACTGCTGGCCGCTGTGGCTGCGACCGGAGTACGGGAGGTAGAGGCCACCGCGTTCGTCTCCCCCACGAAGGTGCCATCGATGGCCGATGCCGCCGAACTCGCCGCGCACCTGCACAACTATCCCGACATCGAGTTCTCCGCTCTGGTCGCCAGTCCCAACGGAGCCAAGCGGGCCGTCGCCGCCGGCCTGCGATCGATCGAGTACGTGGTGGCCGCCGACGACACTTTCAGCAAGGCCAACGTCGGGCGCACCAGCGCCGAGGCCGCCAACCAGATCGGCGAGATCGTGGCCATCGCGCACGACAGCGACGTCACCGTTGAGGTGATCGTGGCCACCGCATGGGACTCTCCATTCGAGGGCCCCACCCCGCCCCGGCGGGTGCTTGACATCGCTGCGACCGCCCGCGAGCAGGGCGTGGACCGATTCTCCATCGCCGACACCATCGGCACGACCACCCCGCGCAGGGTGAGTTCGCTTATCTCCCAACTACGTCCAGTCATCGGCGACATGCCGCTGGGCGGCCACTTCCACAACACTCGCGGCGCCGGGCTGGCCAGTGCCTACGCGGCGGTCAGCTCCGGCGTCACCAGGCTGGATGCCTCCGCCGGCGGGCTGGGCGGCTGTCCGTTCGCACCGGGGGCCACCGGCAACATCGCCACCGAGGATCTGGTGTACCTGCTGCGTGACAGCGATATCGATGTCGACGCCGACCTGCAGGCCGCCATCACCGCAGCTGAAGTTGCGAAGTCGGTTGTCGGCCATGATCTTCCGAGCGCCCTGCTGCGCGCCGGCGACCGAATCCAGGCCTGATGCCCTCACGGGAGCTGACCTCCAAAGGCCGCCAGACCAGGCAGGCCATCGAGCAGGCCGCACGTAAACTGTTCGCCGAACGTGGCTTTCACGGCACCACGTTGGCCGACATCACATCGGCTGCGGGAAAATCACCGGCGGTTTTCTACCGGTATTTCGCCGACAAAGAAGACCTGCTCGCGGCGCTGGCCGAGTCTTTTCTGCACGATGTCGTGACACCGTCCGGGTTGAGCGTTCACCTGCCGGACTCTCCCCCGCAAGCGGGAGGTGCCCCCACCCCGCAAGCGGGAGGTACCCTCACAGATGACGACAGCTTTTTTACTTCGGTGGTCACCGGCTACTGGAACATCTTCAAGCAGAACATCGGCATCATGATCGCCGTCGCCCAGCTGGCCGCCACCCAGCGCCGCTTCGCCGCTGTCCAGAACGAATTTCGACGTTTCGGCATGGACATCGTGGCCGCCTCGGTCCGTCGTGCCCAGGAGCAGGGTTACGGGGCTGAGCTCAACCCGCAACACACGGCGGCGGCCATCGCGCTGCTGTTCGAGAACTTCACCACCGTCTTCGTGGGCCCCTCCGGCCCCGGCGGACTTGGCCTGGAAATCAGCGACGAGGACGCCATCGCAACCTTGTCGACGGTCTGGAAGAAAACCCTGTACGGCGCGTAAGGAGATCTTAAGGAGATAATTGTGGATTTCACTCTGCCAGATCACCTTCCGGGGCTGCTTGCCGACATGGACGCATTCATCGAGCGCGAAATCGCTCCACTGCAGGCCGAGAATATGCAGTACTTCGACCAGCGGCGAGAGCATGCCCGCACCGATTGGGATAACGACGGCATCCCGACGCGGGAGTGGGAGGAGCTGCTGGCCGAGATGCGCCGACGGGCCGACAAGGCCGGCTGGCTGCGCTACGGGTTACCGGCCTCGCTCGGCGGCCGCGACGGCTCCAACGTCGATATGGCGGTCATTCGGGAGCACTTGGCGCACAAGGGTCTTGGCCTGCACAACGACTTGCAGAACGAATCCTCGATCGTCGGGAACTTCCCGCAGGTGATCATGATGGAGCGATTCGGTACCGACGGGCAGCGCCGCGTTTGGTCAGAGGCGCTGATCACCGGGGAACGATCGATGGCCTTCGGCCTCACCGAGCCGCAGCACGGCTCAGACGCGACCTGGCTGGAAACCAACGCCAAGCAGGATGGCGACGAGTGGGTGATCAACGGCTCCAAGCGGTTCAACACCGGCGTGCACCGCGCCACGCACGATTTGATCTTCGCCCGCACGTCCGGTGAGCCCGGCCAAGCCCGGGGCATCACCGCGTTCATGGTGCCGACAGACGCGCCCGGATTCAACGTCCCGTACTACTGGTGGACGTTCAACATGCCTACCGACCACGGCGAAGTCGCGTTGACCGATGTGCGGGTGCCCGCCGACGCGGTACTCGGTGAGGTGGACCGCGGCCTGGAGGTTGCGCAAACGTTCCTGCACGAGAACCGAATTCGCCAAGCCGCCAGCAGCCTGGGTGCGGCGCAGTACTGCATCGACCGGGCCGCGGAATATGCCGGTAAGCGCACTGTGTTCGGCAAGCCGCTGTCGGTCAACCAGGCCGTGCAATGGCCGGTGGCCGAGCTGCATACCGAAGCGCAGATGGTGCGGCTGTTGGTGCAGTACGCGGCCTGGCACCTGGATCGCAACCACCACATGGAGGTCTCCGACAAGGTGTCGATGGCGAACTACCGCGCCAACCGGCTGGTCTGCGACGCCGCCGACCGTGCCATGCAGATCTTCGGCGGCCTCGGTTACAGCCGCCATGAGCCTTTCGAGCATATTTACCGCCATCACCGCCGCTACCGGATCACCGAGGGCGCCGAGGAGATCCAGATCCGCCGAGTGGCCCAGCGGCTGTTCAAGTTTGGCAGCAAGTGACGGGTAAAGACCCGGAAGCGTTAGCGCCCAAACTGGCCGACGTGCTCAAGGCGCCTCTCGGCGCCGGCACCACGATCGATGACCTGCGTGCACTCACCGGTGGCGCCAGCAGAACCACCTGGGCATTCGACGCCGTGACGGGTGAGCGGCGCCGTTCGCTAATCCTGCGCACCGGCCCACCTGATGACGTGCACGCCGGCATGGAACTGGAAGCCCGGTTGCAGGCCGCTGCCGCCGCGGCCGGCGCACCGGTCCCCCACATCCTGATCGCCGACGATTCGCCTGCCGCACTGGGCAATCCGTTTCTCATCTGCGACGAGATCAAAGGCGAGACCATCGTCCGACGCATTCAGCGTCAGCTCGACGGCGCCGATGGGCGAGTGGGCCGCGCCGCCTTGCTGCGCCAATGCGCGCAGGCGCTGGCCGCCATCCACCGGGCCGACGCGAACGATCCGGGCCTCACTCATGAGGACCAGCTCGTGGAGTGGCGCGAGCGGCTCGATGCCATGGGCGACAGCACGGCCACCTTCGAGTGGGGGTTTCGCTGGCTGGCCGCCCGCACGCCGCAGCCCTCGCACACCGTGCTGGTGCATGGCGACTTCCGGATGGGAAACCTCATTGTCGACGGGTCCGATCTTGCCGCTGTTCTGGACTGGGAGCTGGTGCACGTCGGACAGGCATACGAAGACCTGGCCTGGTTTTGCATTCGAGCCTGGCGGTTCGGTGCTCCGGCCAGCCTGGCGGCCGGCGGCTTGGGCAGCATCGAGAGCTTTCTACTTGCCTACGAAGCGGCCAGCGGGACTACCGTCGATCGAGTGGCGTTTCACTGGTGGCTGGTGCTGGCCACCCTGCGCTGGGGTGTCATCTGCCGGCACCAGGCCGAGCGCCACTTGAGCGGGCAAGTCCGCTCGGTGGAGTTGGCGGCAATCGGGCGCCGCGTCTGCGAAACCGAGTGGGATCTGCTCAACCTGCTCGGGAAAGGGCCCAGCCATGACGTCCGGTGACCCGCTACACGGGCGACCGACGGCGGCCGAGCTGGTGGCGGCGGTGGCCGAATTCATCGAAGGCGATGTGCGAGAGGCGACCAGCGGACAGGTCAACTTCCACGCAAGGGTGGCCGCCAACGTCTTGCGCACCGTCGAGCGCGAACTGCTCGACGACGGTGACGCGGAGGCGCGCGCAGCGCTGGCCGGCCTGGGCTTCAACGAGGAGGCCGGTCTTGCTGCCGCGATCCGGGCCGGTGAGCTGGACGGGCGCAGCGAGGACGTCACGGCCTGCCTGCGGACCTTGGTGCGACATCGATTAGCGGTTGCCCATCCTGGATACGACAGCGAATAGGAGCCGGCCCCATGCCCGCTATTGCCGAGGCCATCGTCGACGTGGCCGACCGCCTGTTCAGGGCGATCGAAAAGGGCGATATGGCGGCGGTCGATCGAATGTGGAGCGACGACATCGCGGTATGGCGGGTGGGTGCGCGCCGGGACCCCGGCAAGTCGGATGACAAGGCCCGGGCGCTGCGAGTCATCGACTGGTTCATCACAACCACCGCCGAGCGCCACTACGAGATCTTGGACCGCCAGCTGTTCGGCTGTGATGCCAGGGGATCTGCCACTGGCTTCGTCCAGCAGCACATCCTGCACGCCACCGGCCATGCCGACCAATCGATCTCGCTGCGGGTCTGCATCGTGATCAAGGTGGACGCTAACGGCCTGATCAACCGGATCGATGAGTACTTCGACCCGGCCGGGATCGCTCCGCTGATGGATTAACTCGGGTGAGAAAAACGAAAGAGGCGACGATGACGACTTTGGAAACACTGCTCAACGATCCCGACCTGGCCGGCGTATGGAACATCGTTCCGGATCGCTCGGCTATCACCTTCAAGATCAAGAACATGTGGGGCCTGGCGAACGTCAAGGGCCGTTTCACCGACTTCAACGGCAATGGACAGCTCACCGGCAAAGGCGCGGTCTTCGGCCGCCTCGACATCCGTACCGCGTCGCTGAGCAGCGGCATCGGCCGCCGCGACAAGCACCTGCGTTCGGCCGACTTCTTCGACGTCGATCGCTTCGGTGAGATCAGCGTCGTCGTCACCGCAGTGCACCCCACCGAAGGCAAGGCCGGCGATCTTCGGGCGAACTTCACCATCAAAGGCGTCACCGCACCGCTACCCCTATCCGTGACGATTACCGAGCTCGAGGACGGCTCCATCCAGATCTCCGGCCAAACCAAGATCGATCGCGCCCAGTTCGACTTGGGCTGGAATAAGTTCGGCATGGTCGGCACGACGGCAACGGCAGCAGCAGAAGCCATCTTCGTGCGGGCGCCCCAGTAAAGCCGCCGCGACACCAGTACCATCTGCACCGTGCCCGCCCCGAGCCCCGAATCCAGCTCCGAAACCAGCGAAGCCCTGCGGATCCTCGTCTACAGCAACAACCCCAACACGCGTGAACAAGTGATGCGGGCACTGGGCAAGAGTCTGCACCCGGATCTGCCCGAGTTGAGCTACGTCGAGGTGGCGACCGGCCCGATGGTGATACGCACGATGGACGAGGGCGGCATCGACTTGGCCATCCTCGACGGTGAGGCGACCCCGACCGGCGGCATGGGAATCGCCAAACAACTCAAAGACGAGCTCGCCACCTGCCCACCGATCTTGGTGCTCACCGGGCGCCCAGACGATGCGTGGCTGGCCAGCTGGTCGCGCGCGGAAGCCGCGGTCCCGCATCCCCTCGACCCCATCGTGTTGGGCCGGACGGCACTCGGGCTGCTCCGCACCCCCGCGCGCTAGCCACGCGATTTCCCGATCACGCTGGTAATTCCCGTCCTCACCTGCGGTGACGACGGCTCGCTCGGCACTTCGCCGTAGGACCTGCGTCCGCTCCGGTGCGCCCCGCTGCGCCATGACGCCACCGGCGCCCGCACACCGCTAGAAGACGCCGGAATGCGGCAACACCAAAACCGGCCCAAAGCACCACCCCGGGCAACGGCACCGGCCGTCACGACGCTATGTTGAAGGTCACTGTGGCGCGCTACAGACCCAGTTCGTCACAGCAGCCCGGTTACCGCCCGGTCGCTGCGATGGCGGCCCTACGACGGATCATGGAGCGAGTTGAACGTCTACATACCCATCCTGGTGCTAGGCGCGATTGCCACCGCGTTTGCCGTCGGCTCGGTCGCAATCGCGAGCCTGGTCGGCCCGTCGCGCTACAACAAGTCAAAGCAGGCAGCCTACGAGTGCGGAATCGAGCCCACCGAAACGTCGGTGAGCGGCCCGCAGGCGAGACCCGGGCAGCGGTTTCCGGTGAAGTATTACCTGACCGCAATGCTTTTTATCGTCTTCGACATCGAAATCGTGTTCTTGTATCCCTGGGCGGTCAGCTACGACGCCCTGGGGACGTTCGCGCTGGTCGAAATGGTGGTGTTCATGCTCACGGTCTTCGTGGCCTATGCGTACGTGTGGCGCCGCGGCGGCCTGACGTGGGATTGAGGTAAGACGTGGGCCTGGAAGAACAGCTGCCCGGCGGCATCCTGCTGTCAACGGTCGAGAAGGTTGCGGGTTACGTCCGCAAGAACTCTTTGTGGCCCGCGACGTTCGGGTTGGCCTGCTGCGCGATCGAGATGATGGCGACGGCGGGGCCGAGGTTCGACATCGCACGCTTCGGGATGGAGCGCTTCTCGGCGACGCCGCGGCAGGCCGATCTGATGATCGTGGCCGGACTGGTCAGCCAGAAGATGGCGCCGGTGCTGCGCCAGATCTACGACCAGATGGCCGAGCCGAAATGGGTGCTGGCGATGGGCGTGTGCGCGTCGTCCGGCGGGATGTTCAACAACTACGCGGTCGTGCAGGGCGTGGACCACGTCGTTCCGGTGGACATCTACCTACCCGGCTGCCCGCCGCGGCCGGAGATGTTGCTGCACGCAATCCTCAAGCTGCACGAGAAGATTCAGGAAATGCCGCTGGGCGTCAACCGCGAACGCGCTATCGCCGAAGCCGAGGAAGCGGCCCTGGGCGCCAGACCGACGATTGAAATGCGTGGACTGCTGCGATGAGCTCGCCGGATCACGACCCGAAGGTAGCCGCCAGCGAGGTGGGAGGGTCTGTCCCTTCTCCTGAAGAGGAAGTCATCAACGTTCGCCGCGGCATGTTCGGGGCGTCCGGGTCCGGTGACACATCCGGATACGGACGGCTGGTGCGGGAGGTCACGCTGCCGGGCAGCAGCCCACGGCCGTACGGCGGTTACTTCGACGAGGTCGTCGACCGGCTGGCGAGCGTACTCAAGGCCAACGACCTCGAATTCGAGGACGCCATAGAGAAAGTCGTGGTCGACCGCGACGAACTCACTCTGCACGTGCGCCGGGAGCTACTGCCGCAGGTCGCCCAGCGCCTTCGCGACGAACCGCAATTGCGCTTCGAGCTCTGCCTGGGTGTCAGCGGGGTGCACTATCCGCACGAGACGGGCCGCGAGCTGCACGCCGTCTATCCGCTGCAGTCGATCACGCACAATCGGCGCGTCCGGGTGGAAGTGTCTGCGCCGGATAGTGATCCACACATCCCGTCGCTGTTTTCGGTCTACCCGACAAGCGACTGGCACGAGCGCGAGACCTACGACTTCTTCGGCATCATCTTCGACGGTCACCCGTCACTGACTCGCATCGAGATGCCCGACGACTGGCACGGACATCCGCAACGCAAGGACTACCCACTCGGCGGGATCCCTGTGGAATACAAAGGCGCGCAGATACCCCCGCCCGACGAGCGGAGAGCCTACAACTGATGAGCACAATCAGTGATTCGACGCAAGGTGGCGGCGCCGCTGAGACGATCGTGGTTGCGGGCGGCCAGGACTGGGAACAGGTCGTCGATGCCGCCCGCAATGCCGACCCCGGGGAACGCATCGTCGTCAACATGGGGCCCCAGCACCCGTCCACCCACGGGGTGTTGCGGCTGATCCTCGAGATCGAAGGCGAAACGGTCATCGAGGTCCGCTGCGGAATCGGCTACCTGCACACCGGAATCGAGAAGAACCTCGAATACCGCTACTGGACCCAGGGCGTCACCTTCGTGACCCGAATGGATTACCTGGCACCATTTTTCAACGAGACCGCCTACTGCCTGGGTGTGGAGAAGCTGCTCGGCATCACCGATGAGATACCGGAGCGGGTCAACGTCATCCGCGTCATGATGATGGAGCTCAACCGGATCTCGTCGCATCTGGTCGCACTGGCGACCGGCGGCATGGAACTGGGCGCCATGACTCCGATGTT
>DASXMA010000281.1:0-10359 GCA_036495965.1 Mycobacterium sp.
TGCCACCGAGGAGTTGCTTGATGAACTCGTCGCCCGCCTGATTTTCCAGGATGGGATTGTTCGAGCCGGGCTTGGAGCCACCGCTGGCGGTGAAGACCTCCGACCGCCCCTCGACTTCCTGGACGTCGGCGTACTTGCTGACCAGCCAAAGAGGATCGAAACCGTCCACGATGGCCTTACCCACCGGCATGTTCTCGCGCATCCACTTGTACGCCGCGTGCACCGCGGCCGGGTCCGAGTGCCCCTCGGGAAGCACGATCCGGCGGCCGATCTCGTCGGGGAGGATGGCTGTATCGGCCTGCTGAGTGGTGGTCACGGATCCCTCCTGCTGTCGTGCCTGACCTTCGTCGCGCGCGTAATCGCTTGCGGACCCACGCTTGTGACTCAAGTCTCGTGGCGATGGCAGTTTCGTTCACCCCCAATAGGGGGTTTATCGCTACCGCCTTGGAGGGAGAAGCCGACTCAGACCTCCAGGCAACCGTTGTTAATCCACCGCACGATCCTGTTGATGGATTCGGGCGGTACAGGAGGAAGGTATGCGGGCATCACGGGCGTCACGGCGCCCTCGGGGGGATCCGGCAAGTCGGAACCAAACGGTTTGGCCCTCAGCGACTTCACCAAGTTAGAGTTGTCCCCGTCGCCGGGGATGACGAGCCGCCGTCCGCCGATCCTCATGGCGACGAACCGGTCGCGCGCGGTGTCTCTCCAGAACGGGCCGTGGGAAGCCACTTCCGCGTCGGGGCCGCCCACCGAGTCGTCAAGGATGGCGATGACGTCCTTGAAGTTCATGGATGCTCTTTCCTTCTGCCGCGACGACCATCGCCCATCGGTGAAGCAAAGTGTGACCACCCACAATCGCCTCCCGCGTCACCCCGACGAGGGGTCATCGCTCCCGCTTTGGAGGTAGGCCGCCGCGTGGATCCCGACACACGAAGGCAACATCTAGTGAGATCCGCGGCGTCGCGCACGTAGTTCTTTACTCGTCGGTATCGGAATCCTTTGAGTCCCAACAGATGTGCCAAATGTACGCGTGCCGCAGGCATGCAGCACGTCGACCGCCCAGCGCCAGCCAACAACCGCCGGGGACGTCACGAGGAGCCACGACACAGCCTCCGCAGGCGCCCGGCAGCACAAACCGTGCATGCAACGGGAGCAGTAACCATCAGGAGATCAGCGCCACCACCGATGCAACAATGAAGGCGGCGATCCGGGCAGCCGGGCTGGGTGACGCTACCATCGCTCGCGGTGACGGGCGAATACCGGGGATTCGGCAGTAGGCTGGCTCGGCCCATACGACAACAAGGCGATACACAGCGATGAAGAAAGTCATACTGACGCTCGCGGCCGCCGTTACTTATGTTCTTGGTGGCGCGTGGACGTTGGGCATCGCGCATGCCGATAACAGCTGCGGCTGGGACCAGGCGAATCTGTGCGAGGAAACAGACTACCTCCGCCTGGTCGCGCGGGACGGCGTAAAGGGTGACCCTGCAGCTCTGCTGAAAGCCGGTTATGCAGCCTGCGTGGTCAGCACACCCAGCGACCCAAATGGACCGATGGACCACGACGCGGGCAGGGCAGCCGTGCTGGCGACCGGCGTAGTGACGTCGTCCGAGGACGCCGATAAAATCGTGTCCGAGGCCACTATCGAACTGTGCTGATTAAACGCCTCCGACCAGTGAGTCCACAGGCAGGAGCCGAACCTGTTGGTGGTTGCCCTTGACGCCGTCAAGACCGGAGAACGAAACCGCAGGTAACGAGCGGGACTGAATCGGAACGAGACGGAGCGAACCTGCAGGTCAGACTGTATTTCCGCAGGTAGAGGCTGGGGTTCGAATCCCCTTAGCTCCACAATGTTTCCGTGCGTCTAGAAGATCGCCTAGCGGTTCTGTCTACGGATCTATTAGTCCCCGCCTGAGATATGGGGCGTCATAGGGAGAGCATCGTCTTCGGCACCGACAACGATTGAGGCGTGCTGCGCGTTTAGGTTCGGACTCTCTGGCAGGTCTGCGCGGAGTACTAATGCCGCGAATACTGACGACCTCCGCCCAATGCGCCGTGACCGCTGGCGGCCCCCCGGTAGCATCATTGGGCCGCTCTTTCAGAGAGGATCATTGGACGGACAGGCCCCGGTCCTTGCCCACATTTTGCCCACGGTTCATCGCAAATCAGCGTGATGGTGTGGGATTCAGTGGGACCCTTGGGCGTCGAATTCGGTGGAATAGCCGTCGCCGCCGTGAATGCGCACGGCGTCGAACGCGATCTGCATCGCCGTCTCGGAGGCAAACAGTTGGGCCATGCCGGTTTCCATGTCGGCGCGCTGCCCGGAGTCACAGATGTGCGCCGCGAGGATCACCAGCGCCGTGGCAGCGGTGAGCATTTGATATCCCAGGACGCGCCGGTCGGCGGAGCCCGGCTGACATCGTCCAGGAGTGTTACGTCGGGCATCTGATGTTTAGGCGTCGGCCGGGAATAGTCTCTGGGTTGTGTCAACGGTGGCGTCGTCTGTGGGGAATAGCGAGGTCATAGTGTCCAGGGCGTCGCGCTGCACTGCTTCGATCACTTCGACATAGGTGCCCGTTGTCACTGATATCGAGCTGTGTCGCAGGATCTTCTGGACCGTCGCCGGCGCGACCCCCATTGTGAAAAGCAGTGTGGCGCAGGAATGCCGCAGATCGTGCACTCTGAGCTGAGGCACGTCTGCTTTCTTGCAGAGGTTGCGGAACATGCGATTGACGTTTCGGGGTTCGATGGGTCCACCGACGGCGGTTGTGAACACCAGCCCCGTGTGACGCCACGACGAACCGGCAGTCCAGCGCTCCTTCAATTGGCGCCGGCGGTGCGCTGCCAGGATCGTGACAAGCGGCCGGGGGAGCGGCAGAACCGCCGCGGAGCCTTCGGTCTTGACGTCTTCGAGCTTCAATTCGCCATCCACGCGGTGTAGCGCCCGGTTGATCGTGACGCGTCCGGTTTCGAGGTCCACCTCTTGCCACCTGAGCCCGAGGGCCTCACCCCGTCGAAGCCCCATCGATAGCGCGACCGCCCACAGTGCGTACAGCCGGTGTTCTTCGGCGACCTTCAGGAAGCGAACTGCCTCCGGCCGGGTGAATGCACGGACCTTCCGAACGTCTGCGCCGCGCAACCGCACCAGGCGCGCGACGTTGCGACTCAGTAGCTCTTCGTCGACCGCATCCTGCAAAGCCGCTTGCAGCACCCGCAGGATGTGTCGGATGGAACTCGCAGATAGCACGTGGTTGCAACATTGCGGTGGCTGCAGAGCACAGCACCGTGCCTTGGACTTTTCGGCCCGGCCGGCATCCTTGCCCTGCGTGCAGCATTGGCAGCGGGTTTGTAGTCCCGTCACCCATGCGCGGATGTGGGCCGGCTGCAGCGACTTCAGCTTGCGCTTACCGATGCCGGGAATAATGTGCAGGCGCACTTCTCCCTCGTACGTCGCGTACGTCGTGCGCCGAATACTGGGCTCGGCGATGTTCTCGAGCCAGTAGGTCATGTATTCGGCAACAGTCAATGTTGTTGTCGCGGTGATTATTCCCCGTCGCTGTTGGTCGCGGATCTTGCCGAGTTTGTCCATGACGGCTCGTTCGGTGTCGCCGTAGACGCTGATCCGCTTGCGTCTTCCGTCGGGGATGTCGACAAAAACCCTGGCCTCCCACCGGCCGTCGCTGCGACGATAGACACTGCCCTGGCCGTTGGGGTTACGTCTGGGCTTTCCGCGGACAGCCATCAGGCTGACTCCTCGATTAAGCCGGCGAGGTAGTTTTCGAAGGAATGCCGAATAATTCGACGGCACCTGCCGATCTGGACGGATGCGATCCTGTTCTCCCAGATCAGTCGGTAGATCATCCAGCGACTGACGGCGAGTCGGTCTGCTGCCTCTTGCACCGTGATCAATTCGGCAAGAGCTCTTGTGGCCATCGGACCATCACCTCCCGCCTCTGCATCTGCCCCGTCCGGACTCAACCTTCACTTAAAGTATAAGGCCTATAACGCATGGGAGCAATACGCATGAGTATTATACGCTCTGGCCTGTTACGCCCGGGCCGTATGAGGTTGGCAACGATGCCTAGAGCCGAGTCCTCCGCGCTCAACGAGACCACCCGCGTGTTTGGCGAACGGGTCAGGCAACGCCGGCTGGAACTGAGGCTGAGCCAGGAAGCGGCTGCCGTTCGATGCGGCATCCACTGGACGCAACTGGGCAAGGTGGAGCGCGGTCAGCGCAGTCTCCGGCTGGAAACGATCGTCAAGATCGCTGCTGGCCTGGACGTCGATCCGGGGAAATTGGTTACGGCGTTGCCCCAGCCCGAGCTGCAGTAAGACTGCCAGCAAGACGTCTGCCAAGGTCCACGCGGCATGAAGATCGCCGCCCCTGCAGATCCGGACCCTGTTTTAGGAGTCGTTCGGGCTTTTAAAGGGTGACAGCAACCCCCACCAGAGGAGGACACCCATGATTCCCGACACCTTCCGTCCCGAACCCCGCTGCCACGTCTGCCGCACCGACTCCATTCGCGAGTTGGTCAACGCGATGCTGGCCAGGGCAGCGTCCTATGCCCAGATTGTCCGTGCGGTTGCCGCAGACGGCACCGGTGAGCTGAGTCTGGACAGCGTGCGCAACCACGCGAGCCGCCACTTTCCGGTTCAGCACATTGCCCAGGCTGCTTACCGCGAAATTGTGGAGCGTCGGGCCGCCGAGAGCCAGATCGACTTCGTAGCTGGCGTAGCCACCGCCCTCACCCCGCTGGCGTACCTCGAGACGATCATGGTCAGAGCCTTCGAGGGCCTGGTGCAGGATGGCACTGAAGTCAGCGTTGAGACCGGACTCCGAGCCGCCGAGAAACTCCAGGCCGTCCTCGGAGCCCGCGACCCGGACAAGGATGTCGCCCAGATGCGGGTGCAGATCGGCCGCGTGATCGATGCGGTCAAGGCCGTCGTGCCCGAGTCCATGTGGCCAGAGATCGCGGCCAGGCTCGATGACCGGGAGCCTGTTCAGCCCTCTCGGAAGCTTTTCGATGCTGGCAGCGATGGGGACGAGGACGACGTCGAGCTGTTTGATCCTCGTGACGGCGGTGACGACGACGACTTCTGATCGAATTCGCAGCAGGCGGAAGATCGCAACCGGCCGGCGGTTTCCCGGTCGCCCAGGTGCCGGTAGCGCGAGCTTATGCGGTACTTACTCGGACTTCCGTGGGGCCAGGCCTTTCCCCGGCGCTACGCGTTTCGGCGGAGTCCTGACGACATTCTTGACGACAACGGCGAATACAGCCCCTGCTACGGCGACGTCGACTACACGGCCTTTTCGTGGAATCGTGCCTGGTCACCGCTCCTGCCTGGTCCTGGCAGTGTGGGGGTCAGGGGTTCGAGTCCCCTTAGCTCCACTAGAAGAAACCCCCAGGTCAAACACCCTGGGGGTTTTGCTGTGATGGGTGGCTCGGGGCCGGATTGCCTAACTATTGCCTAGTTCGTCCCGTCGCCGGCCGTTGATCGGCGTGCGGCCCGGGTGCCAGCCGTCCAGCGGGTCGTACCGGTCCGGCTGAGAGTCTTTCCGTTGCTTATGTACGCGGGGCAGGCGAAGCCCGCACGTCCTGCGGACTCGCGAGATCGAGTGTACGTTTCAGCGGTGCCGAGCAACAACGTCAACCGCGGCTAAGGCGCCCGCGGGCGGGGCGCCGCACGTCGGTGACATGCGCGCCCGGTCCGGGGATGCCGGGGGCAGAACCGCTCGCGCTCAGAGCGCGTGCTCGTACACCCGTCGGCCCTCGAACCGGGTCTGTGCAACGACGGTGCGGGCGATCTCGTCCGGATCGACGGTGAACGGATCTCGGTCGAGCACGGCGAAGTCGGCGGACAGGCCGGGCCGCAGCGCGCCGGTGATGTCCCCGAGGCCCATCGCGACCGCTGGGTTGCGGGTGAACGCGGCGAGCGCCTGCTCCACCGACAGTGCCTGCGCACCGTTGAGCCGTCCCGGCGAGAAGCCGTCGGGGTCAGACCGAGTGACCATCGTGCCGAGGCCAAGCCACGGGTTCGGCAGCGGCACGACTGGCCAGTCCGACCCGGCGGCGAGCAGGGCCCCGGACTCGACGAGGTCGCGGAACGGCCAGATGCGCGACATCGTCGACTCGGGTACCTGCTCGGCGATGCTGTCGAGAATCGGGCTCGGGGACCAGATGTAGGGCGAGGCGTCCGGCACGACGTCGAGCGCTGCGAAGCGGGGCAGGTCGACCTCGTCGATCAACAAGACATGAGCGATCTGGTAGCGCGGACCGGTGCCGTGGCTCGTGCGGACCTGCTCGATAGCGTCGAGCGCCATGCGCACAGCGCCGTCGCCGGTGCAGTGCAGCTTCGCGCCGAGGCCGAGATCGGCACAGCGCCGCAGCTCACCGACGAGGTCGTCGTGGCTCCAGAACGGCTCGCCGCGGTGGGCGGGGTCCTCGTGGTCGCCGTGGCAGCGGTAGGGACCGAGCATGAGCGCGGTGCGGGTCATCGGCACCCCGTCGAGGAAGAGCTTGACGAAGTCGGGCCGGACGCGCTCGCGACGGTAGCCCGGCGCCGCGGCGAGCAGCGGGCCACCGGTCGGGCCCACGTCCAGGTAGGGACGCACGGGGAGAGACCCGACGACGCGCGCCGACAGCGCTCCCGCGTCATCGAGCTCGGCGAGAGCCGCCAGCCCATACTCCAGGAGTGCCGCGTCCTGCGCGGCGGTGATGCCGTACGAGTTGACGATCTCCAGAGCGCGGCGGTATGCCACGCGGTGCCGACCGGGCAGGTCGATGATCGACACCTGCATGGCCTCCTCGCCGACCACTGACGCCTGCTCGACTAGCACCCCCGTCAGACGTCCTTCGGAGTCGCGTACATATTTCCCGTCGTCGGGATCGGGAGTGCTCTCGGTGACCCCCATCAGCTCCAGGGCCCGCGAGCTCACCCACCGGTTGTGCAGGGACTCGTCGCGCAAGACCACCGCCCGGCCGTCGGCGGCCTCGTCGAGCCGCTCGATCGCCCGCTTCTCGCAAAGCACGTCGATGATAGGACTGGCGACGATACCGCCGACGACCCACTCGTCTGGGCCGAGCCCCGCGGCCCGCTCGCGCACCTTGTCGAGCACGGTGTCGAGAGCGTCCGTGGGTACAAGAATGAGCTCGTACACCGCCTGAGTACCGCCCAGGCCGAGATGGATGTGGACGTCGGCGAGTCCGGGGACCACCGCCCGGCCGCCGATCGCTGCGGCGTCGAGCACCTCGGTGCGCGGTCCGGCCAGGGCCGCTATGTCGTCGGCCGTCCCCACGGCGGCGATCCGCCCACCTGTCACCGCGAACGCCTCGGCGGTGGGCGTCTGCGGGTCGAGCGTGTGCACCGTCGTCCCGGTGACGACGAGGTCTGCTGGGGTATCCATCGGGAGCCTCCGAGTGATGAGGGATACCAGCACGGGGGGTGCTGTACGTCCAAAGGGAATCAGTCATACAACTGACTGCAACAGGGACCACCGTAGTCGTCGCTGCGTGGGGGTTTTGCTGTAATGGGTGGCTCGAGGCCGGATTGCCTAACTATTGCCTAGTTCGTCCCGTCGCCGGCCGTTGATCGGCGGCCGGCCCGGGCGGCGGCCCAGCGACGGCCCGACGACGGGCGGCGGCGGGGCGGGCTCGGGCTCGGCGGGCGGCGGCGGGTCGGTGACGGGCGGCTCGGACTCGGCCAGCACGTCGGCCACCGGGTCGGCGTCGACGGGCACCGGCCCTGCACGGGTGTCCGACGCCATCGACATCCCTGCCTGCGACGTGTTCCAGCGCGCCGACCGGACACACCTGCACGGCTCCGATAACGTCGACGGACGTGACCGTCGCCGCGACCCGAACAGTGCTTGCCGGTGTTTTGTCCGCCGGCGTCTTGTCCACCGGGCTGGTAGCAGTATCCGTAACCGCTGACCCTGCCAACCTCTCCGGGCCGTCGGAGGCGCGCAGCGCTTATGTCGCCGTTTCGGTGGCCACGGTGTGGGCCACGCCGCAGAGCCCGCGTCCAGTCGACCATTCCGCCCTGACAAATCCGGTCGATATTCGCGGCTGGCTGTCGGGCATGACGCTGGCCCAGCAGGAAGTGCTCACCTCGGACGATCTCAACCACACGCAGGCCCTCTTCGGCGACCGCGTCTTTGTGGTGGGGGAGCAGGGCGACTGGGACGACGTACTGGTCCCCGGCCAGCCCACACCGAAGGACCCCCTGGGCTATCCCGGCTGGATTCCCAAGGCCCAGTTGACGACCGACCCCAGCTACGGCGCGCTGAAGGAACAGGCTCCCTTCGCGCTGGCCGATCGCGGCGTCACCACCTGGCTGTACCGCGAATCCGGACTCTCCGATCGGGACCTCGAGATCAGTACCAACACCAGGCTTCCCGTCCTGAGCCGCACCGACAAGGCCGTTCAGGTGGCCACCCCCGATCGCGGCCCGAAGTGGCTGGATGCCCGAACGGTGGCGGTCTACGAAAAGCCCACGGACATACCGCATCCCACCGGAGCCGATCTGGTCCGGTACGCCGCCGCGTTCGTGAACGTCCCCTACCTGTGGGGCGGCCGTGCCGGGTTCGGGTTCGATTGCTCCGGTTTCACCTCCACCATCTACCAGGTGTACGGCATCACCCTGGCCCGCGATGCTGGCCCGCAAGCCGCCGACAGCCGGGGCCGCCCCATCGACAAATCCGCGTTGCAACCCGGCGATCTGCTCTTCTACTCGCACGGCAGCATGGACCCCGACAATCCCGACGCGATCTACCACGTGGCCATGTATTCCGGGAACGGCGACATGATCGAGGCATTCGACAAGACGGCACCAGTGCGCATCACCCCGGTTCGACTGGACGCAGACTACTGGGGCGCGCGCCGCTACCTCGACCAACCGCGGTGATAGACCAATGCCTCCTACCGGCGATCGTCCGACGCGACCATCTTCGCCATCCGGTTGGCGGAGCTTGCACGGTCGGAGTCATACCCCGGCTGGTGCGTATCCTGCCGGTTATCGCAGGTCAGAGCCCTATAAAACGGTTGCCCTGTGCCCGGAGGCTGCGTGCGCGACGGCGACCGACGTAGTCAGTCCAACTGCGCTCTCCCGCTGCACGGTCCAGCAATACGACGGAATATGCAGGGTTACCGGTAGAAGTCGCCGTTTTCCGGCAGATCATGACCGCGGACTGCAACGGTCACATAGCCTGGGCCGTAGATGTCTCAACCATGAAGCTGGCGTCAAACCCGGAGCGGTTAATGTTCGGTAAGCCACCTGTGCGAAAGGCCATTGCTGTTGGAACTGTCATGCTTACACTCGCTGCGGCTTGCTCACGCGGCAATGCAGCGCACACGGCGGTAAGCGACAGCGCGCGGGCAACGCAGGCGCCGGCTGCGGCTCCCGCACCCGATTTCGTAACAGGCTCCCCACTGCCGGATGCGGCCCCGGCACCTGAGTTCGCAACAGTGTCAAAGCTGATGAACGATGCGATTGCGGCACATAGACTGCCAGGTGCTGTGGTTGTCATCGGGCACGGCGGCAAGATCGTGTTCCACCAGGCTTTTGGCTCGCGCAAGCTGGCCGGCGAACCGGGGCTAGATGGATCGCCCGCACCTGCAGAGCCGATGACCGAGGACACGATCTTCGACATGGCGTCGTTGACGAAGTGCCTCGCAACGGCGACTGCCGTCATGCAGCTTTACGAACAAGGCAAGGTTGCGTTCGACGATCCCGTGCAGAAGTATTTGCCTGACTTCAACACGGCGAACGATCCCCAGCGTGCAAAGGTGACGGTCCGCATGTTGCTCACGCACACTTCAGGCGTAGCGGGAGACGAGGGAGACGTAAGCCTCAAAGATCCGTGGGGACTGGACGCAGCCGATAAAACAGAAGGCATTCTTCGTGCGCTCACCACGCCGCTGCAGTCGGTTCCCGGTGAGGTTTTCCGCTACGCCGACATCAACTTCATTCTGCTTGGCGCGCTGATCGAGAAAGTCACCGGCGAGACAGCAGACGTCTACGCTCAGCAAAACGTATTTGCGCCGCTTGGCATGGCAGAGACCCGCTATCTTCCCCCAGCCAAAGCATGTGGTCCACACACGATGAGAGGAGCCGCGATTGCGTGGGCTCCCGCGCCAAAAGGGCGCGTGCCGGTCGCCTGTCCTGCGGGGACATGGAGCACCGGTCTTTTGTAGCGCATCGCACCAACAACACACGACGACGAAAGCAAAACCGATCCGAGCAAGAATCCCGATTATGATTACCTGCTTCGCGGCGTCGTGCATGACCCGACGTCGCGCCGCATGGGTGGAGTGGCCGGGCATGCCGGTGTGTTCTCGACGGCGCACGATGTCAGCATCT
>DASXMA010000282.1:0-4265 GCA_036495965.1 Mycobacterium sp.
TCCGTAGCGGTCCATCAGCTGCTGGCGTTTGAAGGTGTCTCCGTCGTAGCCGGTGAGTCCGATGAACAAGGTGATTCTCGACGGGTCGAGCACGAACTCGTCCTGATCCCAGGCAGCCATCATGTTTCGCAGCCCAGACCGCAAGGGCTGGGCGATGGCCGACGGCCGCAACTGCTCCGGGATCAAATCAGACGTGCGGAGGCAGCGCATGTACTTGCTGAGCAAAGGGTGGTTGTCGATCGCGTCGCGCAGCTGCATCGCGTTCTCGATCTGTCGCTGCACCAGTTCCACGCCTTCCAACGCCACCTGCCGGCGGCCGAGGTCTAAAGAGGCGAGGATTTGGTAGTTGGGCGAGGTCGAGGTGTGCGCCATGTACGCCTCGTGGAACGGCTCTGCGACTTTCTGGTCGAAGTCCTGATCGAAGACATGGATCATCGACCCCTGCCGTAACGCGGTCAGCGTCTTGTGCGTCGACTGGGTGGCATACGCCCGTACCCGGGCTCGCGCCGGATCCGGAATCAGCCGACGGTCCAAAAGGTCTTCGTCGCTGGGCGGTTTGGCGGCGTCGGTGGCGAGCTGCTCCTCGTAGCGACGCATGTGGTCTGGGTCGTGCAGGCGCTCCCGCAACGCCCGTGCTGACGCCATCGCGGTGCGCGTGCGATATACCGGGTGAAAACGCGCGAACGCGAACCATGCCTCGTCCCATAAGAACACCAGATCGGGCTTGATGGCCAGGCACTCCTGCATAACACGCTCGACGTCATAGACGATCCCGTCGAAGGTGCAGTTGGTCAGCGACATCATCTTGACTCGGTCGAGCTTGCCGGCGCGCTTCAGCGCCAGCAGTTTTGACTTGATCTCGCGCAGCGGCACCGCGCCGTACATCGAGTACTCGTTGAGCGGATAGGCCTCTAGGTAAACGACATTCGCGCCGGCGAGCATCATCCCGTAGTGATGTGACTGGTGGCAGTTACGGTCCAGCAGCACAATGTCGCCGGGCGCCACCAACGCCTGCGTGACGATTTTGTTGGCCGTCGACGTTCCGTTGGTGACGAAGTATGTATGGCGCGACCCGTAGGCTTCCGATGCGAGCTGCTGAGCCTCACGCAGCGGCCCCGTCGGCTCGAGCAGTGAGTCAAGACCGCCGCACGTCGCCGAGGTCTCGGCCATGAACACGTCCAGGCCGTAAAACCCCACCATGTCTTTGATCCAGTGCGAGTTGACGATTGACTTACCCTGCGAAATCGGCAGGGCGTGAAAGACACCCGTGGGCCGATGACTGTACTGCTTGAGCGCACTGAAGAACGGAGTACGGTAGCGCGCCGCCACACCCTCTAGGATCGACAGGTGCAGCTCGAGCATGCCCTCTCGAGCATGAAACACCCTGCGGAAGTACTGGCCCAGCCGCCCGGCAATGTCCTCCACGTCGATCTCGGTCATGAGGTACAGGTCGAGTTCGGGCCGCAACTTCGCCAGCGAAACCGCGAGAATCTGCGCGCGTTCTTCGGGCGTCTGGTGATCGGCCAACTCGTCCGACACCTCGCTATCGACGAACTCCGAGAGGGCCGACAGGTCCCGCGTCGACTGGTGCGAAAAGCGCCGTCGGATCACCACCGCCTGCAGGTTGACGTTGAGCCGTGCCGCGATGAGCGCCTCGTCTCCACTGGACACCACCACGAGCTCGTAGACGAATTCGTCGTCCGGGCGTCGCCACTTGCGCACCTCGTTGCGCAGTGCCCATTCCTGGTCTTCGGTCATCTTTTCGACGACGAGCACTTCGAAATAGGGACGGTCGCGCTGCGTCGCCGGTTGATGCTCGAGCTGACGCGGATCAGACGGAAACATATCCAGGTCGTCGGCACCGGCGTTGTCCACGTCTCCCGAGCGGTACGACTCCGTAGTCAGCGCGCGGTTGATCCGCACAACCTCTTGCGTGAACTTGTCATAGCTGCCGGCAGCGAAAAGTCGTTGAATTCTTGCGAATTGGGGCGAGCCGGGATAGGCCCAATAGGGCTCCAGCGTGCTTAGGCGCGCCAGCAATTCCTGGCAGGCGCTCACGTATTTGTCCTTCAACGCTCCTGTGGTAGTCGGGCGCGTCAGCCGGTCAGCGGCTTCTTCCAATCGGCACCACGAGTCACTGCGGACCTGCCACAGACTGTTGTAAGCGCGCAAGTGTTCTGTCATGACGGCCCCTTCCCAGTCGCCGCGACTCTGCCGTCCCGGTGCGTTGTCAAGGTTCGCAGACCCAATCCGCCCGCCCGTTAACAGAAGGCAAACAATGCACATCCGTCGGGGTGACAGCCCCACCAGGCGACGGTAACGGGACCCTTACGGGTCAATCTTGTGCAGTGGTAATCGGGTTGATCCCGAGGAATTCGGCCAGTTGCGCCGCCGAGTAATGGCTCGGGCCAAAGCCGTTTTGGACCGCCGCACGTGCTGCACTTGCCAACGCGGCATTGAGTGGCGCCGTGACGCCGTGTCGGTGAGCGAGCCGGACGATCTCTCCGTTGAGGAAGTCGGTCTCGACATCGCCGGTGTTGCGGCTCAACGACTGCCAGGTTGAGTTGCTCGGTCCGGCATTCCATCCGGGTACCGGGCGTATGGTCGGTCCGTCAGCACGCGCCGCGGTCGATGTCTCGAACGAGATGAATTCGATTCCCGCATGCCGCAACACGTTCTCGCCTTCAGCGCGCACCGCGGTCACCACCTCGCTCGCCTCGGCCGGGTCGGCGGACAGGGCGCCCAGGGCATTGCCGAGGTTGCTCAGTAGCTTGTTGTACTTCCAGGGGGCGACGTCCTCGGGCGTGTTCACCCGGATCCCCGCGCCGCTCCACATATCGACGAGTTCCGTCAGCAGGTCGGCGTCGGCTGGTGTGCTGATCGACGCGGGCCACCGCGCGATATGGAACTGGCCGACCACCGGCCACGAGCGCACGATCACCTCTCCCGGCTCCAGATGCACGGCAGGCAACCAGACACAGACACCGAATACCCGACGGAAATACCGCAGCGCTTTCTCTTCGGCGACAACGCCGTTGAGTGCGGTCATCGCCGGCAGTCGCTCGCCCGCGGTTCCGATGACGCCCTTCGGACCATGGACCGGCTGATCCGCCCATTCCTGCAGTGCCGCATCGAGTTGCTGCGTCTTGGTTGTGAAGACCAGCACGTCGCGATGGGTCAACCGCACCTGCGTGGGCTGGGACGCCGAGGTGACTGCTGTGCGGAATGTGCCGTCGGGCGTCCTCAGCGTTATGCCCGCGCCCGCCAGGACCTCGGCGTGGCGACCACGTGCAATCAACACGGTGGGCATATCGGCGCGCGTCAGCACTGCTCCTACGGTGCCGCCGATGGCGCCGGCGCCAATGATCACGTATCGGTGGTCGTCTCGGGGGGACAATTGCAAGCCTTCCGTCGATTCTGCGTCTGCCCGCTAAGGGCGAGGTTACGTCTGTTCCCTTCAACGGGTAGCCGGCTGACGAGCGGATTGACTGGTTCGGCCAGCTGGGACACGATGGCCGCAACGCGTAGTGGTCAGGGGAGGCAGGGAGTCGGAGTGGCTGACATCACCGAATTGATCCTCGCTGACCATAATTGGTTCCGCGAACAATTCGCCAGGCTGGACGATTTGCAGGAGCAGGCGCCGGAAAATCACACCGCACTCGAGCGGGTGTGGCGTCCGCTAGGCGACAAGCTCGACGTACATGCCTACATCGAAGAGAAGATTTTCTACCCCCAACTGCTCAAGCGGGGCGCCGACGATCCCAAAGGCGAGACGCTCGATGCCATCGGCGATCACAACGACATTCGCGACGGAGTGCGCGACGCCAACGCGGCCCGGGTCGGCACTGAACCGTGGTGGGCGGCGGTCGGTCGCACCAGAGTAGCCAACGACGATCACATGGGCGAAGAGGAACGCGAAGGACTGTCGGACTTTCGTCGTCACGCCCCAATCGGGCTTCGAGAAGCGCTCGGGCAGCAATACCGCGAGTTCATGACGCAGCATCCCACCACCAAGGGATTGGCGATCGTCGACCGCAACCCCAGACGCTACGTCGAGGACCTCGAGGAAACCCCGCAACCCAAACGCACTGACTACTCCCTCCGCATCGGCAGCCTCAAAGGCAAATGAGCAGACAGCCGATCTTCGAGCCCACTACGGGATGACCGCCAATAGAAGGTGCACCAACTCGGCCTGTCGGTGTGTGTCAGTTTTGTCGAAAATGTGTTGCAGGTGAGTCTTGATGGTGGCCATCGTTAACTCCAGA
>DASXMA010000283.1:0-4613 GCA_036495965.1 Mycobacterium sp.
CCGTGCGTCGATCGCGACGTAGTCGCGTTCGGTGTAGCCGGTGTAGACCTGGCGAGGACGGCCGATCTTGCTGTCGCCCTCGTCGTGCATCTCACGCCAGTGCGCGATCCAGCCGGGCAACCGGCCCAGCGCGAACAACACGGTGAACATCCGGACCGGGAACCCCAGGGCCCGGTAGATCAGGCCGGTGTAGAAATCGACGTTCGGGTAGAGCTTGCGCTCGACGAAGTAGTCGTCGGTCAGCGCCGCCTCTTCGAGTTCCTTGGCGATGTCCAGCAATTCGTCGTCGCCGCCGAGCTTGGACAGAATCTTGTCGGCCTGTTCCTTGACGATGCGGGCCCGCGGGTCGTAGTTCTTGTAGACGCGGTGGCCGAAGCCCATCAATTTGACGCCGGCCTCGCGGTTCTTCACCTTCCGGACGAACTCGCCGACATCGTCGCCGCTCTCGCGGATCTCTTCGAGCATCTCGAGCACTGCCTGGTTGGCGCCGCCGTGCAGCGGGCCCCATAGCGCATTGATTCCGCCGGAGATCGAGGTGAACAGGTTGGCCCGCGACGAGCCCACCAGGCGCACGGTTGATGTCGAACAGTTCTGCTCGTGGTCGGCATGCAGGATGAACAACATATCCAGGGCCCGAACCACCTCGGGATCGGGCTGATAGGGCTCGGCCGGGAAGCCGAACGTCATCCGCAGGAAGTTCTCCACCAGCGACAGCGAGTTGTCAGGGTAGAGGAAGGGCTGGCCGACCGACTTCTTGTAGGCGTACGCGGCGATGGTGGGGAGCTTGGCCAGCAGGCGAATCGTCGACAACTCGACTTGCTCGGCGTCCATCGGGTCCAGCGCATCCTGGTAGTACGCCGACAGCGCATTGACCACACTGGACAACACCGGCATCGGGTGCGCGTTGCGCGGAAAGCCGTCGAAGAACCGTTTGAGGTCCTCATGCAACATGGTGTGCCGCTGGATCCGATGCGTGAAGTCGGCCAGCTGGTCGGCGTTGGGCAGCTCGCCGTAGATCAGCAGGTAGCTGACCTCGATGAAGGTCGACTTCTCGGCGAGCTGCTCAATCGGAATACCGCGATACCGCAGGATGCCGGCGTCACCGTCGATGTAAGTGATGGCACTCTTCGTCGATGCGGTGTTGACGAAGCCGTTATCGAAGGTGGTGTAGCCGGTCTTGGCCAACAACGAGCCGAGCGCGATGCCGTCAGCTCCTTCGGTGGCGCGGACGATCTCCAAGTCGATCTCGCCCCCTGGATACTGCAGAGTTGCGGTGTCGTCGGTGTCGGCCACGAGAACCCCTTTGCGCTCTTGGCTGATATGGCTGCCCCTGACTGGGTGCTTATAGCTGAAGGTAGTCGTTATCGCGACGGCATGCCTGTCCGGGGTCCTGTCTGCTGACCGGGTTGTCCGTCGGAGCAAATTGAGCGATCGAGCCAGGCCAGTGCGCAGCGCCTGAGAAGATGCCGAAGCCGTAGCGACGTAAATGTCGTTCATTTTGCCCGTCGACATGCTGGTGAACGCCCTACTCTTGGGCAATCGGGGTAGTCGGGACCCTGGATCGGTGGTGCTCGGATGACTACGGGCGTGGTGTGCGGGTCGTGCGGTACTGGGCTGCGGGAGAATGCCAAGTTCTGTGACGAGTGCGGTGCCCCCACTGCGGCTTCGGATGATACAGCGAAGTACAAGCAGGTGACGGTGCTGTTCGCCGACGTGGTGCGCTCAATGGACATCGCGGCCACCGTGGATATGGAGCGGTTGCGCGACATCATGACCGAGCTGGCGGAGCGCTCGGCGGCGGTGGTGCGCCGCTACGGCGGCGGGAGCGTGGAGTACACCGGCGACGGGGTGATGGCGATCTTCGGCGCCCCAGTGGCGTTGGAGGATCACGCTTTTCGGGGGTGCCTTGCCGCGCTGGCCATCCAGCACGAGGCGAACCAGTTGGCCACCGAGGTGGCTCGCCGCGACGGTGTGACGCTGCGGTTGCGAGCGGGCCTGAATTCGGGTCGGGTGATCGCCGGGGAGATCGGTTCGGGGTCGCTGGGCTACAAAGCCATCGGTGAGCAGGTCGGGTTTGCCCAGCGGATGGAATCGGTGGCGCCCCCGGGCGGGGTGATGCTGTCGGAGTCCACCGCGCGGCTGGTCGAGCACACCGTGATGCTGGCTGAACCGGAGTGGGTGCGCATCAAGGGGGCCGACGAACCGGTGCGCGCGCGCCGACTGGTGGCGATCGGCCCGCCGCATGGCCTGGTCGGGCGCGCCGAGGCGAGCCTGGTCGGTCGCCGCTGGGAGATGGCGGCCCTCGAGGCCATGGTGGACCGCGCGATCGGTGGTCGCGGTGGTGTCGTGGGTGTGGTGGGACCGCCGGGCATCGGCAAGAGCCGGGCGGCCCGGGAGGCCGCGACACGGGCGGCCGATCGCGGGGTCGAGGTGTTTTGGGCCTTCTGCGAGTCGCATGCTAGCGACGTCCCGTTCTATACCGTGGCGCGACTGCTGCGGGCGGGCACCGGCGTGGTCGACCTCGACGGCGAAACCGCCCGGACCCGGGTCCGGGAACAAGTCCCGGATGCCGACCCGCAGGATCTGCTGCTGCTTGATGATCTGCTCGGCATCGCCGACCCCGATGTGCCGCCGCCCCAGATCGACCCGGATGCGCGGCGGCGCCGGTTGACCGCGCTGATCAACACCGCGTCGCTGGCGCGTAGCGAACCGGCGCTTTTCATCATCGAGGATGCCCAGTGGATCGATGCGGTCAGCGAGTCGATGCTGGCCGACTTTCTCGCCGTCATTCCGCGTACCCCGTCGCTGGTGCTGATCACCGCCCGCCCGGAGTATGAGGGAGCGTTGACGCGGGTGCCCGGCGCGCAGACGATCGCGCTTGCCCCACTGGGTGATTCGGACGCCGCGGCGCTGCTGGGTGAGCTGGTGGGGTCGGATCCCTCGGTCGACCAGCTGGCGGCGATCATCGCCGAGCGGGCCGCCGGGAATCCGTTTTTCGCCGAGGAGATGGTGCGCGAGTTGGCCCAGCGCGGGGTGCTGGCCGGTGAGCGCGGCGGCTATGTCTGTCGGGTGGATGTCGCAGAGCTGAGCGTGCCGGATACGGTGCAGGCGGCCATCGAGGCGCGCATCGACCGGCTGGACACCCCGGCCAAGCGGACGTTGACCGCGGCGTCGGTGATCGGAGCCCGCTTCGGGGCCGAGCTGCTCGCCGCGCTGGGCATCGATCCGGTGGTCGACGAACTGCTCAGTGCGGAGCTGATCGATCAGGTGCGGTTCACCCCGAGCGCCGAGTACGCCTTCCGGCACCCGCTGATCCGCGCGGTGGCCTACGAATCGCAGCTGAAATCCGATCGCGCCCAGTGGCACCGGCGCCTGGCCGCCGCGATCCAAGAACGTGCGCTGGGTTCGGTGGAGGAGAACGGGGCGCTGATCGCCGAACATCTGCAGGCCGCCGGCGAGCTGCGCGCGGCGTATGGCTGGCACATGCGCGCCGGCGCGTGGTCAACCAACCGCGATGTCGGCGCTGCCCGGGTCAATTGGGAGCGGGCACGCCGGATCGCCGACGCGCTGCCTGCCGACGACCCCGACCAATTGTCGATGCGCATCGGCCCCCGCACCATGCTGTGTGCCACCGACTGGCAAGCGCGAAACGTTCAGGAAATCTGGGGCCGCTTCGCCGAGCTGCGGGCGTTGTGCAGCGCGGCCGGGGACAAGGTCTCGCTGGCCATCGGCATGACCGGGCTGGCCACCGAGCCCCTGATGGCCGGGCGTTCGCCTGAGGGGTCGCGGCTGGCTTCCGAACAGTCGCGGCTGGCTTCCGAACAGATGGCGCTGCTCGAGTCGATCGGCGATCCCGCCCTGACCATAGGGTTGGCGTTCGTAGCGTTCGCCAACTGGTTCGCTAGCGGCGAATTCGGCGAGATCTTGCGGTGGTCACAAACCATCGTCGACCTGGCCGCCGGTGACCCCGCCAAGGGCGCCGGCTTCGGTCTGGGATCACCGCTGGCGGTCGCGGTGGCATTTCGCGGCGTCGCTCGATGGTGGCTGGGCCGTCCCGCGTGGCGGCAGGACCTCGACGACGCCGTCGCAATGGCCCGAAACAGCGACCCGGCAACCCTCGGCGTTGTCGTCACCTGGACCTACGGCGCGATAGCCTACGGGGTGCTTCGGGCCGATGACTCCACGATGCGCACGATCGAGGAGGCGGTGCAGACCGCCCAAAGGGCCAGCAGCGATATCGCACTGATCTTCGCCGAGTACTCGTTGGGTGCCGCGCTGCTGAATCGGGACGCCGCGGCCGACCGTCACCGCGGGCTGGAGCTCATGGTGCAGGCCCGCGAGTGGCAGCGCGAGCGTATGCCCTCCCTGGTCCCGCTCACCGAGTTGTTGGCCGCCGGAGAGAGGGCCAGGCGCGGCGACCGCGATGCTGCCATTGCGGTGATGCGCAAAGCCGTGGATGAGCTGCACCAGGAAGGACGGCTCGGATATGGCGTTTTGGGCACCAGCATTCTGGTGGAGGCGCTGCTGGAGCGTGGCGCCGAGGGCGACCTGGCCGAAGCCCAAGAGGCGATCGACCGCTTGGCGAACCTGTTGGCAGACGACGGTGCGGCGAT